>NZ_JCAUBA010000006.1:0-323322 GCF_059692235.1 Paenibacillus sp. J2R1T-4 | reverse complement strand
CACAACGGCTTGGTCCAGTACGAATGTAACCGCAACCCTAACGTCAGGAACGGATAGCGGAAGCGGCGTACAGAAGAGCCAATACAAACTGGGAGCCGCAGGGACGTGGACGGATTACTCCGCACCTATTGCGATAAACGTTGAAGGTCAAACAACTGTGTACGCCAGGACAATGGACAATGTGGGGAATATCAGTGCTGAAGCGAGTGCCATTGCTATGGTGGATAAGACTCTGCCTAATGCCCCTGTAGTGAGATTAGACTCAATTACTGGGGGAACAGCGTTATTGAAGTGGGACCCCTCTAGCGACAATTTGGGTTTAGCTGGTTATGAAGTATGGAACGATTCAACCTTTAATACTACTCTATCCGCAGCAAGCATTCAGTTTGCTGTCACTGGTGTGACCGATAGCACATGGTATTCCTATTCAATTAAAGCCAAAGATCAGGCGGGAAATATATCCGCAGCCACCACGATTCAATTCGATAGGTATGAGCCGAATGATACCATCGCAAATGCATACTCCGTAACGGCGAGCACTTCCGTTCATTCGTATTTGCTGGTGAATGGAGACAAGGACATGTATCGTTTCCAAGCTTCGGCTACGGGGAAGCTGTCCATTAGTCTGAATTCAACAATGGCGTATTCGGTTCGCTTGTACTCGAGCAATGGAACAACCGTGTTGGCTTCTAGCACAATCTCCAACGGGCAGGCGACGATTCAATCGCATGTGGATAGTAATTCGGTCTATTATCTTGAGGTTTCAGCTTTTTCAGGCATCTATGGACTTGAGCCTTACAATTTAGCTCTCGGAAATATTGAAGCCTATCAACCTACTCAGACCTTTTTAACAGATACCGATGAGCCTAATAATACAGTCAATAATGCAACAACTGTAACCTTGCTCTCGACTAAGGCTTCGTATTTATCTTATTCCGGTGATCAGGATTATTACAAGGTCATTGCGATTAGCAGTGGCAAGCTGACGGTAGGCCTTCTTCCGCCATCTGGGAAAACATTTAAGTTGGATATCTATGGCCCGGACGGGTCTACGTTGCTCGCAACTGCCAATGGTGGGAATATCAATGGCCTGAGTGTTAACGTGCAACAAGGCTCTTCCTTTTACTTGAAAGTATATGGAGCGACTTCAGCAGACTACTCTAGCGAGAGCTACACACTTAATCTTAACTCAATCAATCCGGATACGAACGAACCTGGCAATGATAACCGAGATACAGCGCCCTTATTGAATTTCGGCTCCACTGTTCAAAGTTATATCTCTTATGCCAATGATCTGGATTATTATCGTATCGTCGGAGGAAGCCTGAAAGGTCGAGCTACTCTGCAATTAACCATGCCCTCCGGTAAACAGTATGCACTCCGAGTCTATCGAGCCAATGGGAACCAATTGTCGGGTGTGGATACGAGTATGCCTTTAATAAATAAGGCTATGTTAGATCTGGATGCGAACGCGGTTTACTATGCACAAGTGGTTGGAGTGAGCAATCAAGATGTAGATCTCATTAACAAATACACCTTGACATTAGGAACGCTTCAAGCTCAAAACGATGAACCTAACGATAGTTATGAGCAAGCGACCAGTCTTACTCCTGGATTGTCCTACTCAAGCAAGCTTGACATCACGGGGGATATAGACTTTTACAGCTTTACAGCCAACACAACAGGGCGCACAATGGTTTCTCTTCAAAGCGCTACTGGAAAGGACTACAACTTAGATGTATACAATGCGGATGGGAATCGACTACAGGCGATCAATCGTCATGTTGGAGGGATTGAACAAGCAAGTCTGCCCGTTGAGAGTGGTAAAAAGTATTACATCCGAATATCGGGTGCAGGACCAGAGGATTATTCGTTATTAAACACGTATACCGTCGAAATAAGCAGTGTGATTACGGATACCAATGAACCCTATAACGACACGATAAGTATGGCTACTCCTATAACAATGGGTCAGAGTATATCATCCCGATTATCTGCCCCCGGTGATCAAGATTATTACACCTTTGTCAAGGGAAGTTCCACGGGAACGGTCCAGGTGCAACTCAATGTTTCGGCCATTCCAACTGGCAAGAACTATGAACTTGAAGTATATGATAGCAGCGGAAATCGTTTGATTAGGAACAAGAACGGTGCAGGCCAGAATGAGAATATAACCTTTCAAGCGGCCGCGAATACGCAATATTATATCTTGGTTTATGGAGCCAGTTCCACGGACTTCGATACGGCCACGTATTCGATATCTGTTTGGTGAACTTGAGGTTGCAAGGAAGAAGGAAGAATCTATTAACCGGATCGGGTGATAATATAGTGATCAACCATTTTATGAAAATAAAGTTTAAGCGACGAGTTTCAGTACTACTATTATTGATGCTGATAATGCAAGTGATTACACCGATATTCCCGATAAGCACAACCTATGCTGAGAACGTTTACTCAGACCCTGGTCCTGCTCCGAATTGTGGTTCAGGAACTGCCGAGTTGGAAAGTATATGGCAAAGTTCGGAGGGCGATACCCATTATTATTTGACATCATGGGTTTGCTGGTACAATGATTACTCTCCTCCACAACCTTCTCCTGATTGCACCGGGGAAAGCAATTGGAATTATAGTTCTAACTATGTACATTACTTTATAACCACTTGGACTTGTCCGACACCGACGCCAACACCGACACCGACACCGACACCGACACCGACACCGACACCGACGCCAACACCGACACCGACACCGACACCACCAACACCAATGCTTCCCAGTCTGTACGTATATTCTCTGGATGACAATGACGAGT
Organism: Paenibacillus sp. J2R1T-4; assembly: GCF_059692235.1. Classification (NCBI taxonomy): domain Bacteria; kingdom Bacillati; phylum Bacillota; class Bacilli; order Caryophanales; family Paenibacillaceae; genus Paenibacillus; species Paenibacillus sp. J2R1T-4. The sequence goes on along the minus strand of NZ_JCAUBA010000006.1, from coordinate 320,510 downwards.
TCGTTAGTGGCACTACCGACGGCAGTAGTGTCAAAGTTTTCAAGTCCGGAATCCAAATTGGGAGTGCAACGGTCAGCGGTAATTTCAGTGTTGGAATTCCGCCACAACCTGCCGGTACTTCTTTGCAAGTTGTGGCATACAACTCCGGACAACAGAAGTCTGAAACTCGAATTGTAGCGTCCGCTCCTCTACTGCAGAATGTGAACAACGTAGACAGTAACGACGTGAAGGTAACTGGATATACAAGTGGGTCTAATGTAACCATATATCGTCTGGTTGCCGGCCAGTACATAGAAATTACACAACTGAATAGCGGCGGCTCTTTTGAGGTGACCATCCCGTCGCAGACGCCGGGAACTCAACTGAAGATTACCGCCAGAGATGCCTCCGGCAACGATACATCCATTTATCGCAATGTGTTGACAGCACCGACCCTAACTATTAAACCGATTGGATCATCATCGGTAAATGTAACGGGCACCTCAACAGGCTACCACATTTATGTGTACGCAAATGGAAATCTAGCCAACCAGATCGCACAAGGCATCGTGAGTAACAATAGTTTTAATATACCTATCGATCCTTTTCCACAGGGCAGTCAATTGACAGTCAAAGCAACCAGCTATGATGGGAGAGCCGATACTTCACAAACCATTGCAGTACAAGGTGTGCCCGCTATACTGTTGAATCCGGTAGATGTGAACGATACGACCGTCGAAGGTACGACAGAAGGTACCAACATACATGTGTACAGTAATGGCGTTCCTTTGACCTCTGTTAGTGCAAGCAATGGAAATTACTCGGCATCAATTCCACCGCAACCTCTAGGTGCTAACATTGTGGTGCAGGCAGTCGATGTGCATGGAATTTCAGGATATGCCAGTCGTACTGTCTTATCAGCACCGACTCTATCAATCGACCCAATCGATACGGACGATTTGGTCATTACAGGGAGTTCCAATGCACAGCATGCCTATCTGGAGGATGCGAACAGGAATGTGCTAGGCTATGCTTCCATTATTGACGAAAGCTTTAGCATGTCGTTAACCAGTACGATCAGCTTGGGGACCACGATCTATATTCGTGTTGAAACGACGGAAGGTGCAAACACGAGATCTAATAAGACCGTGACGACTACCACCCTGGTGAATAAGATTGATAGTAATGATATAGAGATATCCGGTACCTCTACCCCCAACAGGTTCGTGGAGGCGGTTGATGCTGCTGAAGTTGTAATTGGTTCAGGATTAGTCGCGACGAATGGCTCATTTAAATTCCCGATAAGTCCTCAATCAGCAGGTTCTGTAGTGAAAGTGAGAGTCTTTGATCACGCGGATACTCTGAAAACAGTACTTACCGCTCCTGTATTGAATGTAAATCCCGTATACAAGAACTCTAATAAGATTTCGGGTACTTCAACCGGCCATACGGTGGAACTCTCCATCAATAACGTTCTGACTTGGACGGGAGCCGTCTCGAACGAAACCTTCAATATTCCTATTCCAAAGCAGGAAGCCGGTACTCATATTTTAGTTCGCACATATAATAATGCCGATTTGAGCGACACGATTAGAACGAGAGTAGTAGAAACAACGCTGGATTACGGCGAAGGCACGATTGGCCCCGGAACGCCAACACCGGGAAATACGAATCTAAGCTGTACGATCGCGGATGCCGAGTTTAACGATGTTGAGAGCGGAGCACGGGAACTGCCCATGGACGGCTCGGTGAATCAAGCACGCATTGCTTGCAAGCAGGATGTGGACTACTTCTACTTCGACACTGGGAGCCATAGCGGACCTGTCACAGTGCTGATGAAGCCACCGGGGATCGATCTGGACATGCAGGTATACAAAGCGGGCACAACGCCAACTTCCGCCGACACGTCCCAACAACCGGCAAATACGGAAGAAGTCTTGGTCAAGACCGTAAACGTCAATGAGCGTTACTACATCAAGGTGTATTCACCTTCCAGTTCTGCGAGCAGCGATATCCCTTACGAATTGCGTATCACGACGCAGGATATGTGGACACCTGGAATACCTGCAGGAGTGTTGGCCGTTTGGGATAATGCGAACTGGAGCAACAACGGGAAATGGGCGTCAACCGATTGGACGGATGTGCCTACGGGAACCGCAGGCGTACTCGCGGATATTAATGACTATTGGGCAAGTGAATCCGATTATCTGCAGGAACTGATTGCCAATGGGGCGCCAGATGTACAAGCGTGGGCAGAGGAACAATTCAAGTGGGAGAGCCAGCGCGTCTATCTGATTACGCTGACCGTAACCGGGAATGAAGGCCAGGTGGCCTGGGCGAATCAACAGTTGTATCTGGTGAACGAGCTATTGTATGGGAACGAAGGGAACCAGGCTTGGGCCAAAAGTGTTCTGGAACTGCAAAAGCAACAAGCGGAATACCAATGGATCTACGATAACGGGTCGGATGCCGATGAGCGGGCGCGCGCCGGAGAGAAAGTAAACACGATCGGTGTGATCCTGAGTCCTTATACAAGTGACGAAGAAAAAGCAGCAGCATCGGAACGACTGCATTGGCTGGACATCCGAGACTACATGTTGCATGTTGTCGAGACGAGCGAAGACCCGGGAGCCCAGTCGTGGGCGCGAGATCGGCTGTACCTGATCGACCTGATATTGAACGGCAATGATGGGCAACGAATCTGGGCAAAGACGCGATGGAACCTGCTGGAGATTCTGGCGAACGGGACAGAAGCGGAGAAAGCGCAAGCGCAGCATGAATTGAACGTGATGGACGGGAAGGTATTCGTGAATCCTTCACCCCCTGAAAGCGGAGTAATTTTAACCTCGCCAGTCTCTAGTGTGTGCAATACGAGCCAATGTCAGGAAGTAGTATACGAGCTGCAACTTCGGTCGAGCTACGAGGTGGAGGTTAGCCAAATTCAGAACCTGCTCGCTTCCTGTACCGATCCATCCTGTACGATGGAGATGAGTCAGGCACTAGAAGCCTTGAACAATCGGTACACGACACGGACGCTTACGAACACGGTGAACGATATCGCCAACAGCTATGGGAACAGCCCAACGAGTGTGACAAGCGCGAACAGCACGAGCGTGACGATGAGCAGCATCCTGGACAGCATCGTGAAGCTGAGCGGGAAGTTTGGGCAAGGGCTGTGGGAAGGCTTCAAGGGATATGTGACGGACCTGTGGTCGTTGATCTGGAACATGAAGGATACACTCAAGGGACTGATGGCATTCTTCGATCCACTGATCGAATTTGTGAAGAGTGGATTTGACTTGAATGTGATGAAAGATTTCCTTGACGCCATTGCGGACGGACTGCTGAGTGAGTTCGAAGGCATCTGGAATAGAGTGAAGACGGGCGCGGCGCTGACTGTGGTGTTCTACGAGCTGGGGAAATTCTTCGGGGCGAAAGTAGCGGAATATCTGGGGGGATCGACAGCGAAGATCGCAGAGTTCGCCCTGAAGGTGAAAAATATTCTGAAGCTGAAGAAGCTGAGCGCTGGCATCTGTAATTGCTTCACGGCGGGAACCAAGGTTGTGACGCAAGACGGGGAGAAGGCGATTGAGCACGTACAACTGGGAGACTTTGTACTGGCGAAGAACCCGGACACAGGCGAAATGGCGTACAAGGAAGTTGATCTGCTGTTCCAGAAGGAGATTACGGAGTCGTGGAACATTATCGTTGGTGATGAAGTAATTACGACGACGGACGAGCATCCATTCTGGATCAAGGGCAAAGGCTGGGTTGTTGCGAAGGACCTCGTGGTTGGCGACTTGTTCGAGACGAGCGATGGCTCGTACTTGGCGGTTGACAAGATTGAGGTTAAGGAGCAGCATACGACGGTTTACAACTTCCGGGTTAAGGACTTTCATACGTATTATGTTTCAAATTTGAAGATTTTGACGCATAATAGTAATTGTCCGAATTTTGATCAGTTCATGATTAACATGAAAGGACAGCCGAAAGAAATTCAAATTGATACCGCAAAAAATATTGATTACTCTGCGCTGAACATTACAGAAATGAACAAGTTGATTAAGAGCGGGTTCTACGGTAATCCAGATGCACAATTTGAGGCATTGTCCAAAGCGGGCTTTCTCTATAGTGATCGGATGTGGGATTTCCCTGCGACGGATCGGGGGAATTACATTGAACTACATCTAAGTAAGACGGAGTATAAGGATTGGTGGAATATCGGTCAGCTGAGTGAAGGTTACTTTCAGACGATAGATTTTCATCTAGGCATAAGGGTAATAAGTTTGAAATCCCTAGATCCGAGTACATCGTCATATGCTGGATATGCTGCGACGAACAAGGTAATTAATTACATTGATGAATTAGATCGAGACATTACTGTAGATGGCGAAACAGCTGAGAAGATACTAAATCTTAGAATTCCAAAAGGAACAAAGGATCGTTTTGATATGCAAACAATAATTAGTTATGCTAATGACCCCGACGTAAATATTATTGTTGAGATTGAGGAGTATTAATGAATATGTCAGAGTTAAATTTTGAGATAATTATAAGTAATGAAATCGTTAGCGAATCTATAGTTGAAGTACTTTTTAAGAATTTCAAATTGTTTAACCCCCTCAGTATGAGGGGGTCAACTCTAACGAGTGCCAATCTAGTCCCATTTAATGAAAGTAAATTCTATAAAGGAATTAGAAAAGAATTTGAGAAAAAAAATAGGTTCATTTTTGCTATTGAGGCAGATAGGCAATTTTTCATATTTAAAAAAAGCATTAGCAGCAGTATGATTACCGGAAGAATAAAAACGAATTTTAACCAAGGTGCAGTAAATATTATAATACAATACGTAAATGAAGTTATGCAGAAATATAGTGGTATTGTATCGTTCATTAATACCGCTGAAGATAACTTTTGGCAAAATAATACCGACACTCAGTATTTTGAAGTAAAGAATAAAAGCCTAGAAAACTATAAGGTAATTCCTAAGCCGATGTTTCCTGACAAAGTGATTGTTGATCTAGAGGCAAATCCAGGTCATAATCACTATTCAGATGGTGCCTGGTTTGGTTCGAATTGGATGATGTGGTTTGGTAGAGAATATTTCAAATTCATACCTAAAAAAGTGCTTACAACATTTAAAGACTGCTTTGAGAACGTAGAATTACAAGAGGATATTATACGAATAAAGCTTTATGAAGACGTCTGGGATTACGAGCTCCTTGAAAATCGTGAGAAACAATGGGCGTTTAGAAAATGGACAGGTATTGATGAAGTGGCTCATGCTCTCATGAAGCAGCCCAAAATAATTGATGACCCTGCGATCCGTATTGAAACGGCAGAACACTGTCAGCATGGTGGAATAAGACGCATTACCTATTATTTCAATAGTGAGGATGAAGTGGTATCCAGATCTAAAGCGGAAGTCAGTAAGACATATGAGTTTGATCAGCACGGTAACGTTCTCTGGTCTGCGGAGGAAATAATGAAGAAATAAGTATTACAGAGTAAGGTGCGGACGGGATCAAGTCCTCCCACAATAACGGAGTGAATAAAATTGCCAATTGAGCAAATCGTATCCAATTACCGCTTTAGCATGATCGCAAGACGCTGGGCAGCGTTATGGATTGACGGAGTTATCCTGCTTGCTTTTCTCGCTATTCCAGCATTGTCTTTAAGCGAAGACACCTATCATAATACCGTCTGGCTGTGGTGCATCAGCATGTTTTCCTATCAATTTGTGCTAGAAGGTCTATTGGGTTGGACAATCGGAAAGCTATTAATGAAAATCCGAGTAGTCAACGCAAAAGGCAAACCTCCAGGATTATTTCGATCACTCATACGTAATATCTTACGTCTAATCGAAGCGAATCCCATCCTGTTTGGTGGCGGTTTAGCTGGCATTGTAGCGCTTCTATCCAAGAAACGGCAACGCGTAGGGGATATGCTGGCAAAGACCTATGTGGTGATGCGGGATGATGTGGACAAGATCACACCACCAGAGGAATCCCCGGATGCGGAACCAAGCTTCGTAAACGTTGTGAAGTCAATTCAAGACCCCGAAGTCGCTACGTAATTGTAAAAGCCGCAGCAAGCGAACGAAGCTTGCATGCGGCTTTTTTGTAGTTTGACACCATCGTATCTCCCGAATCCGGTTGAAATGCCCACCATTTCGTAAACACATATCTCAATCGACCCGTCCAAACTGCTGAGAATACGGAAGAAATCTTGGTCAAGACCGTAAACGTCAATGAGCGTTACTACATCAAGGTGTATTGCAGGCGGATATTAATGACTATTGGGCAAGTGAATCCGATTATCTGCAGGAACTGATTGCCAATGGGGCGCCAGATGTACAAGCGTGGGCAGAGGAACAATTCAAGTGGGAGAGCCAGCGCGTCTATCTGATTACGCTGACCGTAACCGGGAATGAAGGCCAGGTGGCCTGGGCGAATCAACAGTTGTATCTGGTGAACGAGCTATTGTATGGGAACGAAGGGAACCAGGCTTGGGCCAAAAGTGTTCTGGAACTGCAAAAGCAACAAGCGGAATACCAATGGATCTACGATAACGGGTCGGATGCCGATGAGCGGGCGCGCGCCGGAGAGAAAGTAAACACGATCGGTGTGATCCTGAGTCCTTATACAAGTGACGAAGAAAAAGTAGCAGCCTCGGAACGTCTGCATTTGCTGGACATCCGAGACTACATGTTGCATGTTGTCGAGACGAGCGAAGAACCAGATGCTCAGTCGTGGGGCAGGGATCGGCTGTACCTGATCGACCTGATATTGAACGGCAATGATGGGCAACGAATCTGGGCAAAGACGCGATGGAACCTGCTGGAGATTCTGGCGAACGGGACAGAAGCGGAGAAAGCGCAAGCGCAGCATGAATTGAACGTGATGGATGGAAAGGTATTCGTGAATCCTCCACCCCCTGAAAGTGGAATGATTCTAACCTCGCCAATCTCTAGTGCGTGCAATACGAGCCAATGTAATGAAGTAGTTTACGAGCTGCAGTTGCGGTCGAGCTACGAGGCGGATTATGGCGGGTTACAGCAACTGCTTGCATCCTGCGGGGTTAATGCCGCGTGTACGATGGAGGCGGAACAGGCGTTAGCTGCATTAGAAAACCGCTATACAACGAGAACGGTCACCTTAACGGCGAACGATATTGCTAACAGTTACGGGAATAGTCCAACGAGTGTGACGAGCGCGAATAGCACTGATAAAACGATGGAGAACATCCTGAACAGTATTGTAAAGCTGAGCGGGAAATTCGCACTAGGGTTATGGGAAGGGTTTAAGAACCACTTTACGAGTATGTGGTCGCTGATCTGGAACATGAAGGACACAATCTCGGGAATGATGGCGTTCTTCGATCCGCTGATTGAATTCGTGAAAAGCGGATTTGATATGAATGTAATGAAGGATTATCTGGCGGCAATCAGTGAAGGACTCCTGAGTCAATTCGAAGGTATCTGGAACAGCGTGAAAACGGGAGTAGCGTTAACGACGGTGTTTTACCAACTAGGAAATTTCTTTGGAGAAAAAATCGGGGAGTACATCATTGGTGGAGCGGGAGCGACGATTGCGAAGCTGGCTCTGGATGTGAAGGATATCCTGAAGTTGAAAAAGCTGAGCGCGGGAATATGTAATTGCTTCACCGTGGGGGACCAAGGTTGTGACTCAAGACGGTGAACGTTCCATCGAGCAAGTTAAATTAGGTGACTTCGTCTTAGCGAAGAATCCCGACACGGGCGAGATGTAGATTGGAAGCATATATTTGCTGCTGCAAACTTATGGGTTAAGTAATATCCTCTAAATAAAGTTTTAAACTAATGAGGGTCGCATATCACGGCAACAATTTTTTACATCGGTTTGTGTTCACATCGTCAAGAAGTTTGACAATACTGGAGAGGACCTGGAAGACCTGATCTCGATCGGAACGATCGGGTTAATTAAAGCGATCGAGTCCTTTTCACCGGACAAAGGAACGAAGCTCGCCACATTCGCGGCACGCTGTATTGAAGACGAGATTCTAATGTCAGAAGGGTGCATAGCTGAAACCACCATAACAAGCCTCCAATATGTTACTGCATGAGGACTAGGACAATCTTTAGTCTTCGTATAGTGGTAACGTAAAGGAGGCTTGTTGCATGGAGATACGAATTCACGAAGGTGAATATTCCAAGGAGGCTCGTTCAAATGCTTACAAATACCTGAAGGAAGTGTACAGGAGGGAGAAGCTGAACGGCGATGGCGGACGCAATTTACGGAAGGGTGTCAACAGAAGAACAGGCAAAGAGCGGATACAGCCTAAGCGAACAGACTAGGGCTTGTAGAAGTAAAGTACGATCAGGCGTAGAAGTAATCGAATATATTGACGAGGGCGTGTCTGGAGAGTTTTGGATCGACCAGCTCTAACCAGGTTAAGAAATGATGTGCGGGATGGACTAATAGAAAGAGTCATCTGCTTAGATCCAGACCGGCTTTCCCGTAAACTTATGAACCAGTTGATCGTTTCGGAAGAGCTTGAGAAAAGAGCAGAACTAGTTTTCGTTAACGGAGAATACGCGCGTACTCCAGAAGGGATGCTCTTTTATCAGATGAGGGGCGCCATTGCGGAGTTTGAAAAAGCAAAAATCAATGAACGTATGTCTCGTGGCAGAAGAGAAAAAGCCCGCCAGGGCAAAGTTCTGAGAGATTTTCAAATCTACGGATATGACTATGACGCTGAATCTGAGCAGCTGATTATAAACGAATACGAATCTTGAGCTCTTTACAAATTCGGTAGAATGGATAAAGGGTATTAACGGCATAGCAAAATACTTAACCGGTCAAGGAGTGCCTACCAAACGAAACGCAACTCAATGGCATAGGCAAGTAGTCAGACAAGTCATCATGAATAGAGCCTACATTGGGGAATTTTATCAGAACAGATGGAACACAGAGGGTATGCTCGGTAATCAATATCGGAGCGATGAGGACAAAGTGAAAATGAAGCTGCGCTCCAGAGACGAATGGATTCTTGTTCTGAGTCCACCAATTATCAGTGATGAACAATTCATGTTAGCACAGAAGTTGCTCGAACAGTCACGCCGCCTTTGGAGCGGTGTAAAGAAAAATAGTTATTTATTGAGCGGTTTGGTGCGTTGTGCAGACTGCCATAACACGTTAACCGGACGGAAAAGTAAAAATTGGGGGAAATATGTACTGGAGTATAGTGATATTAAGAATACTGCTGGCGCTAAACATAACGGTTGCGGCAATCGGATCAGCTGTGAAAAGCTCGATGAGATCGTATGGGATACCGTCTCAGGATGGCTAAAGAATCCGGAGGAGATTGCAGCGACAAAAGATGAAGAAGGAGAGCAAATCCCTTTTGAGTTAGCTGAGATCCAGCGAATCGAACAAGAACTCGAGAAGATCAAAAACGGAAGACAACGGCTAATAAACATCCTAATGGAGGAAGACTTCGGGGTAGATGATGTACGTGACAAGATAAAAGAGCTTAAGCAGAAAGAGGAGCAGCTTAGAGCTCAGAAGCAACAACTTGAAGAGAGAATAAATATTGAAGAGAACGATAAAATCAGCTTCAACATTATCCAAGAAGCCTCCGAGTATTATTTATTATCTGATAAGGAATTAACATTTGATCTGAAGCAGGATTTATTACGTAAGGTAATCCGTGAAATTCGCGTGAGTAAGGATTTGCAAGTTGATATCTTTACATTTTAATAAATTTCATTGAAGGGAACCAGATTTCGGTTCCCTTTTTTGTCGCGTTATTAAACTATTTTGAACAGAACCTTCAGCAATTCCGTATCATTTATCACGAGATAATAGTTGTAGGTTCAATGACGAGAAATTTTTATTATTACAGGAATATTTTAACTTTAAGTCGAATTAGTTAATATCAAAAACTGTTCGAAGATTTTATCGAGGGACACCATACAAAACCAATCTCGGAAATGGCTGGTGAATACCACGCCAAGATTGAGGATATTGGTTGGTTTGCTCAAGTTGCCATCGTATGCTTCACCGTAAACGTCCATGGCTTAAAATGAAGGAGTTAAAAGGCTTGTTGAGTACATGAAAAATATATTTTATTTTAAAAAAGTTGGTATGGGCTGGCGCCAGTTATGCAGAAACCTGCTTACTGGCGCTTTTTATTTTACGCAATACATTTGGAAGAAAGTCCTCTCTCGCTACTTTAGTATCGATTACTGGAAGAAATATGCAATAATTATGGATTTATTTGTTGAATTTTGGAAGAAAAAAAGGGATTGGGTTATTGTTTGTAGAATTAGTTTTGTATTTACTTAAGAGGGGTATGAAACATGGTTGAATTTAAATTACTCGAACATTGTTTTACAGATAGAAGTATTATTCCCGATTTTAATTTTCATGCTGAACAATCACATTCGTATTCTATCCTAAGGTTACAATGTCAAGCTGAGATAAGCGCCGCTGCCGACAAGGGTCCGACAATAGCGTCACCAAGACATAGAGAATTTTGCAAAAATTCACTTATAGAAGCGAATTCCCAGAATGCAGATTTATTGATCACTCCTGAATATTCTTTTCCGATGGAATTAGTTGAGGAAATATTAGATAACGATCATCTAAAACCGTCAGAAAAAAAACTGTGGTGTCTATCTTGTCAGGGTGAAATGACTAATAAGTTTTTTGAATACATCACTTTATGGGAAAGTAAAGGCGCACTAGTAATAAAAGACTCAATTAATCAACCCGTTTACTCTAGTCAATTTGTAGGTTGTCTAATTTATTTATTCCGATTAAACGATAATCGGATGTGTTTGGTTCCGCAACTTAAAACGCATGCAATGTCCGATCCGAATTTTTATTGTGAGGGAAGTGGACTTACTTTAGGAAAGACAATTTTTGTTTTCGGTGGTAATAGCCAAAATAAATTACTATCCATTATTTGTGCTGATTCATTGAACCAGAACATTAATAGGACCAATATTTTTACAAGTGGAAATAGCGGAACAATCTTGCTCCATCCACAACTAAATACCGAACCTAGAAATCCTTCTTTTTCATCGTTAAGAAGGGATTTGTATGACCAAATGCAAGGAAACAATTTAACTTACATTTCAGCAAACTGGTCTTGTGACACAAACATTGTGTTACCAAGTGGTAAGAAACTGAAAATAAAGACACCTTGGTCTTGCATTTATAATAAAAACTTGCATGTTGAAATGCTACAGGGTAAATACAAAATTCTAATCAGTGAAAATTATGACCAAGGTTTAGGCTATTGCTACTGGTCAAAGAAAAAAGTTAACATCTGGTACTCTGTAAAATTAGAGAACGCTCAGCTTATCAGGATCAGAAAACATGGACAAGCAGGTTTCAATGTAACAGAACCGAGTGAAATAAAAGCAGTTAAATATTATGAAATAGATGATAGAGGACTATTAAAATGTTTAAATAAGGTACCTGAAGAAGATAATTTAAAAGCTAAATTTGAAGAGATAGATACGGTAATAAATAATCCAGCATATTCTTTCCCAGTTGATGTTAAAGAATTTAGAGATTACTTTTTTGGTCTGTGTTTCGGGCATCTTGAGAAGGGTCAACTCATAGCAAATGAAAATGAAATATGTGACAGACTTGCCGTGCATATTGATGAAGAATGTGAAGTGTATAGGGGGAAACTCGCAGAAAATTACATTAAATTGATAAAATGCGTAAGAGATAAGCTTCCAGAACACCTTTCAGATTTAAAAAATGAACATGAATTTGAATTGTCCCAAAACTATAAGTATTTCAATTTATTTTCAAAAGGTACTCCTGATAATAAAGGGGCATATGTTGCTTTTAATTTTGATTTCCAAGATGCAAAACAAGCAGTAGAGTATGCAAAACGTGCTATTGATTTGGATAAGCATAATAGAATTTGTGTGTTTACATATAAGCCTGGAGATATTGATATTTCATACTACCCACAATTAGATACTACAATTTCAGCTGTTTCAAGAATTAGAGAAATGACCCAAATTAACAGGGGGTAAAAATGAATATGTTTAACATTAAAGATGTTTTAAACAAAAATGATTTTTCATTGATTGACACTCACAAGATATCCAACGCAATCATTTTTGATGTGTTAAATATAAATGTGGATTTTATGGAGTATGAGAAGTATTTATCTTTTTATGAAGTCGATTATGTAGTTAAAGATAATCCAGTAAGTAAGTATTTTTTTGTTCCCATTAGCTTGGACTTATTTCTTGAAATATCTAGAACTAATGAAATTTATAGCAATTTTGAGATTAAATTCATTGAACCCATCTTTTTTAAAGTGCATGGGGATTTAAGTTGGAACATATACTTTATATTCATACTAAATAACGATGATTTCATGATGCTTAATCAACTGAATAAAGGAATTGTGGAAAATAGTAAGCAGTATGCTCGTAAAATTGTAATAACAGATTCATTAATTCAAAATAATGTTCCTGTTTCCCAGATTAATGAGATACCTTCTGAAACAACTGACCTTCCTGATCCCAAGATTGACTGGTTTAGAGAACTAGAAAAAAACAATTTGCTCTTTTGCTTTGAAAAGTTTTCTAATAAAAGTGTTAATGATTATTTGTCCGGATCAAGCAAGGGGGTGAAACCCAATCTGGATCTAGATTTATTCTCTAAGGAAGAAAATTATAGCTCATCAGATATTAGTAATACTGAGGTTGAAGAAATATCATTTGGCAGCAAGTATAGAAATCATTGTTTCAAAGAAGGGACTAACATAAATTTTGCTTCTGTCAACTTACTGCAGGGTGCAAACGGATCTGGAAAAACATCAATTTTAGAGGCAATAGAATTGCTCTTTACTGGTGATATACAGAGAGAAAAATTAAAATCTAAGAACAATATATCTTATGAGTGGGATGGATTTTTGAAATTTAATAACGGGAAGACGTTAATAAGTTTACCTGATAATTTAGAGAAAAAAAATCGCGAAAGCGTATTTTATAAGAATCGTGAGAAGCGAATATCTAGAATAAATGAAGCGTTTCATCAATACAATTATTTTTCGTCAGAGGCTGTACATACTTTTTGTTTTGGTGATCAGCCTGATTACAAAACTGAATTTTCCAGAATTATTTTTGGAGAAGATTTGGCAAAAGTACAAGACAATTGGGTTCGTTACTATGATGAATTTATGGAAAGAAACTCCAAGATAGTCAAAGAAATTGAAACTATTAAATCTAGATTAGAGATATTCGGTAAACCATCAAACGATAATCATAATGTTTCAATTGGAGCGAAAATAGAACTGATTCAAGAATTAATTGAAATGATAAGTCTAGAGTTCAAGAAACCACAGGGAGATGAAACTTCGAATTTAATAGAGTGGTCGAAGGCTTTATATAAAAAAATATCATCGATTGATATCTATAGAGAAACAATTAACGAAATTATATCTGAAAATATTCAAGACTTAAATGGACTGCAAGCGAAAGAACAGGGTATAAAAAACAATATCCAATCGACAAAAGAACAACTAAATGAAATTCAAAGAATTGAGAGTGTATATCAAAGAAATCTCAAGGATAAAGAGGGAATAAAGAATTCACTTGAAAGTGAAATAAAAAATGTACATAAAGAATTAATTACTATGAATAAACTAATCGAAGATATGGCTCAAGTAAAGCACCTTTTCAATAAAGAGAAAATTGAGAGACGTGAAAAGAAACATCAAAAGTATCTACAGTTAAAATCACAATATGAAAAAGTGAGTAAGTTTTTCGAACGATATGGATATCTTCTCAATACACCAATTAATAATTACAAACTTGATGATTTAAATGAAAAGAAATTAAGTTTAGAGCGAAACATTCAACAAATAAAGGCTGATCAGAAAAACATTGAAGACGAAATATCAAAAATAAGTGCTAAGAACAATTATCTAGTTGAGCTTAAATCAAAAATTAAAGCTCTCGGAAGAGATTACCTTCATCAGAAACCCGATGAGCCTGTATGTCCACTCTGTGGAACAGACCATAAAGTTATTTCTACTCTTGAAGAGTTAATATTGATGGAGAATAAAACAGACAATCCCAAATTAATTGAACTAAATGTTCTAATCCAGAAACATCAAACAGCTTTAGTAAAGCTAACTTTTGATCTAAATGAATTAACTAAAGAGATCAAAATATTGGATGAAATTATGCACGCAGACAGCGCTTTGACTTTATTAGAGTTAACGCTTGATGCTCAGCAAACGGAGGATTATGAAAAAAAGTATAAAAAATTAGTTTTTGCACATGAACAGATGGAACAAATGAAAACTGATTTAGAAGTGTTAAACAGAGAGATTACTAACCTCTCAATAGAGGGTTATTCTCCAGAAAATTTAAAATTAATTTCAGAAATAATTACTAATCCTATTTTTCTCCCGAATACTGCTCAAGGATATGATTACGTTAATTATCAAACATATTTGAACAAACAGCTGGCTGAAAAGAATGAATTACTATTACCACTTAAAGAAAAATTAGAAATAAATATTAATGAACTGAATAGTGATAGTTCTGAGAACAAGAAAGTACAACAAAAAAAGCAAGAGCTTTCGGAAATTTACGAGTCGGAGTTTGTTAAGAAAAACAAAATTGATGGTTGGCTAGACACCGTTTTAAACAAACTTAGTTATGAAGGAGTAAGTATACAGAAATCTAAATCATTGAAAGACTGGGTAAGGTTTTTATTAAAGCTAGTTACCGAAAGTAAAGAATTGAATAAAGAAATGGACGACTATTCTAATTATCAACAACAACTTGAAATTAAGCGTTCGTTGGAAAATGAATTAGAAACAAATCAAGCTAACTTGACTAACTGTTTAACAGCAATATCCAGTCTTAAAAAATTAGTTAAATTAGAGAAGTATAGTGAAAATTTCATAAGAGCAAACATCAAATCAATCAGCAATCTTTTTTTGTTGCTGCATTCACCGAAGGAATTTTCAGGTTTGAAATTAAGTGACAATGGTGAACTAGTGGCGTATCGAAGTAATAAGAATTTTGATCATATACATCAATTAAGTACAGGTCAAAGAACAGCTGTAGTATTATCTGTTTTTTTCTCTTTGCACTTAAGTATGACTTCTGCGCCTAAATTTTTGTTGCTTGATGAACCTGTAGCAAATCTGGATGATTTAAATGTATTAGGACTCCTTGATTTTCTAAGACAGCTTAACATTCATAGAAATACACAAATCTTTTTTACGACTGCAAATCCTGTTGTAGCTGCGCTTTTTAGAAGGAAATTCAGCTTCCTAAGAAGTGGATTTAGAATGTATCACTTTACTCGCTTTGGTGAACAAAAGGTTGATATATCCATCAAAGAATTTGAACCAGAATCTGAAAAAGAAATAAAAATTGTTTAACTTATATATTTGGCAGTACAACTTAGTTTGTACTGCTTTTTCTTTTCTGGAATATTTTTAAATTTTCATTAGTATATTTGGTGATAATCTTGTCCAAAAAATTAACGGTGGGTGATTTAATGGAGAAAGATTATCCTCAAGAGGAATTAATAATAAATACCTTAATAGGTGAAAAGATTATGGGGTGGTCCTTAGTTGGGGATCACTGGATTTGTTGTGAGAATGAAATATCGGTATGGGATTTTAGACCGTTAATAAACATTAAGGATACATGGGTCATCGTTGAAAAAATGAAAGCATTAGGGTTTGGCTTTGTGCTAATCGATTCACCGAATGGAAATAAGTCGAAAGTTGTTACTGCCGACTTTGCGAACAATAATATGAGAATAATTGAAAGTGGATCAACTGCCCAGGAAGCAATATGTAAGGCAGCTCTAATCATTATGGGTGACTCAGCTTAACCGATTAGACTTAACAAAAATTTGACATGAAGTTTTTTAATTAGATATCGATGTAATTATATTGATTGGACATGCAATCTCCGTTAAGTTGGTACTAACGAGGCTCACTTGGACGGCTACACGTTTGACATTAGAATAGAGATCCTTATGCACTTGCGTTCGCTGAAAAAGACGCGTAAGGATGTTTCACTGCATGATCCAATCGGAACGGACAAGGAAGGTAATGAAATCACTTTGATCGATATCCTCGGCACGGAAGCCGACGATGTCGTCGACAAGGTACAGCTGAAGATAGAGAAGTCGAAAATATACAAAAACCTGGATATACTGGACGAGCGGGAAAAAGAAGTGGTCATCGGGCGTTTTGGCCTGGAGCATGGCGGGGAGGAGCGGACGCAATTGCCAAGGAGCTTGGGATCAGCCGCTCTTACGTGTCGCGGATCGAGAAACGAGCACTAATGAAGCTGTACCATGAGTTTTATAAGGTGAAGCGTTAGGTGTGATAGTGATGAGCTGTCACAAGGTGAGATTATCCCCTTAAATAGAAACATGCAGAGTAAGACTGTATGTTTCACTTAAGGGGGATTTTCTATTGGAGAAAAACGGAATACGAACAGGTACGATAGTAATATTTATGCATGACACGTCGGCTAGGTTAAATAACCAAGATTTTTAGATATTTCTTGGGCTACCTTTATTACTTTGTTTCTGATAGCAGTATGCTGATGTTTTTGTATCCTGTGTTTCGGCCCTACTAATGATACGGCGGCGATAACCTTGCGCGTGTAATCGCGAATGGGGGCTGCAAAGGAAACGACATCCTGTAAATATTCGCAATCGCTGTAACTAAATTCAGCTTGTTTGATCTCGATCAGTTCGTTTCGCAAGATTTCCGGATCAGTAATCGTATTAGGCGTGTAAGCTTCCAAGTTTTCCTGAAGCAGCTTGTCAACTGTCACCCTGTCTTGAAAAGCATAGAAAACTTTACCCGAACTGGTGCAATGAACCGGGTTTCGCCGTCCGACATATGACAAGATACGTACCGGATGAGAGCACTCGATTTGCTCTAGATAGACGACCTCATGATTTTCCAACACGGCAATATGTGCGGCTTCCCCTGTCTCGTTTACCAGATTCCTGAGGATCGGACGCGCCTCACGGGTTATCTCCAAGTTTGAAGTGACGATGCTGTTTAATGTAAGAATCCTTAACCCTAGCCTATATTTTGAGTTCCTGGATCCTTGATTACGAAGGACTCGCTGGCTAGAGTGCTTAATCATCGACTTATTGTGCTTTTTCCGAGCTGCAGCTCATTAGCTAAGTCGATCACTCTTTTTTCAGGTTCTTCAATTGTGAAGGAATTTAGGATCCGCAATGAATTTTTAACGGATGAGAGCAAGTAATCTCCTGTGGGTTTATCAGACATTTAAATCCCCCATTACATAAATGTCGCATATATAAGTCACCGTATCAACATACATGAGCTTACTGGCGGGAAGCATGTCACGGTTTATGCCCAGCATGAGGTTATCAAGGATTTAGTTGACGCGCGGTTCAAAGCCGGAGGAGAGATTGTGTTCAATGTTGGGGATGTAAGCCTACACGGTCTCGACACTCCGACGCCGCAAATTAGTTTCCGCAAGGAAAAGGACGGCATGCTTGAGAGTATCATTTGTGATTATATCGTCGGTTGTGACGGCTCTTGCGGTCAAACTCGGATGGCCATTCCTAGTACCACTCGCAAGGAATACCAGAAAGTTTACCCGTTCAGTTGGCTCGGAATTCTCATCGAAGCGCCGCCGTCAGCGCAAGAGCTGATCTATGCTAACCACGAGCGCGGTTTTGCTCTCCTTAGCACGCGTTCGCCCGAGATCCAACGTCTTTATCTCCAGGTCGACCCCAAGGATGACATTGCCAACTGGTCTGATGACCGGATTTGGGCGGAATTGCATGCGCGGCTTGAGACCAAGGATGGGTGGAAGCTGATCGAGGGCCCGCTCATTCAGAAAGGCATTCTCGCGATGCGCAGCTTTGTCTGTGACCCGATGCAACACGGCAGACTTTTCCTTGCCGGTGATGCGGCACACATCGTTCCGCCAACCGGCGCCAAAGGGCTCAACCTGGCTGTTGCGGATGTCCAGGTTCTGGCGCGAGGCTTGAATGACTTCTATATGTCCGGAAAAACCGAACTGCTCGAGAGTTACACCGCTACCTGTTTGCGCCGCATCTGGCTGGCGGAGCGATTCTCCGGATATATGACTTCCATGTTATACCGGCATTATGGTCATTCCCCATTCGAGCATCGCCTCCAGCTGGCCGAACTGGATTATGTGACATCCTCGCAAGCGGCATCGACCTGCCTTGCCGAGAATTACATCGGTTTGCCCATGGTGTTCTAGGAATGCAGCTTTTTACACCTTGGTTGCATATCTCGGAATCAGATAGTGGAGTCCGCTCTTATGTGTCGCGGATCGAGAAACGTGCACTAATGAAGCTGTACCATGAGTTTTATAAGGTGAAGCGGTGATAGTGAGAGGATGATCGTGCGGGTAAGCAAATAATCGGGGTATAGCATTTCGCCTGCGAGGAAGTTGGCAGTTATATGATTTGGTATGAACCGTATGCGCCGGATATGATCAGGCTGTCCCACGAGACACGAGGTGTCTATGGGGCAGCCCTTTGTTTTTGATTGGCGCATATAAGGGATAATGACAACACACCGCTTGCCCTAATTCATGTATAATGACTATATTAAAAAACGGTCCGTATAAATGAGGAGAGTCTCCGTGAAAGAGAAAATAACCAGTAACAAAATATGGTTGCGCCGTCTGCTGCTTTCTTATGTCTCTATTTTTCTCTTCATCGTTCCTCTTCTCATGTTTGCCTTACTAATGGCGTTCAGCGAATTGTCGCGCAAAAATGCGATCGAATCGAATGCCATTTTTACGAAACAAGTGCTTCAATCCGTCGACAATCAACTGCAACTGATCGACAATTCGATCACGAACGAGATCGCGGCCGACGAGACGCTGCTCGCGTTCTTTAACCCAAGCCTTCGCAATGATCGCTATTATTCGGGCTATTTGTCATCCGTCAGAGTGAAAAATTTGATGGCCACAATGCCGCTCATTGATTCCATCTACATGTACCGGCTATCGGACGGAACGGTGCAGACGCCTTATTCTGTGTCCACGCTGGATGCTTTTATCGATAAGCAAGCCATTTCAGACGCTTTGAAACAGCCCGTTTTGAATCGTTCTTGGTCGAATGTCCGTAAGGGCTATACCGAACAAAGTGAGCTGACGGATTACATCTCGCTGGCGCGAAATGTACCGCTCAATTCCGGCAATGACGGGGTTATCATTGTAAACGTTAAGCTACAGACTCTCAGCCGGTTCGTGCAGACATTAACGACGGCGAACTCGAATCATATCCGTATCAATGACCGTAGCGGCTCGCCGATCTATCACGATACGGGCGATAGTGGATCCGTCCTTACGAATATGCCATCGGACTATACCGGATGGACGATTTCTAGCGGGATCGCGGACGGCAATGTGTTCCGGTTCGTTTCGGCATTGTCGAATTATTGGCTTGCCGTTTGCATCGTGTTCTTTCTATGCGGAGCCCTATGGGTTGTAGTGGTATCCAAGACCAAATACAAGTCGATTCAATCGATCATGCAGCGAATTCAGGCATTCTCACAACAGAAAAGCGTTGAACTTTTTCGAAGAGGCGCCCAGGATGAATATAAGTTCATTGATACCGCGCTGGACCATATGATCGAGCAGTTCCATACGTTCCATAAACGGCATGAAGAGGACTTAGTTTACCGAAGGAGACATTTCTTTTTCGAATGGATCGAAGGGAACCGGCCGCTTACTCCGGAGAAGTGGCAGCAGGAGATGGTCAGCCTCGGCATGCCTCACCAGTTCACCACTTTGTGTGTGGCGGTAATCGAAATCAACAAATACGGCATGTTCACCGATACTTATTCGCCTCATGATCAAAGCTTGCTAAAGTTCATTTTATCCAGCGTAGTGAAGGAAATCGCCGAAACGAAGAACGTTACGATCTGGTCAGAATGGACGGCGAACGATCAATTAACCGTGCTGTATCAAATCACCGTCGTTTCGAGAGAAGAAAATCCGGAATCGATCGTGCGCGATTTGTCGGAGAAGCTACACCATTGGGTTGCCGCTTATCTCGATTTTGGCATTACGGTAGGGATTGGCTCGAGCGTCGACCGGATTGAGCTTGTACATGACGTTTGCGAGGAAGCTTTGAAGGCTCTCCAATATAAACCGTCGCTCGGTCAGGAGAACGTTATCGGTTATTGGCAAATTCCGCCTGGCGGGAAGCAGCAGTCGCTGGACCTTATTCATTACATTCGCGCCGAAGCCTATTCTCTCCGTACCGGGAAAGGCAAAAGGCTCGAACATTTTGAGCAGCTGTTTGCGGAAATTCGCACGGGTATATATATGCGGGAAGAATTGGCGAACCTGATCAGCTACATGATTTTTTTCCTGGATAAAGAGATTATGGAACTCCCTGCGGATGTGCAGGAGCTTTGGACAAGCGGTGCTGTCGAAAAGCTCCACAAAGCGGCGGCGAATTGGGATTCACTGGATGAGTTGCAGCAGGAGCTTCGTGGCATATTGATGGAGTTCGCGAATGAGATGGAAGCGCTTCGTGAAACGAAAAGCAATTACGCGCTTATACGCCAAATGAAAGTTTATTTGGAGGAGCACTACCCGAATCCGGATTTGTCATTGCTTCATCTGAGTGATGCGTTTGACTTCCAAATGAAAAACATCAGCCGTCTGTTTAAGGAAGAAATCGGTGAAAATTTCATCGATTATTTGTCCCGCATCCGCATTGAACGCGCGAAGGAACTTTTGCTTGAGACCGACCGTTCGATTCAGGAGATTACGATCCAGGTTGGCTACCTGCATCCGAATACGTTTATTCGATCGTTCAAAAAGCTGGCCGGCCAAACGCCCGGGGACTACCGGAAGGATGCTCGCACTCGCCTCATGTCCGGGAAATCCGTTGATCTGTAAATATTGTTGATCGCTGCGATCTCTGACGCATAAAGAACCGTCATCTACCAGGTTAATCTGGTGTATGGCGGTTCTTTTCTTTGCTCGTAATTTTTGTTGATCCGGCGAAAACGATCGATTGTACGGACAGATCGCCCGTTGTACAGTAAGAGACAGAAAAACGACAGAGAGAGGAAGCCAATGCATGCAACTAACCCGAAAGTTCGATAGGAAGCGTTTCCGTCAAAACATTCCGCTGCTTATCATGTTTGCCCCGGTCGTGGCGTTTTATCTTATTTTCAGATATGCGCCTATGGGAGGGCTCATTATCGCTTTTAAAGACTACAACCTGTTTGACGGCATGCTGCACAGCAAGTGGGTCGGATTCGATAATTTCCATAAGCTGTTCAATTCGCCGAATTCGCTTAAGATCATCCGCAACACATTGATTTTGAGCGCGCTGCAAATTTTTGTCGGGTTTCCGTTTCCTATCGCACTTGCCATTCTATTGAACGAGGCGAGGACGATGTGGTTTAAGAAAACCGTGCAGACGCTCGTTTATCTGCCCCATTTTTATTCATGGATTATCGTTGGAGGCATTGTCGTCAGTATTTTCGGTATCGAAGGGAGCTGGCTCAATCACTGGATTACCGGGCTGAAGGGGGAGCCGTTTCCGTTTCTATACAACATACAGTCATGGATCGCGATTTTTGTGGGCTCCAGCATATGGAAGGATATGGGCTTCAGCGCGATTATTTACATGGCGGCCATGTCGACCATCGATCCTTCCCTATACGAATCAGCCAGTATCGACGGCGCAAACAAATGGAGACGAATCATTCATATCACGATTCCGGGCATCATGCCTACTATCATGGTTATATTCATTCTCTCGATGGGTCGCGTTCTGGAAGTCGGATTCGATCAAGTGTATGTGCTGCAGAATCCCGCGGTGAAAGACATTGCCGACGTGATCAGCACCTATATTTACCGGGTCGGGCTGCAAGGAGCCCAATTCAGCTTGACTACGGCTATGGGCATGTTCGAGTCCGTCGTCGCGCTGATCCTCATCGTTACGGTGAACAGTATTGCAAGACGGTTCCAGCAAGGCTTATTTTAAACTATCAGAATTCTTGATCGGGAGAGAGTGAATATGCGCACATCCAATGGAGAAAGGCTGTTTTACGCCGTCAATTACATCGTTTTGGCGATCATCGCTTGTTCAAGTTTATTTCCGCTCCTGCACCTGTTTGCGCTTTCCATAAGCGACCCGTCCGCGGTTGAAACGGGAAAAGTCAATTTGTGGCCGGTAGGCATAAGTATGGAAACCTTTAACCTGCTGTTCAAAGGAACACCGATCGTGCATTCGTTTCTAAATAGCGTCAAGCTGACGGTCGTCGGCCTTATCCTTTGCATGGTCATGACCACTTGCGCCGCCTATCCGCTATCCCGTCCCTATTTTTACGCGCGCAGATGGTTTACGCTGGCCATGATCTTTACGATGATTTTTTCAGGAGGACTGATTCCATCGTATTTGATCGTGAAGAGCCTCGGCTTGATCAACACCTATTGGGCGATTTGGCTGCCCGCACTTGTCAGCACCTACAATATGCTTGTACTGCGCACTTATTTCGAGGGCATTCCTCCGGAGATTGACGAGGCGGCGCGAATGGACGGCTGCGGCGAATACCGGCTGCTGCTGCAAATCATTTTGCCTGTGTCGCTGCCCGTCATCGCCACGCTGACATTGTTTTACGGCGTAGCCTTCTGGAATGTGTTCGTGAGCATGCTGATCTATATCAACAGCACGGATAAATACAATTTGACGGTTCTGGTGCAGAAAATGATCCAAAATCAAAGCGCGCTTCAGCAAAGCTTGATCGTTCAGCCGGACGACCAAAGTCACATCGTGGAGGAGGGGGTTAAGGCGGCGGGGGTCATCGTGCTTATCGTACCTATGCTGCTGGTCTACCCGTTCTTGCAAAAATATTTTATCAAAGGCGTCATGATCGGATCCGTAAAAGGATAGGAATTCCCTTCCTGAAGGAGGTGATGCGAACCGCTAATGAAGGATGGAAGGCAAGGCTGTGCGAATAATACAATGAGGGAATCGAAAGGGGTATAACAAGCATGAAAAAGTGGATAGCAACATCAATAGGAGTATCTTTAACGGCCAGCCTGGTTCTTACGGCATGCAGCAGCAATACGACCAAATCAGACTCGACAAACGGCGCATCCGCAGCCCCGACAAATTCTGCCGCACCGGCTCCGGCGAAAAAAGCCGATCTCACCGTGTCCGTTTATGACCGTGGAAACATTCCGGCTGCCGAAGGAACGGCGGAGAACAACCGCTGGACCAAATGGATCAACGAGAACGGCCCTGTCAACGCCAAATTCGTACCGATCCCGCGCACCGAAGCGACGCAGAAATTCAACGTGCTGTTTGCTTCCGGCAGTGCGCCGGATGTCATTAACGAATTCGACGGCAATATCGTGAATCCGCTTATCGAACAAAAGCAGCTTCTGCCGCTGGATGATCTGATCGCCAAGAACAGCGTGGAATACAAAAAAATACTGCAGGATTATCCCGCATTGAAAAAAGCGACAACAAGTCCGGACGGGAAAATGTATAAAATCGGAAGGGTGTTGGAGGCGTTTCCGAGCTATGCCATTTTTATCCGTGCCGATTGGCTGAAAAAATTGAACCTGGAAGTTCCGAAAACGACCGAAGAGTTGTATAAAGTGGCAAAAGCATTTACAGAACAAGATCCGGATGGCGACGGCAAGAAGAATACGTACGGAATGGCGCTAAGCTATCGTTCCGATTTTGCGATCAGCATGATGTTCGGGGATCCGATCAACTCCTATGGACTCGTGAACGGTCAACCGAGCCGGGCATTCGAGAACGGGAAGATGGCGACTGAGTTCAAAAAGCGGTTGTTTGACGAAGGCCTGATCGATAAGGATTTTGTCAACGACAAGAATGGCGCCAAGGGGAGACAGGACTTTTTGAACGGGAGGCTGGGCATTTACCCGGTATTTGTAGGCAGTTGGTTCGACGCGACCGTCACCGATCTGCAAACGTTGAAAAAAACCGTCCCTGGCGCCGACGTCATTCCGATCGCCTTCCCGAAAAGTCCGGCCGGCGAGTTTATCCCCGATATCCAAAGTCCGGTTCAAGCGACGACCGCCATCAATGCCAATGCCAAGGATCCCGTGGCGGCGATCAAATATATCGACTTCATCAACCGTCCGGCAACAGGTACGGCATTGCTTTCGGGCTTGGAGGGCGTACATTACAACAAGGATGCGAACGCATGTCCGAAGGTCATCGATCCAGCGAAAAACACCGCAGAAGTCGCATGGGCAGGCGATTACGCGCAGTCGTTCTCCCGGTTGCTAACGGGTAAATGCTCGCTAATTGAAAACGGGTTCAATACGGACGTTCCCGAGCAAAAGGCAGGGCTCGAGCTGTATAAGAAAGCGCAATCGCTGTATCTCGACCCAAGCAAGCAATATCGTTTCGTTACCCTTCTCGATCAAATGCCGGCTTTGCCTAAGGACTTGCAAACGTCTTTTAATACCGTCAACAGCGATATTTCCAATATTTGGCTGAAATCGGTATTGAGCGGCGATAAATATTCCGTCGAGCAAGCCTATAAAGACGTTACAAGCGCATGGGACAAAGCGGACGGCAAACAAATCGACGATTTCATGATCAAATGGTATAAAGAAAGCCAGAGCACCAGCTTTACGATAAAAGATCTATGGGACACCGTTGCCAAGCAGAAGCAAATGAAATAAATGATCGGCGATTGATGGCGTAAGTAGCAGGAGCGGGACAACAATTCTTATGAGTTTTATAAGGTGAAGCGGTGATTTTCTCCATTCTGTAGATTTGTCATTTTGTGTCTTTACAATAACATAATTTGTCCCTTATATTATATGAATTACGGAAGTTTTCATAAAATATGGGGGACTTTTTGCATGAGAAAACAAGTTCAGTTCTGGACGAATGTTAGAGATGATATGGCTAAGAGTCCAACGAGGTCATTAATCGTAGCAGCCATTCTTATTATCATAGGGATGTTTACAGGAGTCGTAACCAACAAAATATCCGAAGTGGATACGCTTTGGAAGCAATATGTAATTACAGGATCTGCAGGGCTTTCAATTGTTCTGTGCGGGATATTTTTCATGGTCCCCTATTTTCAATTTAGATGGCGGTATCGTTTTATTGAGGATCAAGAGAAGGTGCTGGTCAATAAGCTTGTAAAAATAAATAACAAGTCTAAAAGTATTATACGAACGACTGACGGTATTCTGGCCTTTCAATTGTTTGCTGTAGAAAAGCATACAAACGATACGGACATTAAGTTTATGTATCAAAAATTGATTTCCAACAAAAGTAAGGGTGGGGATATCTCGAAATTTAAGAAAAGTAAAGTGGATGTTCCAATAGAATTATTTGATGAGTTGTTACACTTATATAAAAATAAAACGTTACGAGGGGACTATGGCTCCTATTTAAATGCATTAGTCTACCAATTGTTGAAAGATTGGGGCAACTCTCCTATTGATCCTGTTATACTCAGTGCCATGAATAACTGGGGCGCAACAGTGAATGAAAATGAGCGAATAACAGGTATCCACTATATTACTATTTTTGATATTACACCAGTTGTTAATCTGAATGAAAACCAAGATTTTATGGATGCCATTCATGAGTACGAGTATTCCGGAAAAAAGAAGGATCATGGATGGCGAAAATACTATTCATTACGTATCGTATTAGATGGAGGCGTGGCAGGATTTTCTCATTATACAGCCTTAGTTATTGCGAATGATAAACTTATCGATAAACATGGTGTATATGTTATAATGAAAGAAATATTGTGCGAACATAAATATCTCCTCAAGGATACGCAACATTTTTGGTCGGCTAGGAGGAAAAGACTATGAGGCTTACAAAACGCATCGGACTATTGCTTTCACGAAGTTTTGGCGCTAAAAAAATTACAGTACGTGAAATGTACAACAGGAATGAACAGTATATCAAGCAATCAATCTCCCCAGTCATGATTAATGAAGGACTAGAGAGACAATGGAAAAGGTTACATGACCGTGAATTCCAACTTAAAGAACTAAAGGAACATTTCGGAACGAGCAAAAAATAAGTACAAATGTTGATTAATTGACTTATCGGTACAGAAAGTTTGAACCGGTATTTTTTTTGCGCCATCAGCGCTTTAGATGAACCACCAACTTGCTTTCCTCCTACTTTTGTAGGGGGATTTTTTGTTCCTTTCGAATTGTTTAACTTTTAAGTGTCTGTAAACAGGAACACTAGCGGAGAAGATTTCATAGCATATTGCAGAGCATTTGCAAGTTCAAATAATGAATTGGAGGTTTTATTAATGACGGATTTCAAAAAGGATCTTCAGAAACTGAAAGTTAGCGATTTCAATGCAAGCGGTATTACGCCAACGGCGGGTCAAGGTCAGAACGATCCTGAAGGCGCTCGCCTTTGTGTTGGATTTGGCTTCGGTTTTTGCGTAGGCTTTTGCAGCAATTGTTTTTTCCAATGCTTTAACTGCGTCCGTTGCAGCAATTGTTTCCAATGCAGTAACTGTGTCCGTTGCAGTAACTGTGTCCGTTGCAGCAACTGTGTCCGATGCGGAAACTGTGCCCGTTGCCACTAATTTTTTGAAGAAATGTATCACTTTCTGAGTTAAGAGACGCCCCCGCAAGCTCGAGCTGGAGGGGCGTCTCTTTATTTTTTGGCATGAGGGACAAATCGTAATACATACCATTAGATGGAGAATGACTTGTGAAATGTTTGAGGGGGGATGATAGTTGAATTCTTCTATGCGTCTGAAAGTGAAAGGGGATACGTTTTTTCTCCCTGATCCAAATGGAGGCGTCTATTTCCGGAACAATGTGGGCTCGCTTCGAATGGAAGGCAGCACAATCGATCAATGGATTGAAAAATTGATACCGGTGTTTAATGGCGAGCATACGATGGAAGATTTGACGGAAGGGCTGCCAGACGAATACCAGAGGCGGATCTATGAAATCGCGGAAGTGTTGTATGGAAATGGTTTTGTCCGGGATGTGAGTGAAGACCGTCAGCATCAATTATCGGATGAGGTACTCCAAAAGTATGCTTCTCAAATCGGATTTTTGGATAGTTTTGGCGGTTCGGGCGCATACCGTTTTCAGTCTTATCGTCAGGGAAAAGTATTGGCGGTCGGTTCCGGTCCGTTTTTTGTCTCGCTCTTCGCGGCTTTGTTGGATTCCGGATTACCCCAATTCCACATGCTGATCACAGACCCGATCACGACTAATCGGCAGCGGTTGTCGGAGCTCGTGGCGCATACACGTAATTCGGATCCTGAGGTCGAGGTGGAGGAGATCTGCCTGCCGAAGGAGGGTGGTATGGCTTGGCGTGAGGTTGTGCAGTCGTTTGATTGCGTACTGTTCGTATCGCAGGAGGGTAATGTCGAAGACTTGCGGACGCTTCATGAGGCTTGCAGGCAGGAGAAGAAGGTGCTGCTCCCCGCCATGTTTCTGCAGCAAACGGGTATAGCGGGGCCGCTGGTGCATCCGGATTCGGAAGGCTGCTTAGAGTCGGCTTGGCGCCGCGTACACCATGCTGCGCTCTGCAGGGATCCCGTGCTGCATGCCGCCTCCTCTACGGCTGAAGCGATGCTTGCGAACGTGATCGTATTTGAATGGTTAAAAACGGCTACAGGAGTGACGGATTCGGAACTTAAAAATAAGTTGTTCCTGCTGAATCTGGAGACGTTGGAAGGAAGCTGGCATTCGTTCCTGCCTCATCCACTCGTAAACGGACGCCCAACAGCCGAGCGGGTGCCGGACTTCGATTTACGGCTCGAAGAGAATCTGGGCAAAGAGGAGTCGAACGGAATGATACCTTTCTTCAGCCGATTGACATCGGCAGAAACGGGCATCTTCCATAGTTGGGAGGAGGGAGATCTGAAGCAGCTCCCGCTCTCTCTGTGCCGTGTGCAGGCAGCTGATCCGTTGTCTGAAGGACCTGCAGGGCTGCTGCCGGAAATCGTCTGCTCAGGGTTAACTCATACAGAGGCTCGGAGGGAAGCTGGGCTGGCCGGGATCGAAGCGTACGTGTCGCGAATGGCCGATTTATACGAGACGAAGCTTCCTTTTCATCTGGAATTCGGGAGCCCGATTCAGCCGTTCGAATATATAGGGGTCGGTGCGGGGGAAACGGTTGCGGAAGGCATTTGTCGCGGGTTACAAAAGTGTTTGGCTGAGGAACTGGGCAGGCAGCTGCAAGCTCGTGAGCCTTCTGTATTACGGGTACGGCTTACTACGGTAGAAGATGAACGATGTCGCTATTATTTGGAAGCATTGACTACTATGAAGGGAGCGCCGGAAATTGGTTTGGGGGAGGAAGTGACAGGATTCCCTCTGGTATGGGTCGGTACAAACGGTTGTTGGTACGGCAGTGTCGGCTTGAATCGTACATTGGCGTTGCGAAAGGCGCTGCAGCAAGCGCTGCTGAAGGCTCAAAATCCAGACGCGATTCTAACAACGGATGCATATGAGATTTCGTCCGTAAAAGTGGAACGAGATGTGATGCAGGGTATAGCCATCCATGCGTATGAAGAGGCGGAGCATACAGAGGTTCTGCAGGCAGTTAAGCATATTCTGAAAAGGAAGCAGAAGGGTTTATTGGTCTTCGATCTGGCTTCAGAACCATTCATGAAAGAGGAGCTGGCAGGAGTGTTTGGCGTGTCGCTGCGAGAGGAGGAGTGCCAGTGAACGCTATCGTTGCAGTAATCGGAGAAGGGCTGCTCACGGATATTGTGTGTGAGGAGCTGTCCAACCATTATGAGCTTGTTCGTCAGTCCGATTTCGGAACCGGTGTGCCAGAAGCAGTTGAATTGGCGTTGGTGTTGAACGATGCGTGGAATCCTTCCATTCATCTCCAAGCAGAAGAAGTGTTCCAACAGACCGAAACGTCTTGGCTTCGCGGCTTTGTTGCATTTGGCGAGGGCGTGGTCGGGCCACTGATTCGCCCGGGTAAGCCGGGATGCTCCCAGTGCGCGGACCTGCGGAGCTTAATGGCAGGTAACGACCGCAAAGAAACGTGGCAACTGCGTGAGAAGTTATCGGCGAATGAGGGAATACCGAGTGAGCCGTGGGCCTCTCGCTCGGGACTCAGGCAGGTGGCTCACCTTCTTGTGGCGGAAGCTCAGAGGGTATTGCAAGGTCGGCGGGCTCAAACGGAAGGCCGGGTGTTCTTGGTCAATCTGCAGTCGCTGAAAAGCTCGCGTCATCTCTTTTTGCCTGATCCGCTATGTCCGGTCTGCAGCCGATTGCCCGACGATTCCGCTGCAGCGGCCCGTATCTCGCTTAAACCAAGTCCAAAGATCAGCGTCGATAGTTACCGGTGCCGTCCGATGGATGATCTGAAGGGAGTGCTGGCCGAAGAGTATCTGGATTCTCGGACGGGCTTCTTGAACGGCAAAATGCTTGACCTCGTGTCACCTTTTGCCGATTCGAGCATTAATCTCCCGTTATTCTCGGGGGATGAGGGATGTGCAGGCCGGACTCATTCCTATGCGGATAGCGAAGTGACGGCGATCTTAGAGGGCCTGGAGCGTTACTGCGGTCTATCTCCCCGAGGCAAAAGGACAGTGGTCTACGATAGTTTCAACAATTTGAAAGAGCAAGCGTTTGATCCTCTACAGGTTGGTGTACACGAAAAGGAACAGTATGAGAGGCCAGATTTTCCGTTCCAGCCGTTTGACCCCAACCGGTCGATCAATTGGGTATGGGGTTACTCGTTTTTGCAGGAGCGTCCGATTCTCGTGCCGGAGCTGCTCGCTTACTACAGTTCGGGCTGCGGCCAAGGTTTTGTCTATGAGACTTCCAACGGCTGCGCATTAGGCGGCAGTTTGGAGGAAGCGATTTTCTACGGTATTTTGGAAGTGGTGGAGCGCGATTCGTTCCTTTTGACCTGGTACGCACAGTTGCCACTTCCGCGGCTTGATCCGTATTCGGCCGATGATCGGGAATTGGATTTGATGGTCGAGCGATTGCGGGCGGTTGCGGGATATGATGTTCACTTCTATAACTCGACGATGGAGCATGGAATTCCAAGTGTTTGGGTTGTGGCTAAAAACAGGAAGCAAAAGGGAGTGAATATCATCTGCGCGGCCGGAGCTCATCCGGACCCTGTGCGTGCGGTGAAAGGTGCGATCCACGAGGTTGCGGCCATGTTGATGACGTTCAGCGAGAAATTCGAAGCGAACCGGGAGCAGTACGAACGAATGCTTCACGATCCGTTCCAGGTACGGGACATGGAGGACCACTCCATGTTGTACAGCTTGCCGCAAGCAGAGGAACGCCTCCAATTTTTATTGGATGAAGATCGTCCGTTGCGAACATTTAACGAGGAATTCAAGCCAAAGGTCAGGTATGCCGATCTGACCGACGATCTGAACTTGTTCCTCCAGACGTTCCGCCGATTGAACCTGGATGTGATCGTCGTGGACCAGTCGACACCAGAGACTAAGCGAAACGGACTGTATTGTGTGAAAGTGCTGATTCCAGGCATGCTGCCGATGACATTCGGACAGCATCTTATCCGTTTGACTGGGCTCGAGAGGGTGTTAACAGTGCCAGTGGAACTAGGATATGCGCAAGAGCCGCTGACACCTGAACAGCTCAATCCGCACCCGCATCCGTTTCCATGAAACTTTTAGGGGGGATACAGGATGAGTCTGAAAGCATTTCTGCACCAGCTGCATTTTGACCCTGACAAGGTCAAACCCCCGGACTGGGAGGCGGATTGGGAAGACTCACCGCTTCCATATAAGCTATATCGCGGCTTGCCGACCACCCAATTGTCTGCGGAAGTGCCGCTGACGCTGGATGGAGGGGAAGCGCCCGAGAATCCGCAGCTTCGAAGTATCAGTCACTTTCTCTGGTACGTATATGGGCTCACGCAAGTGAGTCAGTCTGTTCTTGTCCCTGACTCCACTGAGGAAGAAGCGGGAGTATTCTTACATCAGATTTACCGACGCTTCATTCCTTCCGGAGGAGGATTATATCCAAACGAACTGTACATTTATTTGAAAATGGAGGATTTGCCAGCAGGCGTTTACCATTATGATGTGGCGCACCACCGTTTGATATTGTTGCGTGAAGGCAACTTTGACTCTTATCTGGCCACGGCTCTAGGAGACCGCTGTGACGTGTCGTCTTGTTTCGGCGTCGCTTTTGTTACGACCTTATTTTGGAAAAATTTTTTCAAATATAATAACTTTGCCTATCGCCTTCAAGGGCTGGACGCCGGCGTACTGATCGGGCAACTCCTGGAAGTGGCGAAACGTTTTGAATTTGCGACCGGTGTGTACTTTCAGTTTCTTGACCAGGCCGTCAATCATCTGCTCGGGTTAACTCAGGAGGAAGAGAGCGTATATGCGGTTGTTCCGCTATCGGC
This sequence comes from Paenibacillus sp. J2R1T-4, assembly GCF_059692235.1. NCBI lineage: Bacteria > Bacillati > Bacillota > Bacilli > Caryophanales > Paenibacillaceae > Paenibacillus > Paenibacillus sp. J2R1T-4. Next base: position 289,107 of record NZ_JCAUBA010000006.1, on the reverse strand, counting down.
AGAGCCTGTGATGAATTGGGTTGCCTGTAGAAATAACGATAACCGAATGATCTCTGCATCCGAATTGTGTCAGGAGCTGCCGACGGTCCGGCATGATCATTACGTCAGGTCACAGAGGATAAGGCCGTATCCGACGCTGATCGAGATGAACGAAGCATCTCTTCAGGATTCTGTGCAATTGTTCAAGCAGATCAAACGGGAGAATGACATGACTAATGGGGAGGATGTGTACGCTTTACCTCGCGTGGATAGGTTGTCCTATGATTTGGCATCGGCTTGCCGTAAACGGCATTCGCCAGAAGGGGATTACGTCTTACGCGAAGTCAGCCAATCTCAGTTGGCCGCTCTATTACAAGAGGCGACCTTGTCATTCCGATATCGCAATGATATGGACGGAGCGCAAGAAAGACCTGTGCCTCGTGTTGACTTATATGGCTGTTTCTATGGCGTCCAAGGCATTCCAGATGGCGCCTATCGCTATGACAGCGACGCTCATGTGCTACGACAGGTACGTCCCGGAGATCATCGGTCTTGGCTGCAGCAAGGAATGTCTCTTGATAATATCAATCTATTTCAAGTGCCGCTTTGCTTTCACGTGGCAGGAGACAGGAACAACCTCCAATCACAGCTTGGGTATCGAGGCTACCGCATCCAACAAATGGAGGCTGGAATGCACGTTCAACGTTTATTGTTGGCCGCATATGCGCTTGGGTTTGGGGGACGCCCGCTTCTCGGATTTGATGCGAATACTAGCGATGATATCTACAAGCTGGCTCCTCAGGGAACAACCAGCCTGATCCAAATTCCGGTTGGTCCTTATCGTGGGCGTTCTCGGTTGGAGGGAAGTTTAGGTTGTTAAGATTATGCTATTCTTCACTTCATGAAATCTATGGAACTCCCTTGTCAAATATTTAATTTTTTTTTCGATTTTCCTGGTTTTAGCTGGATGGTTACTCTCAAGAATATGATCAATATAACGGTCAAGTGTTTCTTTTAGTTCGAGTATCCAGAAGGGGTAGTGGTACGGTTTCTGATCCTCCAAATCCAAGGCAAATGCTTCTGACAAATGGCGAATATTCGGAATCTTAATCCACTCATCCATTCTGAATTCGGAAGGCGTGAAATCCCTGCGATATTCTTGCCCAGGCACTTGCTCCCAGAATTTATACCATTCCTTGATTAATCCAGCCTCATAATAAATAAACTTCAGAAAACCGCATAACCAGGCCGTACAGCTTGTATTCCTTTGTTGACAACCGACTCCATCTTCTAAAAAACGGCAACCCGAACAGCAAGAAGCACCGCTAGAGATACAAACCTTGCAAATATGATCGGCACCAACACCAGATAAATGCTCCAGTCCAGTATTCATTACCTTGAGTCTGGTTGAAAGAGGCTCTACTGTATGGTTGGCCGTACACATATTCTCGGTTGAAGACATACATTTACCTCCTTCAAAAATTTTTATAAATTCATATATCTGAATATATAAATATTAATTGCTATACTTATACTTTACTACAATATTGTTATGTATGGTATTTAAATGAATATTAGTGCTTCGGGGACATGTGAGTAGCATGTCCCTTTGGCCTGTTTATTAGGCCTCTAACAAAAAAGGAATGCAATCACAAAAAATGAAGGGTCTCCAAAATGGATAAGGAGTCGTGTAACAAAAAGTGATGATTTGTTTCCATTTCCGCATCTGCTACCTTCAATGTAATGGCAAATCGGCCAGATCTGCATCACTAATAACAGAGATATCAAGGAGGGAGTCTATGGATTCGTCAGCCAGGCAGCAGAACATTCTTTCAACCGCAGCGACCGTTGCAGCCGGGCCTCGCAGAAAAATACCGCCTTGGCGGAAGCAATGGAGCAGGGATAAATATTTATATCTTTTGCTTGTTCCGGTCGCGTTGTATTTCTTGATCTTTAAATACGCGCCGTTGTTCGGCGAGATCATTGCATTCAAAAATTATCGTTTGATGGAAGGCATTTGGGGCAGCCCCTGGGTCGGGCTCGATCAATTTCGAAAGCTTTTCACGAGCCGCGATTTCCTTCAAATACTGAGGAATACGCTGCTTCTCAACTTGTACAGTCTAGTGTTTGCATTTCCTGTTCCGATCCTCTTGGCTCTGATGCTGAATGAGCTTCGCTCAGAATGGTACAAGCGGGTTTTGCAAAATTTCCTGTATATTCCGCATTTCATGTCATGGATCGTGTTAGGCAGCATCATTACTGCCTTATTGTCTCCTAGTACGGGGGTTGTGAATTCGATTCTGAAGCTGTTCGGGTTGGAGCCGATTTACTTCATGGCCAGCACATTCTGGTGGCCGATCTCATTTGTTGGATCGAGCATCTGGAGGGAAGCAGGATTCGGAACGATTCTGTACCTGGCTGCAATGGCGTCCATCAGCTCGCATTTGTATGAAGCGGCTGCGATCGACGGGGCGAACAAATGGCGGCAAATCTGGCATGTGACGCTGCCAGGCATCCGCAGCACAGTGGCCATTCTTCTCGTCCTGCAAATGGGACGTATGATGGATGTTGGATTCGAGCAGGTGTTTGCACTGCAAAACTCAGCTGTCGGGAGCGTCTCCGAAGTTATCAGTACGTATGTATACAGTCGCGGGATTGTCGGGCTGCAGTATAGCTATACTACCGCGCTCGGGCTATTCCAATCGATTGTGTCCCTGGTGCTGGTGGTCTTTGTCAACCGCTTGATTCGGGCCATGGGCGAGAGGGGGTTGTGGTAAATGGTTAGCTCTTCGCGGTGGTTTCGATGGTTGAATGCAGGTTTGCTTGCCATCATTGCTTGTGCAACATTGTTTCCATTCATAAATATTCTAGCCGTTTCCATGAGCAGCAGCCGTGCCATTAATGCGGGTGAAGTTTCACTATGGCCCATTGAGTTCAGCTTGGATGCCTATATCAACTTGATGGAAGACGGGCAACTGTTTGTAGCGATGAAGAATACGGTGATCATTACGGTGGTTGGCACCGCTCTGAACATGTTGCTCACCATTCTGGCCGCATATCCGTTATCCAAACGGCGTTTGAAGGGGCGCAACGTCATGTTGATGGCCGTTCTGTTCACGATGCTGTTCGGAGGCGGACTCATCCCTAACTTTCTGTTAATCAATTCGTTAGGCTTGATCAACTCCTATTGGGGACTTTGGTTGCCTGCGTTAATCAGCGCTTACAATATGTTTGTCATGAAGTCATTTTTCGAGGGATTGCCCGAAGAATTAGAGGAATCGGCCTCTATTGATGGAGCCAAAGATCTAACTATTTTATGGAAAATCATTCTTCCCCTATCGCTGCCGGTCATTGCAGCCCTAACGTTATTTTATGCGGTGGGCTGGTGGAATTCTTACTTCAACGTGCTGATCTACATCAAAAGCACTGACAAGCTGTCTCTAACCGTAAAGCTGTATCAAATGCTGCAGAACATCAGCTCCGATCTGCTCAGCACGACGAATGGAGAAGGGGTTACACAGGCCACCATTACACCTGAAGGTGTACGCGCCTCAGCTATTATTATAGCGATTTTGCCGATTCTGTGCGTATATCCGTTCTTGCAAAAGCACTTTGTCAAAGGGGTCCTGATGGGCTCCGTTAAAGGATAAGTTCATATAGGCCTTGCAGCCTTGTGATAAAGTAGGTTATTTTGAAAATATGAGGAGGAGTCACATGAACAAGAAAGCAACCAAATGGGGTACAACGGTGCTGGCGATTTGTCTGGCGGCTGTTGTCGCACTATCCGGGTGTACGAAGAGCGGGGATTCACCTTCAGCAAGCACAAGCCCTACAGATGGCAAGCAGGAGGACAAGTACGACAAACTGCCGAAGGATGTCAGCATCTCGATGTTTGACAGGGGACAGGTGTCGAGCGACGAGGGAACATACGAGGAGAACCGTTGGGTTAAGTGGATCCGTGAACAGTCGGGCATTAATGTGAAAGTCGTTCCCGTACCGCGGAATCAGGCCCAAGACAAACTTAACGTCTTAATTGCCTCGGCTCAGGCTCCTGATCTAATCTGGGAATTTGATCGCAATTACATCGGCAACTTAGTCACGCAGGGCGTTATTCAGCCTATCGACGAATACATTGAGAAATACAGCACCGTTTACAAAAAATATTTGCAGGAAAATCCGGACTTGAAGCCGTATATTACTTTTGACGGGAAAACGTACGCGGTAACGACGAGACGTACGATTAGTACAGTAGCGAATCATGGGATGTGGATTAGACAAGACTGGCTAGACAAGCTGGGTTTGAAAGCGCCTACCACAATGGATGAATTTGTCGCAGTCGCTCAGGCGTTCAAGGATAAGGATCCGGACGGAAACGGCAAAGCCGATACAGTTCCGATCATCGGTTATACTACTGGCGATTTGTACGCAGCCATGCACGGCACGACGTGGGTCGACTGGTACTTGGAAAACGGCAAAATGAAATACGGACCGACCTTGGACCGTTACGGCGATTCGCTTGCTACCGAGAAAAAGATCTACGATCTGGGCCTTGCCGATAAGGAATACTTTACGGATAAAGACAACTCCCGGGCCAAACAGCTGTGGTCCACCGGTAAAGCCGGTATTTGTATGTGTCAATGGGGCGGCACTGCAACTACTATGAACCGAGATCTGCTGCAGAACGATGCAAAAGCAACTCCGGTTCCACTCGAACCCGTTTCGACGAAGTACGGCAAATACGGCTTATATCAAGAAACCCCAGCTCTCATCTATGTTACATTTAATAAAAACATGAAAAATCCTAAAGCCGCGATTCAATATTTGGACTGGATGATGGAAAAAGGCTGGTTTACACTCACGAATGGCACGGAAGGGGTTCACCATAAACTGGTAAACGGCATTCCTCAGAAATTGGACGCCGATAAAGTGAAGAAAGAAGTCGCGTACGCATCCGAGTATGCGGTTTTGAAGCCCATGCAGGAAAAGCCCGAGGATTTGATGATCAGAGCGGCACAAGATCCGCTTTCTCAGCAGCTCGCCAAGCTAGAGTCCGAATCACTTAAGATAGCAACAAAGAACAAGTTCCGTCGCGACATCCCTTATCAACCTAATGTCACAGAAATCAACGAGTTAAAAGCATCTTTTCAGAAGACGATTGATACGATCCGGGCTAAGACCGTCACCCAAGGCAATTACTCAGCGGAGAAAGCGCTCGAAGACATCCGTGCAGAGTGGAAACGTCTTGGCGGTGACAAAGCAGAACAATTGGCGCAGGAATGGTATGATAAGAACAAAGCTAACTTCAAATAACAGCTAGTGAAACGGAGGGAACAGGGCATGAACATCTTTCATTACCGGTCAACGAAAAAGACGGTTTTGGTGTTGATCTTGCTCCTGTTCTTTGTTGTGTCCATGATCTCTTTTGTATCGTATTGGGTGGCAACCAATCGGTTGAAATATGAGTCAACGAATACCCACATGGCGCTGCTCAGCCAGATCGATCATAAAATAGAGCTCATGCTGCAAACGATTGATAAAGAAACGATTCAGATGCTGGAAAATGAAGATATCAAGAAGTTTTTCGACTCCGAAATGAATGAAGAGGAGAACCGGAACAACGTTTATCGGCTCAGCAGCTATTTCAACCGCATTGTGAATTCCGGTGAATACGTCTATTCCTTGGATATGTACTCGTATGGCAGGAAGCTGCTGTTCTCAGGAAATACATTGAAAGATGAACAAACACCGGATGACCATGACTGGATTCGTCAATTCGAGAAGTTCGAGGGGTATTCAAGCTGGCTGCCGACCCGCAAGCTCTCGTTAAGTTCTTCGAATTTCCCAATCTATCGCAACGTCGTGACGTTAGTCCGAACGTATCCGCTGATTCATTCTCCAGGGTATAGGCGCGGAGCAATTGCGATCAACATCAAGGAAGAAGCATTGTACCAGCTGTTGACAGACGCGAATAACCGAAGTCTTGGCGATACGTTGATGCTCGATCCTAACGGCCTTATCGTATCGAGCGCAGATAAGAGCCTTCTTGGCGCAGATATGAGTAAATCCGAAGTCATGGCAAGAGTGTTGAGTGGATCCAGTGAAGGGAGTTTCCAAGCGAAGGTCGATGGTGAACCCAGCTCTATATTCCACGTAACCTCTGCCTATACGGGATGGAAAATCGTCAATGTTGTGCCGGAAATTCAACTAAATAAACCGCTGATCAAGGTGAGAAACGCCCTGATCTTCATTGCTGCCGTCTTATTCGTTGCGGCCGGCATTTTAGCTGTTCTTGTTGGACTCTGGACCTTGAACCCGCTCAACCGGTTTATCGCCAATCTCTCCAAAAAGCTGAAATCCCATCCGTTATACGAAGGGTCGGAGTGGAAGAACGGCAATGTGTTTGTGAATTTTGAGAATGTGGTTCAGAACATATTGTCGGACAGTGAGCAGCTGCAGAAGCAGATCAAGGAGAGCAAGCCGATCATGAAATGGCGGCTCTTGATGGAGATCTTGACGAATTACCCTGCGCAAAATCGTAATTTCGCTCAATACATGGAGCTTGTAGGCGTACAGCTTCACCCGAACTTCTATATCGTCATGAGCGCTGAGTTTGACCGGAAATCAGACATTGCCTCCGCCCGCGATCTGCATCTGTATGCCTATGCCTTATGTAACATTGCCGAAGAGCTGATCAACGCGGAAAGCAAAGGTGCTGCAATCGAGTGGGAAGACGGGCAATGCGCCATCATTCTGAGCTTCGATGATGAAGATGTGGAGAAACATGCGCTTCGTGCGGTCGCAGTAGCCGACATGCTCAAAAACTTCGTCCAAGAGCATTTCAAGAAGACCGTTACGATTGGAATTGGTGCAGAGGTACGCAACATGCGGGATATTCATGTATCCCATAAGCAATCGATGGAAGCATTGAAATATAAGCTCGTCATGGGGAATAATACGATTATTTCCGCGGATGAGCTTCAAGTGTATAACACCGGGCAGTTTCACCGCTTGTTCGCCTTTACGGACAGCATGATCGATTCGATTAAGGTTCTGGACGAGGACAAGCTGCAGCATCAGGTGCGAATCTGGTTTGATTCGCTTGCTTCCTCCAATGTCCCTCCCGACATAATCAGGCAGCTTATCGTGCAGCTTCTGATGAAGGCTGCTGTTGTGGCTGGTGAGATCGGGGTGTCCCAGGAGGAGCTGGTGCCTGCTCAGAATGTCCATGAAGTGCTAGAGCAGCATGAAAGCTTGGTGCAAATTCGTGATTTTGCTGCCGGAATCTTGATCGGATATATCAATGGGATCAAAAACCGGCGGAGCAACCGGGAGAAAAATGATGCCATTGAGAAAATTATTCAATTCATTCAACAAAATTATATGCACGGCGATTTGTCACTGAATTATTTGTCTGATCAATTCCATTTGAGTGTGTCTCACTTAAGTAAAATGTTCAAAGATTATACGGGCGGTAATTTCATCGACTACCTTATGGAGATTCGCATCGACAAATCGAAAGAGCTGCTGAGCGGAAGCAGCGAGAAGATCCGCGACATAGCGGAGTCGGTGGGATACACGAACGTTAACAGCTTTACCCGCATTTTCAAAAAAATTACCGGTCTTACCCCAAGCGAGTATAGAGATCGGGAATGGGAAAAGCGTGAGAAGCTGGAACGTCATTCGATGTAGAGAGGGAGAAGTGTGATGTCTAGGATCGAGAAGGATATATGGGTTCCCGAATTCCTTAAGAGCTTGAATTCCTTTCATAAAGAGTACAATCCGGAGCTGCGGATGCTTCGCAGACCTTTCAAGAGCCCTGGCTATCATACGACCATAAAAGCGGCTGATTTCGTTCACCCAACACGGGATGCTCTCCTATATGCAGTTGCATTGTTGGATAGCGGGCTTTCGGAATACCGCGAAAGAGCGTTTCACATTATCGACCAAGTGGTATCGTTGCAGGATACCGATCGATCGTCGCACACGTTTGGTATTTGGTCGTGGTTCTATGAGGAGCCTCTTGAGCAAATGTCGCCCCCTGATTGGAATTGGGCCGATTTCTGCGGCAAACAGCTGCTGCTTGCTGTTTCCCGGTACGCCGACTTGTTTCCGCAGCCATTGTTGGACAGGACTAAACAAGCCATTTATAACAGCTGCGATGCCATTATCAAGCGAAATGTCGGACCGGAGTACACGAATATAGCCATCATGGGAGCTTTCGTAACCTTAATCGCCGGGGAATGTTTCGGGGAAGAGCGATACCGGAGCTATGGTCTTGACCGATTGGAACGGTTTTACCTATATACCAAGCAACAAGGTTCATTCAGCGAGTATAACAGTCCAACCTATGCCATTGTCTCCATCGAGGAACTGTCGAGCATTGCAACGGAAACTCAGAATGCCGAAGCTCGTCTTATGGTATCAGAGGTTCTGGACATCGCCTGGAGCATGGTGGCCTATCATTTTCACCCGCGGTTGAGGCAATGGTCCGGTCCGCATAGCCGTGCCTATGAAACTCTGCTTCCGCCCGAAAAGCTTTCTTTTCTGCAGTTGGCTTGCTACGGGGAAGTCGAATTTATACCGGAGCAAGATTTTAAATACGGCATCACATGGTATGGCAATCAGATTAAATGCCCAGACAAATACTACTCCTTGTTTACCGAGCAGGTAGATAGGGAGTCGAATCAACCCGTATCCAAACCAAAGGAGGACGGGCAGGAGAAAAGAGCAACGCTGTATATGGACAGCACTCTATCATTGGGCACTTTCAATTGCAATATTATGTGGAATCAAAGCCGGAATTTACTGGCGTACATAGCTAACGGATCACAGAGCACTTACATTCATTTGCGTGTCCTTCACGATGGTTACGACTATTCATCGGCGGTATTTACGAGTGTACAGAAGCGGGGGAACGTGCTGTTTGGCATTAATTTCGCCACTGACGGCGGGGGAACGCATCCGAATCTGGATCGGGTTCATGGGAGAATCGTGGCTTCCGATCTTAGGGTGCGTTTTGAGCTAGGCGGTAATCAGGACAATATCCGGATTGAGAAGCAAGGCGGAAGGGTAGATGTATGCATCGAATCGATTCGTGTAACGTTAGAAGCGATGTACGGGCTGTTGGGCGAAAAAACCGACTTCGAATGGGAAATTTCCGAGGATGGCTTAAGGAAGTACTTGGATCTTGTGATTTACTCTGGAGACTCGCAATCGTTTGATTTTCATCAAATCTCAAGCGCCTGCTTCCTGTTTGCCTGTATGATTAGTAGAGGCGATAATGCACATACGAAGGAAGTTGTTCAGCAAGAGGGTCATATCAGAAGCAGAGTTGCTGCTAGTGATGGCATGGAACTTGAGCTTAACCTCCCGATTAAACCGGATACACTCGCGACACTCTTGAATTTTCAGCCCTGATATAGAGATGATGCTACCGACAGCAGCCAAAGTCAATATGATTTGGCTGCTGTTGTATTTATTCGCGATTCTGTTAAAGTAGAAAATAAACTCGATTGAAAGGTAGTGAGAGAGTACGAAATCCAATACTTTTCTACTTTATTACGTTATTCTTTATATGGGAGCGGCCGTATTCGGAACGTTTATCCCCGTGTATTTACATAATACCGGATTTTCGCAGCCTCAAATTGGCGTCCTGCTCGGACTCGGTCCTTTTATTGCCATGCTGGGCCAGCCTATATGGGGGAGTATGGCCGATCGATCCAAAAAGAAAAATGATGTGTTGAAAATTTTGATCCTGGGCAGCGCACTTACTGCTCTATTATTTCCTATCTCCGATCAGTATTTATATTGTCTGATCCTGATTTCAGTCATCACTTTTTTTCAATCTTCGATTCCAGCTATCAGTGACGCGATCACCTTGGAGGAATTGGACAAACAGACCAAATGGAGCTTTGGGACGATCCGCATGGGCGGAACGATCGGATTTGCAATCATGTCCGTCGGTTTTGGCACACTTGCACGGGAAAGCACAGATTCTATGTTTGCGGTGTACGCTTTTATTATGGCGATTGCATTCTTGTTGGTGCTGCGCATGCCTTCCGTAGCCGGTTATCCGAGAGGTGAACGGAAGACACGCATTTGGGTCTTATTCCGTAATAAGAAGCTTTTGATGTATTTAGGATTAAGTTTTGTCATTCAGGCCACTTTGGGATACTATTACACCTTTTTTGCCATTCATCTACAAGAAATGGGCGGCAGCAATGCGTTAATTGGCTGGTCGATGGTAATCTCCTCGCTCAGTGAAATTCCATTTCTCCTATTTGCTAATAAATTGTTAAAACGAGTAAAGATTCACTATATATTAATAGGAGCTGCATTGGCCTCGTCTGCCAGATGGTTTCTATTCTACAAGATTTCAAGCCCTTATTGGACATTGCCGGTTCAAGGCTTGCATGGACTGACTTTTATTGTGTTGTCGGTTACGATGGCGATATATATCAATAAAGAAATGCCTGCCGAATGGAAGGCAAGCGGACAAACATTGTACGGATTAATTAGCTTAGTCGGTGCGCGTATTATCGGAAGTTTATTAGGAGGATTTGTGAGTGGTATAATTGGTGTGAAGCTAGTCTTCCTGTACAATTCCATTCTTTCGCTGGCAGCGGTTATTGTGTTCGGGCTTTGTGTATTTGAGTGGAAACGCATCCGAATTTTCAAATCATCACCCTAACATTAGGATAAAAGAGTAAGGGGCTTTGTAATATGAATCGTGATATTCAGAATTTCAAATCAGAGTTTTTCAAAGCTTTAGCGCACCCTCTTCGCATACGGATCCTGGAAGTGTTGAGCGAAGGGGATCGCAATGTGAATGAGCTGCAAACGATCCTTGGAAGTGAAGGCTCGGCAGTTTCGCAGCAGTTAGCCGTGCTTCGCAGTAAAAGTGTAGTCATTGGCACAAAGGAAGGAACGTCGGTAATATATTCCCTTCGAGATCCACTGATCAAGGATCTGCTTAGTGTAGCCAGGCAAATTTTCGATAATCATCTGGTTGACGCGATTTCCTTGTTAGAGGATATCCGCAAAGGCTGATTGTGTATTGACAGGACTTGCTACGCAGATGTATATTCTCTATATATTCAAATAATCAAATATATGAGAGAAGAGATTTCTGTGAAGCTATCTGGAAGATTTGAAGGGTACAGCACAAGTCATTTGCGCAGGGACATCACTTCAGGGGTAGTTGTAGGGATTATTGCCATTCCATTAGGGATGGCTTTTGCTATTGCAGCGGGAGTTAAGCCTGAATTTGGGATTTACACTACAATCATTGCAGGCTTCATCATTTCTCTCTTAGGTGGGTCCAAGTTCCAGATTGGGGGACCGACTGGAGCCTTTGTGCCTGTTCTGCTAGCTGTAGTGCTTCAGTATGGGTATGAGAATCTGCTCATAGCGGGGGTATTATCGGGAATATTGCTCATCTTGATGGGTCTGTTCAAGCTTGGAGCGTTAATCCGCTATATTCCGCGTCCGGTTACAATCGGCTTTACTGCTGGAATTGCGGTTATCATTTTCACAGGGCAAATAGCTAATTTTTTGGGTTTAAGCGGAATCAATAAACATGAGCATTTTCTACCGAACATGAAGGAGATAGCACTTCACATTATATCGCTGAATCCATACAGTTTGATTACTTCCATCGTATGTTTAGCAGTGGCCTTAGTAACGCCGAGATTGCTACCCAAGATTCCTGGCTCGCTCATAGGTCTTGTTGTTTCCACGCTACTTGCAATTTGGTTGTTTGACGGCCGGATAGCGACGATTGGCTCCACATTTGGCGCAATTCCCAGCACATTTCCAGGTTTAGAGTGGCCTGAGATCACGTTTGAGCGAATCAGGCTGCTCATTCAACCAGCAATTGTGATCGCGCTGCTAGGGGGGATCGAATCCCTTTTATCAGCAGTAGTTGCAGATGGCATGACGGGTGAGCGCCATAAGAGCAATCGTGAATTGATCGCACAAGGGGTAGCGAATATTGCTGCTCCGTTATTCGGGGGGATTCCGGCTACAGGGGCGATAGCGCGAACGGCAACGAATATCAAAAGCGGTGCTGCCAGTCCGATTGCGGGCATGGTGCATAGCCTTGTAGTATTAGCCGTGTTGGTTTTGTTTGCCCCGTACGCTTCCAACATTCCACTAGCCGCAATGGCTCCAATCCTAATGGTGGTTGCGTGGAACATGAGTGAGCGGCGGGAGTTCGCCCAAATTCTCAGGATGAGAACGAGCGATTCAGTAGTTCTGCTTAGCACTTTCCTGATAACCGTATTGCTCGATTTAACTACGGCCGTTGAGGTTGGATTCATTCTGGCCGTCCTGTTCTTTGTCAGAAAGATGAGTCATCTAACAGTAGCGGCAGATGAAGCATCCCACACGTTTGATCAAAAAGTTACACTTGTTCATGTGGAGGGGGCGCTATTCTTCGGAACGGCTTCCAAGTTCGAGCAAGGCGTAATCGGCAAGTTCCGCAAGCCTTCTGAAGTGTTGCTGTTGGAGATGAGCATGGTTCCGATGATGGATAGTACAGGGGAAGCGAGCATGGCCTCAGCCGTAAGGCGCATCAGCCAACTAGGCGGTGAAGTGTGGATTGCAAATATTCAGTCACAGCCTAGAGAGGTTTTGAGAAAGTCGGGGCTGGATGAGAGGATCGGGTTGGAGCACATTTTTGCACATACGAATGAGGCTCTGGATCAGGGCGGCTCAATGGACTAAAAGTTATCGGGAAAAGCTCCTCATTTTAAAGCGTTTCATCCGGAGTGAGGTGAGTATCGCGGAAATCAGATGCGCTCATGCCGGTTGTTTCTTTGAATACTCTTGTAAAGGAGCGCAGAGAGGAGAACCCGACGTCATAGGCGATCTCGGATATTGACATATCAGTGGCTGCGAGCAAGCTGGATGCTCTACGCACACGCAGCAGGTGCAAGTATTCCAGAAAGTTTTTACCTAGCAGACGCTTGAAGGAATTACGAACGACAAAGATGCTGACGCCGAACCGATCTGCAACATTCTCGAGCGACAGCTCTTCTTCGAGAAAGTGCGTGTTAACGTACTTCACGAATTCCCATTCAGCGGGTTGTGTTGCGATAGGCTGCCTTGCTGTATTGAATTCCGGATGGTGACGGAAAAAGAGATAGATCGTCTCCAACAGCTTGAGCCGCATAAATCCTTGTTTGCCAATGGAATCAGAAGCATATTCAGCTTCAATCGAGCACATTGCTGCTCGGATTGACTTGTAAGCCTGCTCGGGAAGATCATAGAACGGGCAGGAATCATCCGTTAACTGGACAAGCCATTGACCGACTTCAGAGAACTCGGCTTGGAACAATAAGTTGATGTCGAACATGCAGCAAAACTTGCGCAAAGGCTTCCCGGCATCAATCGTCAAAGCATGCAGATGATGCGGAAGAAGCACACAAATACTGCCAGGCTTTAACTTGTGCTCAGCGCCATTTATAATTTCAGTCCCGCTGCCATCGGTAACTAGCGAGATCTCTACGAATTCATGATGGTGAACGGGATAGCTGTTCAATACATTATAATGTGTGATGAATAGCGGGAGCTCCCCTCTTTTAAACGTATTCAAACGCAAACTATCCTGGAAAATGGGGAAATGAGTCATAAAACGCTCCTCGCTTTGCCGTCTCGGTAATATGTTCATACTTTCTCTATTGTAGCAATTTTTGTCCTATTTTTATATACAAATTGGCGTGTAACCGCTTCTTCCCAGTACTATAATGAAGGCAAAATTAGCACTGCAAAGGGGATATTCGCAATGACTGATCAGAAGTTGGCCATACACGGCGGACCAAAAACGAAGACTACACCATTCGGAACCGGGAAGCGATTCGGACTTGAAGAAGCCAAGGAGTTAGTAGAAGCACTGGAACAGAATACACTATTTTATCACTTCGGTAAAAAGGTCAAGCAGTTCTTAAGTGATTTCAATGACATTTATGGGGTCAAATACAGCGTAGCCACTACCTCCGGCACTGCATCTATCCATGTAGCTCTAGGCGCTATCGGTACTTCAGTCGGGGATGAGATTATTACCAGCCCAATTACAGACCAAGGTACTTTAATCGGGATTTTGTATCAGAATGCTATTCCAATCTTCGCCGATCTTGATCCTAATACGTATAATATGGATCCCAAGTCGATTGAAGCCAAAATTACACCTCGTACGAAGGCGATCGTTGTCGTCCATCTGGCAGGCAACCCGGCTGATATGGATCCTATCATGGAGATAGCGCGCAAGCATAACTTGAAGGTTATTGAGGATTGCGCTCAAAGTTATTTGACTAAGTACAAAGGTCGCTATATTGGAACGATCGGTGATTACGGTTGCTTCAGCACGAATGATTTCAAGCATATCTCAACAGGCGATGGCGGAATCGTAACGGTTAACTCTGGCGATGAGCAGGACTATAAGGTAACTCATGCATTCGCAGACAAAAATTTCAAACGCCTTGGTGATGATGTCCAGAAGGATCTTCATTTCGTGGCTCCCAACTATCGGATGACTGAGCTTCAAGGTGCTGTCGGTATTGCTCAATTGAAGAAATTGCCTTGGATCTGCGACCAACGCCATGTTTACGGCGATCGGATAACTCAAGGCATTAGCGGCTTACCTGGTATTTCTGCCCACAAGGTAGAAGAAGGCAACCACTGTACGTACTGGTTCTACATGATGCGGATCGATGAATCCCAGTTGAATTGCACGCGCAAAGAATTCAGTGATGCATTGGCAGCCGAAGGAATCCCGAACCAGGCAGGGTACATCGCAGCTGTTATGTACATGCAGCCTATCTTCCAGAAGCGTCAAGCTTATTTGGGCAGCAACTTTCCGTTCGATATTACGGGTGTGACGTATAGTGAGGGAGATTGCCCGAATGCGGAAGCGATTCTGAGTACAGCGATCCGATTCGGAGTGAATGAATTCTACACCGAGCAGGACATTGAGGATACGATCGCCGCTATCCGTAAGGTAGCCAATCACTTTGCCAAAGTGCCTGTTAACGAGAAGGCCTAATAGATTCCCAATATACAAAAAACCTGATCGCGATAGGACTCCGCGTTCAGGTTTTTTGTATATTTAACGGCTGTTGGAGGTCGATTTTACTACTGCTTGTATCCAATACTGCGGGATATTTGCATAGCGATATCGCTTAAATATTGTCCGACCTCTTGGAATTTGCTAGTTGGCAAATCGTTGCGCAGCGCGGTTATGCTGATCGCAGCGACAACATCCTCTGCATTGTTCCATATGGGAGCGCCGATACAGCGGATGCCTAATTCACCTTCCTCGTCTTCTACTGCGTAGCCTGCTTCCCGAACCGTTCTTAAAAAATCCTTATATACATTAATATCGGTCATAGTATTGGCTGTTGTCGCTTCCATACCTTGAATCTCAATAATACGATCCAGCTCTTTCTCTGGCAAATAGGCAGCAAGTGTTTTGCCGATCGCGGAGTTGTGCAGCGACCAAGCCAAGCCAACCTTAGTTGAGAACTGGACGAACCCGGGACCGTTAACTTTCTCGATGTAGACCGCTTTTCCGTATTCCATTTGCGCCAGGTGGACGGTGAAACCCAGATCCTGCGCTGTTTTCTCCATAAACGGTCTTGCCACTTCACGAATATTTAATTTGGTTAACACCAATTCTCCCAGATTATATAGCTTCAATGTAAGCTTGTATTTATCCCCGGCTAATTTCTCTACGAAATTCAAATCTTCCAAGGTCGTAAGAATCATGAATACGGATGATTTGGGCAAGCCGCAGAGCGCGTACAGATCGGTTATCCCAAGCGGCTGTTCGCTTTTGGCCAATGTTTCAATAATTAGCAGCCCTTTTTCGAGGGCCGGAACGTTATATCGGTTTTGCTTCAAGATAGGAACCCCTTTTTTGCTTAGAGTTTTTGCTATATCAAACTAACATTTGTTATATCATATCCTCATTATAAGCAAAAAATAGGGTCCTTATCAATGCTAAGAGCCACAGCACCTATTTTACTTCTGGTTAAACAGTCCTGACTGTTTCAATTGAGAGAAGAATTGATCGAATTGAGGGATCGTCAGTTGTTGGTCGGCGTCAGAGAGAGCAGTTGGGGGATCTGGGTGAACTTCGATCATAATACCATCGGCTCCAGCGGCGAGCGCGGCTTTTGCACAAGGCAGCACGATATCTTTGCGTCCTGTAGAATGACTTACGTCTACTAGCACGGGAAGATGGCTTTCCTGTTTAAGAATCGGTACCGCAGAGATGTCTAACGTGTTCCGTGTCCATTTCTCGTACGTTCGAATACCTCGTTCAATCAACATCACTTGGGTATTCCCGCGTGAGACAACGTACTCTGCGGCCATCAGGAACTCTTCCATCGTCGCAGCGATTCCGCGCTTCAACAGCACTGGGATCTTCGCCTCGCCCGCGGCTTTCAACAGCTCGAAGTTCTGCATATTGCGGGCCCCGATCTGAATTACATCGATGTATTGTTCAGCCAGTTCCATATGAGCGGGATTAACGATCTCACTTATCGTGACAAGTCCGAACTCGTCAGCAACTTCCTTCAGAATCTTTAACCCTTCTACGCCTAGACCTTGAAAGTCGTACGGGGACGTGCGGGGTTTGAACGCACCGCCTCTTATGACATGAACACCGGAAGCTTTAAGGGCTGCTGCTACGGTCCTCACCTGCTCATAGCTTTCAATTGAGCATGGACCTGCGACCATGATGTGAGCTCCGCCGCCAATGGCTACATTTTTTGATTTCACCACGGTGTCATCGGTCTGGCGTTTGCGGCTCACGAGCAAATGTTTCTTGTGATCCTTTTGCTGCAAATCCAGCGATGCTTTGAATATTTGCTTGAACAGATGACGAATAGTAGCTTCGTCGAATGGTCCTGTATTTGCTGCTGCAAGTACATCGAGCATTTGCTTCTCCCGGACAGGATCATACTTAGGCATTCCTTGAGTCTGTTTAACAATTGCGATCTCTTGGGTGATGGACCCCCGTTTGCAAATTAGTTCAAGCAGCTCACGATTCAACTCATCCAGCTGACCACGCAGCGCATCCAACTCTTGGTTACTCATCTTGAATCCACTCCTTTTCCTTGATTAGATTATGAAAAAACAAAAAAGGCCCCCGTCCTGGAAAGGGACGGGGAACCGTGGTACCACCCTAATTAGAGCATGTTATCCCGACAAGCCGTTGGCTCGATCGTGAATATACGCATCTCACTTGTCACGGTAACGGTGTGTGGCCGGATAACCTCTACATACCCACATACAATCTAGGGCGTTCAAGAATCTGCTCAGGAGTGAATGTTCAGCTGCTGTTTCCTTCGGGGTGCTCTCAGTCGGTGGCACTCCGTCCCTGATCAGGACAGCCTAGCTTACTTGTCTCCATCATCGCTTTGATCAACATTTAATGATTCTAACTTTATTTGAATTTAGCCATCCATGTCAAGCCCAATTTTTACTACCCCATATTCTAGACTTAGGTCTAGCCCTTATACCTGCAAAGGTCTGTTTTGATCACAGCTCATTTTGGGTTAATATGAGGATAACAAGATGAGCTTTGGCTAGAAGGCCATATAACAAGATTTAAGGAGTGGCGATTAATGGAACGGACTAGGACTATGAATGAGCGGATACTCATCTTAACGGGCCGCTATGGTGAAGGCCACCGTCAAGCTGCGTTAGCTCTGCAAGAAACTTATGAGCAGACATACCCCAGATCCTGTGTCCGCGTCGTTGACTACATGGAGTGGATGCATCCTCATACCCATGAATTCGGCAGATCCTTGTTCGTAAGGGGTGTTTGCATATGGCCCAGTCTATACGGATTTCTATTCGAGCGAACGAGAGAACCAGGTGTAATATCCAAATCCATGCATATGCTTGCGAGACTTGGAACGAGCAGGATGATGGAATTGTTGAATGAGTTTCAGCCAACGATGGTTGTCAGCACATTTCCTCCAGCAGCTGCAGCACTTTCAGTCCTGAAGGAGCAGAAATTAATCGAAGTGCCCACTGTAACGGTAATAACGGACCATACGGATCATAGCTATTGGGTTCATCCCTGTACGGATCGTTATCTTGTAGGCTCAGATCAAGTGCGCAGGCTCCTGCAAGCAAGAGGAATTTCCTCACAGAGAATTCGTGTGACGGGCATTCCGATTCGAAGCCGTTTCTACAGCAGCGGGAAGAGCAACATAGCACATTTGCGTGAAAAACATGGTTTACGCACTGATCAACCTGTCATTCTGTTGATGGGAGGCGGCTGCGGGCTGATCGGAGCCAAGCTGTTGAGACAGCTGGAAAGCCCTGCCTTAACTTCCAATCTCCAGTTCATCGTATGCTGTGGACATAATCATAAAGCGATGGAGCAGCTGAAGGAGCTCGCTCAAGGGAGTAGACATCACATCTTGCCCATAGGGTTTGTAGATCATATCGACGAGTATATGGCCTTAGCCGATCTTGTCATAACCAAAGCAGGGGGACTCAGCACAACGGAGGCGATTGCGATGCAGCTTCCCATACTGCTCTACCGTCCATTACCAGGTCAGGAAGAAGATAACGCGCGGTTCCTCCTGCAGGCTGGAGTAGCGCTTAGAGCTGAAGGTGAGAATGATCTCGTAGAGAAGCTGGAGTATTTGCTTGGAGAGACGGAGGGGCTTGCAGTCATGAAAGATCGAGCCGCCAAGTTGAATATGGGCCGCTCCGCTGAGCGAGCCGTGAAGACGATTGCGGGATTAAGGCCTGAACCTGATTACGCTCCGCGAACATCGAAGAGAGTCTGGACGCCTTGGAGAACTAAACTTCTACCTACAATTTCTAGGTTGAAATAGGCAAATGTCCGGTTTGCAGGCCTAGTATTGCGGCATAGGATAGGGTAAATGACTATTCTAGTGACAGGAGTCGGACGCGAATGAGCTCGAATCAACGAATATCAGAGTTTACCCTTATTCTTATCCTGTTTGTGCTGCTTGTCATCTTGCTGCTCTTACTTTTGTAGAATTGCAAAACGCTCATCCTTAAGCCGCTTCCAGGAGCGGCTTTATGCTGTTGGGAGGAATTAAGAAACTTGGACTTTGGTCCTGCTTTTTGAAACAAAAGTTTGTTCTTATTCGTATTGATTATGGACGGCCTTTTTTTTAGGCTAAATTGCTTTAACACAGTCGTATATGCTTCTGGCTCAAGTAATTGCAATAGGCTAATTAATACAAATTTTTCTGTAAGGACGGGTACTATACGGGTTTTACTATTTCTAGTAATATAGAATTAACACAATTGTATACACTTTCAGAACACTCAGTTTAATTGGCAGAGAGACCTAGAGGAGGAGCGGGATCAAATGGACGCATTGTTTAACGAGGATGTACGACTTTTACAGGCAATTCAAGCTAATTTAAGCTCCTGCATATTGGGAAAAGAGCAAGAAATTACACTATTGTTAACCGCAATGCTTGCTGGTGGACATGTACTGCTAGAAGACGTGCCAGGCACGGGTAAGACCCTTCTGGTTAAAGCTCTTGCCAAGTCAATTAACGGCCAGTTCCGCCGTATTCAATGTAATCCCGATCTCCTGCCTACTGATATTACTGGTGTTTCCATTTTTCATCCCAAGGATGAAGAGTTTATATTCCGGCCAGGCCCTGTGCAGACGAATTTTTTGCTGGCAGATGAGATCAACCGCGCAACGACGAAGACACAATCCGCTTTGCTCGAAGCGATGGAGGAACGCCATGTAACCGTTGATGGCGAAGCACATCCGCTCCCTAATCCATTCTTGTTGATGGCTACACAGAACCCGATTGATTTCGAAGGGACTTATGTCCTGCCCGAAGCTCAGTTGGATCGGTTCATGATGAAGTTCAGTTTAGGTTATCCGGACCATGAGACTGAGAAACGAATGCTGTTCGCACAAGCAGGCGGTCATCCAGTCGACAAGCTGCAAGCGGTTACTGATATGGAGCGAGTATTGGAAATGCAAAATCGGGTAAGGGAAGTCCATGTAGACGATGCTGTAGCTGATTATGTAGTATCTCTAACACGCAAAACACGTGAGCATGCTTCCGTCTTCCTGGGGGCCAGTCCGAGGGCAACCTTGTCGCTCATGCAAGCAGCTAAGGCGTATGCGTTCATTCAAGGCCGTGATTTTGTCATCCCTGATGACATCAAAACACTTGCTGTTAACGTATTAGGCCATCGGATGATTCTTCATTCTGAAGCCCGAATAGAAGGGACAACGCTTAGCTCTATATTTGATTCGATCTTTACGCAAGTTCGTGTTCCTGTCCGCATAGAGAAGTAACTTGTTGCGAAACGAGGTGATCAGGGATGAGTCTATTAGCTAAATATTCACCCCGTTTCTGGGGTGTTTCACTAACCTTTGTGTTCAGCTTGATGTATTTGCTTTTTCAAGGCGGTAAACTGGCATTTATGGTTTTTATTATTGTTTCGGTGCTATGTCTGTACCTCGGCTTAAGCCGTTGGAGCGGCATTGCCAAGACACAGGGTGAACGAATGCTGCTTAATCCCAATCATGAGCAGGTGCTTGAGGCTGGAACTTCGTTAGCCGTTCAGATCCGAGTGCAAATTCCAGGCTTTTGGCCTATTCCCTTCGTGTCGATCAAGGATCAGCTTGTCCGCAAAGGAGCAGAGGAACAAGTATTCGAATCTTACCTTACTCCGGATTGGAAACGCCGAGGGGAGATTTCGTACCGGACGCCTCCTCTGCGTCGAGGGTTCTATACTTTCGGTCAAACGGACTGCTCCACGGAAGATATATTTGGTCTGTTCGAATCCAAGGGACGCATGTCGATGCCGTACTCATTCGGCGTCCTTCCGCGCAAAGTACATATTCGCGAGTGGAAGCAGCTGCATCAAATGTTCAGAGGCATGCATCATCATTCTGCCTCGACCAGGTCGCATCGGGAAACGACTCAGATCAACGGTGTCCGAGAATACATTTACGGAGATCGATTATCCCGTATTCATTGGAATGCTACGGCCAAGACAGGAACGTGGAAGTCCAAAGAATTCGAGCGGGAATCCTTGCCTAAGACGATTATTTTGCTGGACCGCAATCCCAAGCATTACAAGAATAAGGAACATTTCGAGCTGGCGGTTTCCATTGCCGCTTCGCTATTAGATTACGGGGCACGCAAGGATCTCGCCCTCGGTCTAGTATCAGTCGGCAAGGAATCGAACTACTTTGAGCCCAAGCTAAGCTCCAGCCATCATAAAATTATCGGGAATCACCTGATTGATGTAGAACCCGACGGCCCATACACTTTGCTCGAGGTTCTGAAGAATCGTGCCAGACAATTTACGCCTGGGACTTTCTTTACTGTGATTAGTCCTCAATATGGCGAACCGCTTCTTCAGGCAATGGCTTGGATTGATCATAGAGAGATGAATCCTTGTCATATGTGGATAAGCTCGGAACAGCCTGAATCAGCACAGGAAGCTTGGAGAAAGCAGATGCATGTTAAAGGTTTTATGGGTTACCCGGTCGCTTCTCTTGAAGATTTGACTCAAGGTCTGGGGGTGCGAGGCTAGAATGAATACTAACAATTGGTTTCGCTCCATCGTTTTGAAGGATTGGCCTATTCGCCTGACTGTTTTTTTTGTAGGGCTGTATATGCTGCAATATATATTATGGATTTCCAAGGAAGATCAGCTATGGCTGCCAGAGACGATTGTTATTGTGAAGTTGACCCTCCTTTGTACCGTTTTCATTGAACTGTTTCCTCGGTTGCCTTGGGTTCTAAGAGTCATTATTCAACTCGGATTATTGCTCTATGTACTTAGCTCTCAACTTGGTTATGAATTTATAAGCGGTAGTGTAGGCTCCTGGGATGAGATCGTTCATCTGGTGGATGTGAACGGTTCACAGCTGCTGCCTTACCTTTGGTTCAGCATCGTCACTTGGGCCAGCTTCTGGGTGGCCAGATGGTGGGTGGGTGCCAAATGGCGAATTTTTGTCCTTATGATCGCGACCTTGTTATTCTACGCGGTCAAAGATTCATACAGTGTAGTCGTGCTTTGGCCGCAAGCTGCAATGACCATTCTATGCGGACTATTCCTGCTCATCATCCATCACTTCGCAAGCTTGCGGAAAAAGAATCCCGTAGGCTGGTCCAGCTTGGCCGAGTATCCAGCTTCTGTTGCAGTTCCGATCGTGTTCTTGGTGTCGCTTATCGTGTTCTTAGGAACACTTGCTCCAAATGTAAGTGCTGTACTTAAAGATCCTTACACCATGTGGAAAAATTGGCAGGGTGAAGAGGTCAGCTTTTTCAATAAAGGGTTCGGTACTAGTTCGATCTTCCCGGGTGATGCAACGTCAGGATACAGTCGGAACGATTCCACATTGGGCAGTAATTTCGAATTTGACTATTCGCCTGTAATGACGGTAAGTACGACTCATCGAAGCTATTGGCGCGGTGAAACCCGATCCCTGTATACGGGCAAGGGTTGGATTAAGAGCGATTCAGAGAAAAGGTCTCCTGTATCCGCTGTTACACCGGAAACAGATCTGCAGCAGGATAGCCGATTGAATATTTCGAACCTTAAGACTGTTGAAGTTACCCAGACGGTAACCATGTTGAACAAAGATGAGAAATATCCTGTGCTATTCGGAGCATTCAGTATTGACAAGATCCAGACCATTAACAACGGAGCCATCACGAACTATTCTCCTGTTCAATGGGCTGCTCGTCTGGAGGAGCTGCGCTGGGATGAACAGTCCCGTCAAGCTTACCCGGAAGCATACACTATTGTATCTAAAGTTCCTATCGTTGTAGAGGATGAGCTTCGCAAAGTGCAGCTCGAGACAACGAATCGTTCTTTTGATGAGTATCTTTATTTGCCGGACACGGTTCCTGCTCGAGTGAAGGACATGGCTCTCAATGTAACTCAAGGCGGGACATCGATCTACGATAAAGTGAAGCTGTTGGAGAAATACTTATCCACTTCCTTCAAATACACCAATACCCCGGATTTAAGCAAGGGGAAGAGTAAAGATTTCGTTGATCGCTTCCTGTTCGAAATTCAGGAAGGTTACTGTGATTACTACTCAACCGCAATGGTTGTTATGTCGCGATCGCTGGGGATTCCGGCACGCTGGGTCAAAGGGTATTCATCAGGGGTAAATGTTCTGATCACCGAAGACGGTCTGGGTCCGGAACAAATACCGATAGACCCTAATGGGTCTGGGGACTATACGGTTCGCAATTCCGATGCTCATTCTTGGGCGGAAGTATACTTCGCAGGCTACGGTTGGATCCCATTCGAACCCACTTCCGGCTTCGTATTCCCTCTTGTAACCCCGCCGGAAGAGCCTGTAGTATCTACAGAACCCGCTCTGCCGTCTGATTTTACACCGCAAGAAGTTGCGGAAAGCGGAGTTTCCGTTCGTGTAATTGGTTGGATCTCGGGTGTTACAGCAGTTGTAATCCTTGCAGGATTATTATTGTTCAGCACACGCAAGTCGTGGTTGCCACTAATACGCGCCCGTCGCTTCTCACCGAATTTGAATCAAAGGGTTGTATTGGAATATGAGCGTTTACTCCGTTTCGCCCGCCGGAAAGGGTACTCGCGAGGTGAACATGAGACGGCCAGAGAAATGACCGAGCGCTGGGTTCATAAAGACAAGTGGCTTCAAAATGATCTGGAAGCCCTTCTCAGTCTGTTCGAGAAAGCGAAATACAGTAAAAATTCAATTACCGAAGAAGAAGTATCCGCAGTTTCTCGTATGGTGCACAAGCTGCGTCAAAGCATGTAGATGTCTATGAACTGCCCCGGGAGCAAAGGTTGTATAAGCTCGCCGGGGCAGTTTGTTGAAAGTCGGTCGGCTTAACTTGCTTTTGCAGGTGATGGACACATATGGTATAGTTTGTCGTATATAATAACTCGTTTTGAGGTGACCTCTTTTTGATTAGAAAACTGATACCCCGCCTTAGTGTAAAGTCAATTTATGAAATTGACTTGCAAGGGATGTGGCAGACCGGTGTAAGAGGGATAATAACGGACCTGGACAACACCCTTGTTGGGGCCAAACATCCTCAGGCAACCCCAGAACTGACGAACTGGCTGAGGAAAGTTTCAGCTATGGGCTTCCAAATTGTAATTGTATCGAATAACAATGAGCTTCGGGTCTCACGGTTCTCTGACCCCTTGTCGGTCCCGTATATTTCCGCTGCCAGGAAGCCGAGCAATGCAGCCTTCCGTCGCGCCTTGGGAATGATGAGGCTGAACCCGGAACAAGTCGTTGTAGTCGGTGATCAGATGTTAACGGATGTGCTGGGGGGGAATCGATTAGGATTACATACAATCCTGGTAGTTCCGATCTCGCCGAAAGATGAAGGTTTTTTCACCCGGATTAATCGCCGAATTGAGAGAGTTGCTGTCTCGTGGATGCGTAGAAAAGGGCTTATGGATTGGGAGGAGTGACAAGTTGGATTTAACAATACAAGCCGATCGCATGGAACAGACATGCTCAGGCTGCGGCGTGAAGCTGCAAACAGAACATTCGGAGAAGATCGGTTATTTGCCGACGTCCGCTCAGGAGCGCGATCCGCTATTATGTCAGCGGTGTTACCGAATCAAGCATTACAATGAAATATCCAGCGCAACGGTCAATTCGGCTGATTTTTTGGAGATTTTGAGCCAGCTGGGTAGAACGGATGCGCTTATTGTGCATATTGTGGACTTGTTCGACTTTGAAGGAAGCTTAATTACCGGCTTACATCGATTTGTAGGCAATGCACCTGTGTTGCTTGTAGTTAACAAGATCGATTTGCTGCCGAAGTCCATCAATTCGAACCGTATCTTGAACTGGGCGCAGAAGCAAGCCAAACTAAACGGAATTTGGACGTCTAAGGTCGTTCTGTGCAGCGCGCGCAAAAATATCGGCTTCGATCGAGTAGTGGATGCCTTAAGCGAATTCAGAGGAAACCGTAATGTTGCTGTTGTTGGCGCGACGAATGTAGGGAAATCGACGCTGATTAATCGATTAATTCGTGACTTCAGTGATCTGGACGGCGAGTTGACGACATCACCCTACCCTGGAACGACCTTGGGAGTTGTCAATATTCCGCTGGATGACGACAAATTCATTATCGACACACCAGGAATTGTATACACCAGCAGGATGTCGGAGCTAGTGGAGAAAAAGGATCTTCAGATCGTTCTTCCGGACAAGCCGATCAAACCGACCGTATTTCAATTAAATGAACAGCAGAGCTTATTTTTCGGCGGATTCGCGCGATTCGATTTCGTCAAAGGAGAACGTCAGTCATTCACTTGTTATATGTCAAACGCTTTATCCATTCATCGAACAAAGCTTGCCCGTGCGGATGATCTGTATAATGAGCATAGAGGGACATTGCTTGCCCCTCCATCCAAGGAAGACATCGACAAGCTGCCTCCGTTCACGAAACATGCGATTCGCATTCCTAAGGGCGGCGAGAAGGATGTACTGATCTCGGGGCTTGGCTGGATTAAGGTCAATGGTACAACAGGAGCCGATCTTATGATTCATGCCCCAAAGGGTGTCAAGGTTGTCATGAGAGATTCGCTTGTCTAATCAATCGCGAGATATATGGGAGATTTAGCAATGAAACAGGGGATAATAGACAGTCAGACCATTATGCACGGCCTATTCGGAGATCCAGTCAAGCATTCCAAATCTCCGCTTATGCATAACACCGCTTTTCATGAATTGGGGCTCAATGCAGCATACGCAGCTTTTCAGATCGGCCCTGGACAATTACAAGCAGCTGTTGAAGGAATTCGCTCCCTCGGGTTCAGAGGTGTGAACGTTACGATTCCTCACAAAATTGAAGTCATGGATTACCTGGACGAGATTGATGAGCATGCAATGGCGATAGGTGCGGTCAATACGATTGTGAACAATAACGGTCATCTGATCGGCTACAACACCGATGGTATAGGCTACGTTCGTTCTCTGAAAGAGGAAGCCGACTTCTCTGTAAAGGGAAAACGGGTTCTCATGCTAGGCGCTGGCGGAGCAGCAAGAGGTGTAGCATATGCGCTGGCCGCTGAGGGAACTGAAGAGATGTGGATAGCCAACCGCACCGAGGAAAAAGCTACAGAATTAGCAGACTCGCTGAACGGCTATACTAAGACGCACGGAATCAGATACGATCAAATCAACGAAATCCGTGACCATGTAGATCTGATTGTTCACAACACCTCGGTCGGTATGCATCCTAATGTGGATGAGGTGCTAGTTGATACCTCTTGGTTCCATGAAGGACTAACGGTCAGTGATCTTGTGTATAATCCTCTTGAGACCCGGCTGCTTCGTGAAGCAAAAGCCCGCGGGGCAAGGACACACGATGGATTAGGCATGTTTATTTATCAAGGCGTCTATGCTTTTGAATATTGGACAGGTGTCCCGGCTCCCGTAGCAGTTATGCGGGAAGCGGTTGAGAAAGCGCTGCGCTGACACTTTATGATTCAGGCTTACATTTATGTAATTAAAGAATAGAGGGTTACTACACATGTTAACAGGTAAACAAAAAAGATATTTGCGCTCGCTCGCCCATCATTTGGACCCGATCTTCCAGATTGGGAAGGGCGGAGTGAATGACCATCTGATCCGACACATCGAAGAAGCTATTGAGGTGCGGGAACTGATGAAGGTTTCCATACTGAACAACTGCCTTGAAGATCGTGAAGAAATCGCGGCCGAATTGGCAGATAAATCAGGCGCAGACGTCGTACAGACAATCGGAAAAACGATTATTTTATACAAGCCGTCCAAAAACAACAAGCAGATCGTGCTCCCATAGTGTTTAGGAGCTACAGCTGGTCTGTGGACTGGAGTGGTTGGGGAAATGAAAGTCGGAATTATGGGCGGAACGTTCGATCCTATACACATCGGTCATCTATTAGCCGCTGAGCGGGCAAGGGAAGAAGCGGGACTGGACGAGGTATGGTTCATGCCCGCATACACCCCTCCGCATAAGCCTAATCCACCCAAAGCAGCACCTGAGCAGCGCTTGGAAATGTTAAAGCTGGCCATAGCGGATCATCCGCATTTTCGTGCAGAAGATATGGAGATGGTCCGCGAAGGGACGTCTTATACCGTGGACACGGTAGACCAATTATGCCGCCGTCATCCGAACGTGCGGTTTTGTTATATCATCGGAGCAGATATGGTTCAGTATTTGCCCCATTGGGTGCGTATCGAGGACATACTGCAAAAAATTTCGTTCATCGGCCTGCAAAGACCAGGTTATTCGATCGATATGAGCCATCTGCCGGACTTCATTCAACGGGGTGTACAGGTGGCGCCAATGCCGCAAATCGAGCTCTCCTCAACGGATATCAGAAAACGGTGTCTATCAGGACGATCGGTTCGTTATATGGTGCATGAAGCTGTGTACGCTTATATAAAGGAGCTTAGATTGTATGAATCTTGATCTTGATGCCCTGATTCAGCGAACCCAGGAGCAGATGCCGTCAAGACGATGGGACCATACGCAAGGGGTCCGGACAACGGCTGTGCTGTTAGCGAATCGTTTCGGTGGAGATCCTATACGTGCAGATCTTGCTGCGTTGCTTCATGACTATTGTAAGTATTGGCCGATTGATAAGCAGGTTGAGTCTTATCAGAGCTATCAATTACCGGAGGATGTATTAGCCTATGACCCGCAACTGCTGCACGGTCCATTAGCTGCTGCAATAGCACAAGCGGAATTCGGCATTCACGATTCAGAAGTGCTTGATGCGATTCGATACCATACTTCCGGGCGGGAAGGAATGACGTTACTGGATAAAATCGTTTGTTTAGCAGATTATATGGAACCAGGACGAGATTTTCCGGAAGTAGCTGCTATTCGGGAGATATCAGAACATAGTCTGGATCAAGCTTTATTGGCTGGTTTTAATTCCACGATCCAGTTCCTGCTGAGCAAAGGCAAAAAGATTTATCCCTTAACCTTGATTGCGCGAAATGGTTTGATTGATGAAATTGTTGCACAAAGAAAAGATAGGAGTTGATATTGGATGAGCAGACAACCGGAGCGAGTCATGAATATGGCCGTCCAAGCGGCTGAAGATAAAAAAGCGATGAATGTGGTTGTGCTTGATTTGCAAAAGATTTCACTTGTAGCCGATTATTATGTAATCTGTCACGGAAATTCAGATGTGCAGGTTCAATCTATCACTACAGAAATTCGCAAGCAAGCCAATGAAAAAGGGATTCCTGTAAAGGGAATTGAGGGATTTGATTCCGCGCGATGGGTATTAATCGATTTAGGGGATGTAGTCATTCATGTCTTCCATCGTGACGAACGTGAGTATTACAATATTGAACGGCTCTGGTCGGATGCGAAAGTGGTTGAAATCGTATGACATTAGAAGCTGGAACGATAAGAAAGTTAGAAATTGCGCGTGATGTATCACCGAATGGTTATTTCTTAACCGATGGTTACGATGAAGTGTTGCTGCATTACAGCGAAGTTATTGGGACTGTAGCGGTTGGGGATCAAATAGAAGTATTCTTGTTTCACGATACACAGGATCGTTTATCCGCGACTATGAAGGAGCCGTTGATTCGCCTTGGCGAATTAGCATTGCTGGAAGTCGCTGACATCCATCCGCGCTTTGGCTGTTTCCTCGAGATGGGACTCGGCCGGCAGCTTCTGCTGCCGGTGCGTGAGTTGCCCGAGTGGACGGAAGCACGCCCGAAAAAGGGCGACCGCGTGTTCGTCACATTGGCGCACGACAAGCAAGGGCGGCTGACCGCGAAGCTGGCCGGCGAGCGGGAGCTCGCGGAGCACGCTTTCTCGGCACCTACGACCTGGCGGAACGAATGGGTCGATGCACGCGTCTATAAGACGCTGCAGGATAGCACATTCGTATTGTGCGACGGCGGAGTGCTTGGTTTCGGCGCGATCGGTATGATCCACGAGAGCGAACGCACGCGCAGCTTGCGGCTTGGCGAGCAAGTGAATTGCCGTGTGACCTTCGTTCGCGAGGACGGACGCGTGAACTTGTCTATGCGCGCCGCGAAGCATGTAGGTCAGGTTGAAGATGCAGACCGCATTTTTTCGTACCTGCAAGAGCGGCCTAATGGCTCGATGCCTTATTCAGACGAGACCCCTGCCGATATAATCAGCGAGAAATTCGGGATTAGCAAGGGTGCATTCAAACGCGCAATCGGCAAGCTGATGAAAGACGGCTTAGTTGAACAGCAAGGCAGCTGGACCAAGCTAAAAGCAGTGGAGAATAGTGAGTCCGTGACAGAAGGAACAGAATAGAAGGTGATCGATAGTGGCCTATGAGAAATTCGCCTATACATATGACCGACTAATGGAGGATATGCCCTATCCCCAATGGGTACGATTCGCAAGTAAGTGTTGGGAAGAGCATGGCAAACCGGTTACGGTTGTAGACTTGGGCTGCGGAACCGGTAATATAGCCATTCCGTTAGCTCAGATTGGCCTTAAGGTCACTGGGATTGATCTCTCTGAGGATATGTTAGCCGTAGCTCGCGATAAGGAAGAGCAGCATCGGATCCGCTCTTCATTTGCCGCAGGCGGCGCATTGAATTGGGTCCAACAGGACATATGCGAATGGGAACTGCATGAGCCGGTAGACTCCGTTATTTCATTCTGTGACTGCTTGAATTATTTGACGGAGCCTGAGCTGTTGATTCAAGCCTTCCGTCAAACGTTCAACGGTCTAAATGAGGGCGGCACTTTCCTCTTCGATATGCACACCATAGCTCAGTTACAATCTTATGCCGAAATGCAGCCCTTCCTGCTCCGGGAAGAGGAAGTGTCCTATATTTGGACCTGTGAGCTCGATGAGGAGCGGTTCGAGATTGAGCATGAATTGACCATCTTCGTGAAGGATGACCGCTCGGGCTCGTATCGCCGAATCGATGAGCTCCACTTACAACGTGCGTATAAGCTGGATTGGATTGAGGAGCAGTTGTATACTAGCGGATTCAGTCAAGTGCTCCGTTACGCCGACTTTAAGATGCAGCCGTCCGATGAGAAGACCGAACGGGCTTTTTTTGTTGCGCTCAAAGGATAAGGGATGATGTCTGTTAATGTTAACGTCGTCGTAACGCAATGTAGGGGGGATCTGAGCCGTGGTTAAGATAAGTAAGGAACTGGAACAAGTGTTGCTGGATGCTGAAGTCTTCGCCCGAACGGTACACGAGAGCGACCGCTCCGGTCATGATTGGCCGCATATTGAACGTGTAGCCAGGTTGTCAAGCGAACTGGCGGAGAAAGAAAGGGCAGACCGTTTTACTTGTATATTGGCTGCACTTATTCATGATGTTGGAGACGAGAAGCTGAATGATTCCAAAGAGGCAGGAGAGCGGAAAGTTCGCGACTGGCTGGATAGACAGCCAATTCCGCACAACACAAGGGAACATATCTTCGAGATTGTTTCTACGATGTCTTATAACGGCGGACACAACCCCCCGATGCGAACGCAGGAAGGACAAATTGTTCAAGATGCAGACCGGCTGGACGCAATCGGTGCCATTGGCATAGCCCGCACCTTCGTTTACGCAGGCGTCAAAGGCCATCTGATGTATGACCCTGAGCATCCAGCAAGGGAAGCAATGAGCGCTGCAGAATACAGAAGCGGGAGACAATCAGCAATTAACCATTTTTATGAGAAGCTGTTGCTGCTCAAAGATCGGATGAATACGGAATCCGGCCGCAGCTTGGCGGTGGAGCGTCATGAATATATGGAGCGTTTCTTGGAACAGTTTCTGCAGGAATGGAATGGAAAGTAAATTTGTCGTTAAGGGGCCGAGAGGCCTCTTTTTTGACATTATAGGAGAAGTAACTATCTAAAAAAAGTAGACAGGAAAAGGGCAGGAAGATGGAGTGGAAAAGCGTCAGCGTCCGCCTTTGTACTTGGATTCTCACCATTAAATATAATCAAAGAATTCAAGTACAACAGCGGTTGGAACCCATCTTTCTGCCCTCTCGGCGCCAAACTAAACTCAACCGCCAAGGACTTTTCTAGCGATTTTTCTTAGTCCAAGCAATCATTTGACAATCAGGGGGAGTGATAGTATACTGACTTCAGGATAAATAACAATAAGTAACTAACTATTATATAATAAGTAAATATCAAAGGAGTGTCCTACTATGATTCCATCCTTATTTCTAGCGCACGGTTCCCCAATGACAGCGATTGAAGACACAGCATACACTAGATTTCTAGAGCAGCTTGGACCCAAGTATAATCCGAAGGCAATCGTCATATTCAGTGCTCATTGGGAAAGTGAAGTGCTGAGCATCTCCTCGACGGACGATACTTACGATACGATCTATGACTTCGGAGGCTTCCCACCTGATTTATACGCGATTCAATACAAGGCCAAGGGCTCCAAGAAGCTTGCTGCTGAAGTTGCACAGCGATTTACAGATAAAGGCATCACTGTGCAGCTCAACGAAACTAGAGGGCTCGATCATGGCTCATGGACCATGCTGCATCGTATGTACCCTCAGGCGAATATTCCAGTTGTGCAAATATCGGTTCATCCATTTCTCCATCCGAGTGAACAGTACCAGATCGGTGAGGCGCTGAAGGGACTCGGAGAGCAAGATATTATGGTCATCGGCAGCGGAGTTACTGTTCACAATTTACGCATCCTGAATTGGGGCGATCGAAGTGGGACTCCAGAGAGCTGGGCTGTGAGCTTCGACGATTGGTTGATCGAGAATATACAGAGTAACAATACAGAAGCCTTGTTTCGTTATGCGGAGCTTGCCCCATCAGCCAAACTGGCCGTACCTAGACCGGAGCACTTCGTGCCACTATATATTGCCTTCGGAAGCGGGGATCCGAATCGTAAACCTGAGGTCATCCACCGCAGTTATGAATTCGGTACCTTAAGTTATCTGAGCATGCAGTTCTAAAAATCATATCCATACATGTCAGATACATGGTTTCAGTGGGCTCGCTTGACAATACATTCCTGGTAAATGTATAATAGCAAGAAGATTTTATACTGTAAGGCAGCGAACAGGAGTAGTAATTTTTCTGCATCCCATTAGAGAGTCGGCGGTTGGTGCAAGTCGGCAGATGAGAAAAGTGAACTCGCCTTGGAGCCAGACGGTGAACTTCAACAGAATGGATAGACTCTGCAGAGGAGCTTCTAGCCGCATTCGTTGATTTAACCGAATCGTATACCCGCGTTAAGGGTTCAGAGTGGGTTTGAGACGAAGTACGTCTTGAACCAACTAGGGTGGTACCACGGGAACTAGAACCTCTCGTCCCTAGCGATATGCTAGAGGCGCGGGGTTTTTCTTATGTTTACAAACTTCAATATGTTGCTGAAGGAGTCGAGATTGTCATGACACAGCCGGGTCAAGAACAAGTGAAAGAAAGAGAACAGCAAGGTTACACCCCACAGAAGATAGAACCGAAGTGGCAGCAATTCTGGGATGCGAACAAAACATTCAAGGTGGAGGAGAAGTCCTCCAAGCCGAAGTTTTATGCGCTGGATATGTTTCCTTATCCATCAGGTGCCGGACTGCATGTCGGTCATCCGGAAGGATATACGGCCACGGACATCGTATCCCGATTTAAGCGCCTTCGCGGCTATAATGTATTGCATCCGATGGGCTGGGATGCTTTTGGCTTGCCTGCTGAGCAGCATGCGCTTGATACAGGACAGCATCCTCGCGACATTACATTCAAGAACATTGATAACTTTCGCAGACAGATCAAATCTCTGGGTTTCTCCTACGACTGGGATCGGGAGCTTAGCACGACAGACCCGGACTACTACAAATGGACGCAGTGGATTTTCATCCAGCTTTACAACAAAGGATTGGCCTATGTTGCGGAAGTGCCTGTTAACTGGTGCCCAGCATTAGGTACGGTATTGGCCAATGAGGAAGTTATCGATGGTCTAAGTGAACGAGGCAATCACCCTGTTGTTCGCAAGCCGATGCGCCAATGGGTATTGAAAATTACGGAGTACGCTGAACGCTTGCTTGAGGATCTGGAAGAGTTGGATTGGTCGGAGAGCATCAAGGACATGCAGCGCAACTGGATCGGCAAATCCAAGGGCGCAGAAGTTATATTCGCTGTGGAAGGTCATAATGGGCAACAACTGACGGTATTCACAACCCGTCCAGATACCCTGTTCGGCGCGACATATTGTGTATTGGCGCCTGAGCACGATTTGGTTGGTGTCATCGCAACAGCTGAACAAGCTGCCGCTGTGAAGGACTATCAGGAAAAGGCTGCCCGCAAGAGCGATTTGGAGCGAACAGATCTAGCTAAGGATAAAACGGGCGTATTTACTGGCGCCTATGCCATCAATCCGGTCAATGGGGCCAAAGTTCCGATCTGGATTGCAGACTATGTGCTTGGAGGCTACGGTACAGGTGCCATTATGGCCGTTCCTGGCCATGATCAGAGAGACTGGGAGTTCGCCAAGCAATTCGATTTGCCGATTATTGAAGTAGTGAGCGGCGGGGATGTAAGCAAGGAAGCATTTGCTGGAGACGGGCCGCATGTGAACTCCGATATTCTTAACAATTTGGATAATGCCGCTGGAATTGCTGCGATGATCCAATGGTTAGAAGTAAATGGCCAAGGACAGGGCAAGGTAACTTACCGTCTAAGAGATTGGCTATTCAGCCGTCAGCGTTATTGGGGAGAGCCAATTCCGATTCTTCATCTGGAAGACGGTTCTATGAAGCCGGTGCCTTATGACCAATTGCCGTTGCTGCTGCCTGAGGTGGATGAGATTCGTCCGTCAGGTACGGGTGAATCGCCGCTTGCGAATGTAACAGAGTGGGTGAACACAGTCGATCCTGAGACTGGGAAGCCTGCTCGCCGCGAGACGAACACAATGCCGCAATGGGCAGGAAGCTGCTGGTATTACTTGCGGTTCATCGATCCGCATAATGATCAGGCGCTTTGTTCGGATGAACTGCAGAAGGAATGGCTGCCGGTTGACCTGTATATCGGCGGGGCTGAGCATGCAGTATTGCATTTGCTATATGCTCGTTTCTGGCACAAGGTTCTTTACGATCTTGGTGTAGTGAACACGAAAGAGCCGTTCCACAAGCTAGTAAACCAAGGTATGATCCTGGGCGAGAATATGGAAAAAATGAGTAAGTCACGCGGCAATGTAGTAAACCCGGACGATATTGTTAATGAATTCGGCGCGGACACACTGCGTGTATACGAAATGTTCATGGGTCCATTGGAGGCGACTAAGCCTTGGAATACGAACGGGGTAGAAGGTTCATTCCGTTTCCTTAGCCGTGTATGGCGATTGATCGTAACAGACGATGGAAGCTTGAATTCCAAGATTACAAGTGATTCCGATACATCTGAATCATTCAAACGCGTCTGGCACAAAACGATCAAGAAGATCACGGAAGACATGGAAGCTCTGCGCTTCAATACCGCGATCAGTCAGTTGATGATCTTCGTGAACGAGGCGTACAAAACAGACAAACTTCCTGAGGAAGCTATGAAGCAGTTCACTCAAATGCTATCACCGTTGGCCCCGCATCTGGCCGAAGAGCTGTGGGAACGTCTGGGCGGTAAGGAATCGATCACTTACTCGAACTGGCCTTCTTACGATGAGACTTATACGGTTGATAATGAAGTTGAAATTGTCATTCAAGTCAATGGGAAGATCGTTGAGCGTGCTCAGATCGCCAACGATACGGATGAAGCAGCTATGCAAGAAATAGCCCTTGGTCTGGCCAAAGTGCAGGAAGCGATTGATGGCAGAAGTGTACGCAAAGTGATTGCTGTCAAAGGCAAGCTTGTAAATCTGGTTGTCGGATAACAACGGCTCGCAGCTGTAAAGCTTAAGCGACGCGACTAGCTTCAATCCTATACAATAATAAAAGCTTACCTGCGCCGGGAACAGAGACAATCGTCCTCTCCTGAGCAGGTAAGCTTTCCTTTTATATGAACGTCTAATCGGCTATTTTGCCGTAAAATAAACTCTCAACCTTTTCCACATCTTCATAATACTTGGCGTGTGTTATTTGGATTAGCCGGTTGAACATACCATTCAGCTCCGTTGACATCAAGGAAATCGCCGCTGTAGTAATTCCGCCAGGGACCGAGACTCGTTCCCGTAATGTATCTGGGGTGAAGCCGCCTTCGGTTAATAATTTTGCAGTTCCAAGCAGCATTTCGCAAGCTAATTTTGTAGCTTCTTCACGCGGAATACCGGTTTCCTCTACGGCTGCATCAATCAGCTTTTGCAAGAAGAATGATATGAAGGCAGGACCGCAGCTTGATAAGTCAGAGCTAATGCGTGTGAAATCTTCCTTCACTTCCACTGGTGAGCTTATTGCGCTGAATAGCTGGTGAAGCATAGCCCGGTCTTCTTTTGTAACTTGTTTACCGTACACACATAAGGTTGCACCGCTAAGCATGTAGTTGGTGATACTTGGAATCATTTTTACAACTTTGCAATTAAGCAAGTCTTCCAGATGCTTGACCATGACCGGGCTAGTAATTGAAACTACAATCTGGTCGGATACAAGAACCCCTTTTATTTCATCCAACACTCTTTTGTATTCGGTTGGTTTGATACATAGGAAAAGAAGATCAGACTCCTGGGCTAATTGGATATTGGATTTCATGGCCGTAAGTCCCGGGTGCCGGATGGCCAGTTGTTCTGCTTTGCTTAACGTTCTATTGCTTGCTAATATATCTTCAGGCTGAAGCGCTCCCGAACTTATCCATGATTCTATAAGAATGCTCCCCATGCTGCCTGTCCCGATAAACCCAACCTTCATCATGAATCCCTCCCACACATTTCCATGGCCCCAAGGCAGTAGAACCGCTCATATATTATTTATATGTATATGCCAAAAATCTGGAAGTCATGCAGCAAAAACATAAAATAGCGCAAATGCGGAGGTTGGGATGAGGAACGTATCACTTGGATGGCAACGATTTGTTAGCTCAGTTGGGCTCATGGCAGTGCTTATAAGTATCATTCTGTACTTAACCAAACCTTGGATCCCCTCTTCCGTGATCGAAGGCTGGCATCTGCGAAACGATGAGCTTCCCATACTTTTTGCCAATTCCGCTGAACCGTCTGAAAAAACAGTCTCAACAACCCCAGAGATTCACAAGCAAGCTCCCGAACAGCAAGGGACTTCCAAACAACTCGATCTCAACAAGGCAACATTGGCTGAGTTAGATGCTCTTCCTGGGATTGGTCCGGCCAAAGCTCAAGCGATCTTAGATTACAGAGTTAAGGTAGGGCAATTCCGTTCTACTGAAGAACTGCTTAAAGTCAAAGGAATAGGCGTCAAAATATTTGAATCAATCAAAGAAATAACTATAGTAGAATTGAAGTGACAATATCTTTCATTTTGTAACTGAATATGCGAAAATAAGGGAGATTCATATAGATGATATAGGGAGGAAAGTGGTCATGACGGAAGAGCGTAAATTATCTTTGGATACATTAGCAGTTCATGCGGGACAAGAGATCGATCCTACAACGATGTCTCGAGCGGTACCAATCTATCAAACTACATCCTATGGCTTCAAGGATGCTGAGCATGCGGCGAATCTGTTCGCATTGAAGGAATTCGGTAACATCTATACTCGGTTAATGAACCCGACTTCAGATGTATTCGAGAAACGTATTGCTGCTCTGGAAGGCGGAGTAGGCGCATTGACAACCGCATCCGGTCAAGCTGCCATTACATATTCAATCTTGAACATTGCTTCTGCCGGGGATGAGATCGTATCTGCATCCAGCTTGTACGGCGGGACTTATAACTTATTTGCTAACACCTTCCCAAAAATGGGAATCAAGGTTACTTTTGTTGATCCAAGTGACCCGGAGAACTTCCGTAAAGCGATAAATGCTAATACCAAGGCGCTATACGCTGAGACCATCGGTAATCCGAAGGGTGATGTATTGGATGTAGAAGCAGTAGCTGCAATTGCACACCAGAACGGAATTCCTCTTATTGTCGACAATACGTTCCCTAGCCCTTACCTGATGCGTCCGATTGAGTTCGGAGCAGATATTGTTGTACATTCGGCAACTAAATTTATCGGCGGACACGGCACTTCGATCGGCGGAGTTATTGTCGATGGCGGCAAATTCAATTGGAAAGAAAGCGGGAAGTTCCCAGGCTTCACGGAGCCAGACCCAAGTTATAATGGACTCGTGTATTGGGATGCGCTTGGTCCAATATCTTATATTATTAAAGCTCGGGTTCAACTCGCAAGAGATATCGGCGCTTCTATCTCGCCTTTTAACTCGTTTTTGCTTCTCCAAGGGTTGGAGACGCTTCACCTGCGTATGGAACGACACAGCTTCAATGCATTGAAGACTGCTCAATTCCTGAAGCAGCACCCATCGGTAGAGTGGGTTAATTATGTCGGTCTGGAAGACCACCCTTCATACAAGCTGGCTCAAAAATACTTGAGTAATGGCCATGGTGCTATTCTTACGTTTGGCATAAAAGGCGGCCTGGAAGCAGGCAAGAAGCTGATCGCGAGTGTCAAGCTGTTCTCTCACCTGGCCAACGTTGGAGATTCCAAATCACTGATCATCCATCCAGCCAGCACAACACACAGCCAACTTCAAGGCGAAAAGTTAGAATCGACTGGTGTAACACCGGGAATGATACGCCTGTCTGTCGGTACGGAGTCAATCGACGATATCCTGTTCGATCTTGACCAAGCGATTCAGGAGAGTCAGCGCGGATGAACGTAAGAGTGACAGGGTCGGATAACGAAGGGATGAAACATCCTCCTCGCAAAGATTGGGATACGTATTTCATGGATATCGCTTATATGGTAGCAACACGCTCGCAGTGTCCAAGGCGTCATGTAGGTGCGGTACTGGTGCAAGGCAAGAAGCTGCTAGGCACCGCTTATAATGGCGCTCCAATGGGCATGCCTGATTGCTCGGAGGAAGGCTGCATGGTTGTAGAAGAGCTGGAGGTACAACAGGTGGACGGAACGGAGACGATGGTAAAGAAACAACGTTGTATCCGAACGATTCACGCTGAGCAGAACCTGCTTCTCTTCACGGACCGGGAAGATCGTGAAGGTTCCACCGTATATGTCACAGATCAGCCCTGTTGGACTTGCGCCAATATGCTGGCCAATAGCGGCATCG
The DNA here is from genome assembly GCF_059692235.1 of Paenibacillus sp. J2R1T-4. Classification (NCBI taxonomy): domain Bacteria; kingdom Bacillati; phylum Bacillota; class Bacilli; order Caryophanales; family Paenibacillaceae; genus Paenibacillus; species Paenibacillus sp. J2R1T-4. The sequence continues at coordinate 250,958 of NZ_JCAUBA010000006.1, read as the reverse complement.
TGGAAATTGTATATCACAGGTCTTATCCGAAGGATCAGGACAAAGTATCGAGTATGATGCAGAGAAAAGGCATCGTATTCCGAGCACTGGCCTCTTATGAAGCTCCTCAGGGAATGATTGGGAATGTAACGAACTGAACAAGATGATTGAGGAAGAACCTCTTACCGCTTAGGCGTGAGGGGTTCTTTTTGTGTTTTTAAAATATCAGAAAGTATAAAATTTATCCTTTTCTGATATTTCTTCGCCAAACGGACGCCGCCTTATAGGACGGCAAAGCCGTTTATGCTTGTTTATTGAGATTCAGGCTGTCAGGGGGGAACTAATTGAAGAATAGGCCGATTGTTCGGGCTGCAATTGTATGGGTGTGCGGTTACAGCATTGCTGAATTCGCTGAACTGAATTGGTTAAGCTGGAGGATTGGAGCTGTCGGGATTGTGTTTTGGGCTTTATCAGGAGCCATGAAACCTCTTGGGCACCGTATCTTGGCCTCTATCTTGCTGCTGGTTATCTCTGCATCGTATTATACGGGCTACGATCAACGGAATGAGACGGCCTTAGGGCTTGACATTCCCATCGGTGAAGATCTAAGGGTGAATGGCGTGATTTCATCAACGGTTGATGTGGACGGTGATAAGGTGTCGTTCACGATCCGGGCCAACCCGTATCAGGGGGAGCGTATGCAGGTTTCGATTCGTCTTACTACCCTGGAAGAGCAGACGGCAGCCCGAAGCTGGGGGAGAGGGGATCGTATCCTGTTAACAGGCACTCTCAAAGAGCCTGAGCCTGCTCGTAACTTCGGTGGATTTGATTACAAGCGGTATTTATATTTGAAGCATATCCATTGGTTATTAACCGTTAAGGGTCTAAGCACGGTTGAAGTATCACAGTCAGATGCCGCTTATTGGTCCCCGCTAACCCTGCTACGCTGGAACGATGACACTCGGACGCTCCTTGGCGGCAGATTCGACCTGTTGTTCGAGCCCGTTCATGCAGGATATATGAAAAGTCTGGTGCTCGGTATTCGTGAAGATTTGGATCCAGAGCGGTTTGGGCAATTCTCGAAGCTCGGCTTGACTCACATATTAGCTATATCGGGACTGCATGTTGCTGTATTCGTAACAGGATGTATGGCTATATTGAGACTTCTCGGATTTACACGAGAAAAGACACAAGTTTTAACAATGGTAATTGTGCCTCTCTATACAGCAATTGCTGGCGGTTCACCATCTGTAGTACGTGCAGGTATGATGGCGATGATAGCTTTATATGCTGCAAGAAGAGGCGTGTTGAAGGATGGTCTGCATTTGTTAAGTGCAGTTGCACTCATCATGCTGATTTGGGAGCCCTACTATTTATTTGATGTGAGCTTCCAACTCTCATTTATCGTAACAGCTGGATTAATCATAGGGGTTCCTAGATTCTCGCAATTATTGCCTGTTCGCTCTCCGATACTGAATTCGGCTCTTTCCGTAACTACGGTTGCTCAATTGATCTCCTTCCCCATTTCGATTTACTATTTCAATTCATTCTCCTTGCTTTCCTGGATGGCGAATTTTTTACTTGTACCGTTCATTAGCTTCTTAACCTTACCTTTAGGATCAATAGCGTTAATGCTGTCTTTAGTATGGCTGCAAGGAGGAGCGTGGGTTGCATGGTTGGCAGATGTATGCAATCAGATCACATTCTGGTCTGTGGAGTATGGAGCAGCCATCAACCTTACACAGCAGATCTGGCCAACACCGGCTTTCCTTTGGATTATGGCTTATTTCGCCTTATTAGCTTTTATGTACAAAGCCTGGTCCTATTGGAAAGATAGTAGACGGTTCGGACCTGTTACCGCGGCTGCATGTGTCATGTTAATCTGGCTAACCTATGCCTATACACCGTTCAAAATGGAAAATTCGGGGGACGTAAGCTTCATCGATGTGGGTCAGGGCGATTCAATTCTGGTTCGCTCTCCTCAAGGGAGAGTCATGTTGATTGACGGCGGAGGGACAATCAATTTCCGTAAACCCGGTGAAGAGTGGAAGGAGCGTCGAGATCCTTTCGAAGTTGGGGCGAAGCTTCTTGTGCCACTGCTCAAAAAACGCGGCATCCATACCATCGATTATTTGGTCATTAGTCATCAAGATGCCGATCATATCGGCGGTTTGCAAGCTGTGCTTGAGCAAATTCCGGTCAAAGCAGTACTATTCAATGATTCGTGGAAAGGGAATCCAAGCTCGCAGAAGCTATTAGAAACAGCTATTCAACATGGGGCGCAGCTTATGGGTGGAAGCTCAGGGGCAAAGGTGAAACTCGACAAATATACAGAAATAATAGTTCTGGGACCCGTATCGGAGAGCAAGCAATCACTTGAAATTGTCGATGACCAGAATGGGGAGTCCTTAGTTCTGTGGATGTCTATGTTTAGTTCGCAATTTCTATTCACTGGTGATATTGGAGTCAACCAAGAGCGAGAGTTGATCAGTACTATCTCAGATGAGGCAGCAACTGTCAACAACCGATCAATCGATGTCCTTAAGATCGCCCATCATGGAAGTAAAAGCTCGACTGCTGCGGAATGGCTTGAGTTCTGGAAGCCCCGGAGAACCGTAATAAGTGTCGGGGCTACAAACTCTTATGGGCATCCGAACCCTCAAGTGCTTGAGCGGATAGATTCAGCGGAAGCGGAAATATATCGTACGGACCGTGATGGGGAAGTGGTTTTCCAAGTCACTAAGGAAGGATTGAAGGTAACCCGGAAGTTGATGAAATGAGTCCTTTCTGCTCAAATGGCGATTGGATGAGTTTGGTTAGAATAACTAGGCGTCGTATTTGGAAATCCTTTAGATATTGAAGTTAGGAATATGACTAAATAAAGGGGTATAGCTATGACACTTTGGATTAGTATTGCTGCTATTGCCGCAGTATTGTTGGTGGGGATGGTCTACTCCATGTTCGCGAACAAAAAATTGCAGCGAAGCAATGTTGATGGAGCTGTAAACCATACAACGACAAAACATCCTATTCTGGCAAATCCAATTTTACTGCTGTACGTTTTGTTTCCCTTGGCTGTAATAGTAGTCGTTATGCTGTACGCATTTTATTATTCATAACTATAACCCGGGGGTACAGAATGGATAAAAAAACTTATTATGTTTCCGTTCAGGCGAATACAATTTTGGAAAATGAGGGAGCAGCAGCCTATGAATTTAAAATTCACGCTACTCCAGAAGAAATGAATTTCTTACAAGACATGATGAACGAAAAAATGGAATTTGATGACGCCACGTTCACACGAGCACATCTTCCAGGCATGCCCTATCATCAAGATGTGGAGAATGATGATTATGATGATTCATTAAAGCAAATTTACAAGAAAATATATGAATATGGGGATGAAGCAGCTAAAGAAACAATCGCATCCATGGATTTAGATGAAGTGGGAACTTTATAATTGGTTTGAACGCGAGATCGGCGAACATTTTGCCGATCTTTTTTTGTTTACTTGAATTTATTACCATTTGCTGAGAGAATGAGTGTAGTCTAGTTGTCCGAATTTGCATGCGAGGTGATTGAATGAATGATAAATTGCTCCTTATTCTCCTCTTCACGCTTCTCATAAACGCGATTGAGACTCTCTCCTATGCGGCCAGACTTGCGGGAACCCGCACCGCAAGGCTGGCTAGTGCCTTCTCGTTATTTAATATCATTGTAATCTTCTCGAGAACAGCTAATATGGTGCAGATGGTATTAATTGCTAGTTTAATCGATCGTGCTATGACATCGGGCAGTCTTAATGTGGTAAAAGAACAATTCCATTGGATCATAGGTTCTGCCACACTAGGGACTGTCATTGGAGCTATGTTGATTCCTACGTTTGTTGCTATTTTTGCCAAAGCGATTGAAAGGCTGGAAATAAGCGGCTCTGTTCCTTATTTGATGAAAGAAGCGCTTCAGGCCAAACATCTGGGAGCCGTTAAGCATTACTTTCGCAGTCCGAACCTGCGCATCATCCACAGCTTCCGAATTGGCGGAGTACCGAAGCGTTTGCTGCTGTTGAACACGGTTATCACCGCTATTTATACAGTAGGGGTATTATCAGCTCTGTATGCAGGTTTGCTTAGTCCAGAACGGGCAACGACTTCGACACTTTCATCAGGTATGATTAACGGCATCGCGACAATACTGCTTGCACTTACCATCGATCCGAAGGTAGCCTTACTGACCGACCAGGTGCTATCCGGCAAGAAGAGAGGCTCGCAAATGAGTCATATGGTGCTTATGCTTGTTTGTTCCCGTTTTCTTGGGACCGTTTTGGCGCAATTCCTATTCTACCCTGGGGCGCGATGGATCGAATGGATGACTCAGTTTTTCGTATGAAAAATTAAGGTATAATTAATGTTTTGATTACCTGATTTCTGTTAAAATGGATGGAGCGTTCGACGGAATATTGAATAAGTTTATAAAAGTGTGCAACCTTTTTCCTATTAGATACGTTTAAAAAGTTGCAAGAAAGGGGGAACCTTGTGGTAGCGAAGGAATTGATTACTGCTGCCCAATCGGGCGATCGCGACGCTCTTATAACCCTATTGCGAGAGATAGAATCCCATATCTATCGTACTGCCTTCTACATTCTAGGCAATGAGCAGGATGCGAAGGATGCGGCTCAGGAAGCGCTCATTCGGGTCTACACCAAAATTAACTCTTATGAGGAAAAAGCCCTATTCAAGACATGGGTGCAACGGATCGTTACGAATATTTGCATTGACAAATTTCGTAGAACGAAGTCGACCGTTTCCATTGAAGAGCATGATTTGGTGTTCTCAGGATCTCAGGATGTTGAAGAAGAAATTTTATCAACATATGTTGCCAAAGATATACAAGAGGCGATCGACAAACTCCCTGAGCATCATCGAGCAGTCGTCGTATTGAGATACTTACAGGACTTTTCCTACAATGAAATTGCAGATTCACTCGATTTGCCGCTCAATACGGTCAAATCCTACCTTTTCAGAGCGAGACAACAATTGCAACTATTACTCCGTGATTATCAGAAAGGTGGTGTGCGGGGATGACATGTCAAGAGGCGGTGGAATTGATGCAGCGTGATCTGGATCACGATCTAAGCGATTCGGAGCGCCAAACCATGTTGGTTCATATGAGCCGATGTTCGGAATGTGCGGATGTATATTCCCGGCTACAACAGCTTTCTCTCGATCTGGCCAACATTCCTAAAGTGTTACCTCCTTACAGTCTGGTCGATTCTATTCTGCCTCGACTCGAGGAGATTGACCGCCTAAGAATCCAAGAAACGACTGAGGAGCACTTAAGTGCGGCTAGTCAGCGTGCTTCAACTGTTCAACCCCTGTATGGAAGAGGCTGGTTGAGAAGATTGCGTCAATCGTTCCCGCTAAGTGCTATTGGCGGTGTGGTGGCCGCAGGAATTATACTAACGCTCTTTATAACGAATCAAGATAGTGTGTCGCAAAAGAAAAATGCGGATTCATCCTTGATGAATCACGAGATGGCAGCTAGCTCAGCGAATCAATCGGATAAGCTGAAGCAAACAACCAGCGCTGGTTCTGGATCTGATACTAAGATGGATGTGCCCAACGCTCAGACAATGATTGCTCCAACTTCAGATTCAACCGTGAGCAAAGAGGCGAAGGATGAGGAGATTGCTTCCGCTCCCCCCGAGGAAACTCCAAGTCCGAACCAGTTGAAGTCGATTGCGCCTTCTAGTGCAGTGAGCACGAACTCGGCTTCCAACGGCACACAGCAGGTTCAAAGGAACACAACACAAGGTGCGACAGAATCGACAGAAGAGAACGGTGTTCCTAAGGACAACGAGAACCCGACTTCGACTTCTGACCTTGCGGATGCTGGCGCAGCGTCGAATTCGACCGCTGACACATATGGCCCGCAGGCTCAAATGGAGAAAGGCGATAAGGATCGGATGGGAGTTTCGGCAGGGTCGACGGACAACAACAAAGCGACTGATACAACTGAACCTTCACCGAAGAGTGCGGATTCTCAGATGCAGCCTAGTCCGACTCCGAGTCCAAACGCACTAGTACCGCCTTTAAGCGGTAAGCTGCCTGGCAGCGGCTATGAGAGCAGCTCGATTATGGGAATGATTAAGGCTGATGTACATCGTCTGGAGTCACCCGATCAATTAAGTGTCGCAATCTATAATGCGGATACGAAGAGAGTCACCATTGTGAAGAAGTCGGACGAGAATCATATTCTCTACACCTCGGGGTATCAATGGTCTGACAAGGATCATATAACTCTGGATGTCTGGAAGTCAAACTCTCAACTATCCTATACGGTTACACAAGGTGAAGTCCGCAAATCGTTCATCATTGATCTAACGACAAAGACTGAAACGTGTGAAACTTCTGCTTGCGACGTCGGAACAGCCAAATAAATATTAAGCGAACGGTATGCACACAATGTCAGTCGGAGCGTATATTAAAGTAACAGATCATTAAACGTTCAACTCCGCCTGACAGCGTATGATCGCAGGCCGGGAGTGCCTAGGACTCCTCGGCTCGTGTTTATATAGATGTGCTGGGACAAAGGGATGATGTCGAAATCTTCGGATTTTGACGTGATCCCTTTGTTTTTGTTAAAATATCAGGAAGCACGGAGGAAGAGATGATCGGTTTAGAAGGATGGGTGTTGAAGGATGGATTACAAAACGGCTTCTAAAGAAATTTCGAAAGGGAGCGCACGGTCTATATACATATGCTATGGTCCAGAACGTTATATGCTGCAAGAGTTCATTCAATTCATAATGGACAAGCTGATCGACCCTAGTGAGCGGGATTTTGCTGTATCAAGATACGATCTGTCTGAGACAAGCTTAAGCAACGTGTTAGAGGATGCGCAGACGCCTCCATTCATGGCAGAGAAAAAGATAGTTATAGCGAAGAATGCCAGTTTTCTTACCGGGGCGAAGGACAGCTCCAAGGTAGAGCACAATACGGATCATTTAATGGATTATTTAAAAGCCCCTGCTGACTTCTCCGTACTCTTGCTCCTAGTCGACGGCGATAAGCTGGACGAACGGAAAAAGCTAGTAAAAGCTTTGAAAGAATGCTCTATTTCTTTTCCGGCCTTGTCTGCGGAAGATTTGCTGCTGTGGGTCAAACGTCAAGCGGCTAGTGTTTCCATCAGCTTTGCCGAAGGGGCTGCCGATCAATTGGTGTTATACGGGGGTGCCAATCTGCAGAACTTATCTGCTGAGATTGAGAAATTATCACTCTATGTTGGGAAAGATGGAGTTGTGACAGGAGACATCATTGAAAGTCTTGTTACCCCAAACACCGAGCAGAATGTATTTATCTTAATAGAAGATATCGTCAGATTGCGTCTGAAGCGGGCATTCACGATCTTGCACGAGTTGATCAAGCAGAAAGAAGAACCCGTCAAGTTAATGCTCCTTATAACGAGACAGTTCCGAATCATTTTGCAAGTGAAAGAGATGTCGCGTCAAGGCTACTCGCAACAGCAATTAGCAGGGCAGCTTGGCTTGCACCCTTATGCTGTGAAGATAGCCGCAGAGCAAGGAGCTAATTATAAGGATGAGCAGCTTACCCGGATTATTTCGGAATTGGCTGATTTGGACTATAAGATGAAGACCGGGAAGATCGACAAAGTGCTTGGCCTTGAACTCTTTCTATTACAATTAGCTGCATGACACAATCTGGCCGATGAACTATCGGTCAGATTTTTTGATATTGACAATAATGTCTGCTTGCCTACAAACTAGGAGCTAGGACGAATTCTTATAGGAAGAGGGAAAAATCTATGGCAGAGCAAGGAAGTGCGAAACGCGTACAAGATCTAGATCCTAATATGCGGTTGGATCAACAGTTTAACGTTCCGATAAGATGGATGTCTCCGGAGGAAGCACCGATTCAACTTGTAGGCTTCCCATGGCTCCAACAGGAAGGATTGTACAGAAGGCTGCCGCAGTCGCCAACACACCAAATCCCGGCTGCAGTTGATCAGCTTGCCAACTGTACATCAGGGGGGCAAATTCGGTTTCAGACTACTTCAGCTAAGCTGTTCATTAAGGTAGAACTAGCCGGAGCATCCGATATGTACCATATGCCGGCAACCGGCCAATCCGGGTTCGATTGTTACATCGGGGGACCTGGGGAACAGAAGTACATAAGCACCACACGATTTGATCACAATCAAGCCAGTTATTCCGTGCAATTGTTCGATCTATCTCAGCTGGATACCCAGATGCGAATGATCACTTTGAATTTTCCACTGTACCAAGGGGTCCGGAAGGTTGAGATCGGATTAGAGCCCGATACGGAACTAGCTGCCCCTGCACCCTTTAGAGATGACCGTAGAGTGATTGTGTACGGCACTTCAATTACTCAGGGCGGCTGCGCAGCCAGACCTGGCATGTCTTATACGAATATATTAAGCCGATACATCAATCATGAATTTATTAATCTCGGGTTCTCCGGGAATGGGAGAGGCGAACCAGAGCTTGCCCATATCATCTCGCAGATTGAGCGGCCTGCTCTACTCGTTCTTGATTATGAAGCCAATATAGGGGAACCGGCGAAGCTGCAAGAGACCTTACCTGAGTTCATCCGTATTTACAGAGAAACCCACTCTGATATCCCGATTCTTGTGCTTTCCAGAATTCGTTATGCCAAAGATCGATTTGATGCCGCACTTGCCAAACAGTGTGACGACCGAAGAGAGATAGCTCGTCATACGGTTCAAGTGTATCAGGATGCTGGTGATTCTAATATAGAGTTCTACGATGGCGCTGATCTTCTCGGAGATGACTATGAAGAGTGCACAGTGGATGGGGTTCATCCTACGGACCTCGGATTTATTAGAATGGCCAATGGATTACACCCTTTGCTAAGACGATTGTTGAAGCTGGACCAATAAAGAAGACCTAAAAAAAGTCCTCTGCAACCCGCTTAGAGCGGGAATGCAGAGGACTTTTTGTGTCTGATTACAAGCTTAGGCTTGTGCAGAAATCGAGTTGAACAATTTCGCCAGACGGGATTTTTTGCGGGCTGCAGCATTTTTATGAATCAATCCTTTGGTGACTGCCTTGTCAAGCTTCTTGGTAGCAGCAACTAGGGTTTCTTTCATGGATTCTACGTTTTGGCCCGCAGCAGCGGTTTCGAACGATTTCACTGCAGTGCGAAGTGCAGATTTCTGAGATGCGTTCAGAAGGCGACGCTTGTCATTTGTCTTTACACGTTTAATTGCGGATTTAATGTTAGGCATTGTGTTCACCTCCTTAAAGACTTTGCGGGGCAAAGCAACTTCATACAACTTTATTGCTAAACGGTCCACATTTCTAAAGCACAACTTTAGATATTCTAGCACGACAAGCATTAAATTGCAATACAAACGACATACATAAGACTTTTGCGATGAGCATATGTGAATAACACAATCCGCTTGTTGGCAACCTATTATGGAAATTCTATTGGTTAGGAAGGAGCTTGAATTCACTATGGAAGACCAATCATTATATATGAACCGGACGGACTTGGCCCTAGAAGCCAAAGAACTAGCCTCAAAAACATTGGGGAATAACATCCCGGGTGTTCAAACAGAAACGATCGAGGACGAGGACTACATTCTCACAAAGATGGATATCCAGAACCAAATGGGAGCGAATGCAGTAGGTAAAATGATCGGTCATTACATTACGATGGAAGTGCCCAAACTAAGAGACAAGGATTCGGATCTGCAGGACCGGGTGGCGACGCTATTCGCTCAGGAGTTCTCCAAATTTCTGGACAAGCTCGGGATTTCCAAAGATGCCAAGGTGCTAATTGTTGGGCTCGGCAACTGGAACGTTACCCCTGACGCACTTGGACCGCTTGTCGTGGAGAACGTAATGGTTACTCGTCACTTCTTCGAGATCATGCCGGATCAGGTGAGCCCAGGTTATCGTCAGGTAAGTGCAGTTGCTCCGGGGGTACTTGGAATTACGGGGATTGAAACTAGCGAGATTGTGCAGGGGATTGTGGACAAATCCAAGCCAGATCTCGTTATCGCAATCGACGCATTGGCTTCCAAGGCTCTGGAGCGGGTGAATACAACGATTCAGATTGCAGATACGGGAATTCATCCGGGTTCCGGAGTAGGAAACAAGCGGAAAGGGCTGACCAAAGAATTCCTTGGGGTGCCTGTCATAGCGATTGGTGTACCGACCGTGGTTTATGCCTCTACAGTTGTGAACAGCACGATGGATATGATGATTCAGCATTTCAAGAAAGAGACAAACGCCACTCAGGCCATATTCGGGATGCTGGATGGGATGGAAGAGAACCAGAGACTGCAAATGGTAAAAGAAGTGCTGAGCCCGGTTGGTCACGATCTGCTCGTTACGCCCAAGGATATCGACCAATTCATTGAAGATACAGCCAATATTATCGCCAGTGGTCTGAATGCGGCGCTGCACGAGGCGATCGACCAAGATAATGTTGCGGCTTATACTCATTAAAATGAGGAAAAGTCGGTTAAGAGCAGCCCGTATCTTAATGGTTCTAAGTTTCTGCATGATGCTGATCTTTGTGACAGATCGTACTGCTGTCGTTGAAGCTGGTGCGCAAGGATTGAACAATGAGGTTCACTTCCAATTAGTTGTACGTTCCAGTGAAAATGCCGATCGAGAGAGCTCAATAGAAGTGAACGATCCTAAATGGAGTAAAGCCTGGAATAAAAAAAGTGAATCCGTGCCTGCATTGTCGCAGGAAGAGTTACTCGAAGTAATACTGCCATTGTCAGATGTGGAGCTTAAGGTTATGGGCAGCGACGGAGAGACGTTGAGGTTAAATTTGGTACCGCCATCTAACCTTGTGGAACTAGGCACAGGGAAACAGTGGAGCTTGAATGAATCTTCCTTCAAGCTGCTCATGGATAAAGTGAGACAATTACGGGCGCAACATTATGGGACTTTATTAAGCTGGGAAGAGGCAGAGATGAAGATGCCCCGGAAAAGTGTCGTTCAAGTGACTGATTTGGAGACAGGCCTATCCTTTCGGGTTCAGCGCAGAGCAGGGAGTCAGCATGCGGATGTGCAGCCTATGACAAAGGCTGACACCGCTATTATGAAACAAATCTATGGCGGTGAGTGGAGTTGGAAGCGGCGGGCGATCATAATCAGCACAGATAATAACGATCGTCTGGCAGCATCTATGCATGGAATGCCGCATGGAGGAGACGGAATTCCGAATAATGATTTCTCCGGGCACTTCTGCATCCACTTTCTCGACAGCACGACTCATAAGTCTGATTCCACCGATCTGCCTCATCAATTGATGGCATACAAAGCAGCTGGGAGGCTCTATTCTTATCTTGAATCAGTCCCTCCTGATATTCTGGCCGCAAGCTTCCTCGAGGGTGTGAACCAACATGACGCATCTATAATTAGCTATGCAGGTCAAGGATTACCCGCAGCTGCTAGGGAGTCGTTTCTTCAACAACTTGGTCCTTTGACATTATTGAAATTGGACAAACAGCAACCCGCTGTTAGGAGCAAGGGGGAATTAGAGAAAGAAGTTGAATTGACGGCGTTAGTTGCGCGGAGAGGGAAGAAACCAGTCAGAGGAACATTTGCTTTCCAGCTTGTTCGAAAGTCCATGGATTCGCCTTGGCGAATATCTGATATCCGAATGCGCTAATAATAGAAAAGGAGTCGATCCGATTCATGAAATTGTCTCGAAGAACACAGCTAGCGGGACTAGCCGTTTTTCTTACAGCAATGACGATCTTCACAGCAGGAGTGCCAAATGCCGCATCAGCTTCTGGACGAAAAGCATTAACGGAGGGAAGCTCTGCTGCAACCGGACAAGTCGCCATAGTAATCGACGATTTCGGGAATAACATGGGCGGAACGGACTTGATGATGGAATTGAAGATCCCGATCACAGTTGCCGTCATGCCATTCCTGCCAACAAGTCAGAAAGATGCAGAATGGGCGCATAAGGCTGGTCATGAGGTTATTGTACATTTGCCGATGGAACCGTTACGGGGTAAGAAAAGCTGGTTGGGGCCAGGTGCAATCACGACAGATTTGACGGATGAGCAAATTCGCCAAAAAGTGAATGAAGCGATTGATAACGTGCCCCACGCGATTGGAATGAACAATCATATGGGCTCCAAAGCCACCTCCGACGCACGTGTTGTTAGAATTGTACTTGAGGTATGCAAGGAGCGCGGATTGTTTTTCTTAGACAGCAAAACAAACTATCGGAGCGTAATCAAGAAAGTCGGTCAGGAATTAGGTGTCCCAGTTGTAGAGAATGACCTTTTTCTTGATGACATAGCCAGTCAAATCCATGTAAAAAAACAGTTGAGAAAAATAGTTACCTATCTGAATGATGATAAACGCTGTATTGCGATTGGACATGTAGGCATAACTGGGAAGCATACAAGCACGGCACTGCAAGATTCCATTCCGGAGCTGTCCAAACAGTTCCAATTCGTGAAGCTCACAACGTTTCTGCCTCAGCCATAGTGTACCCATTGTTGGATTAGTCTGTTGATCATCAGGTCATTCGCACTTACGTTTGTCCTTCCCCTTGCATAGCATGAACGATGATAGCCCGTACAGGGCTCATCGGAAGGGGAGAAAGGATGAGTGAGCATTCAACGTGTGAACAGCAAGTGGCGTAAGACAGCAGTTCTTATGGCAGACCGCAGGACTCGGCCTTATGTACCGGTAACCTATAAGTTATCCTCCTCCAGACTTAGCAGGATGCTGAAACGCTTCGGGATGGTATATGTGAAGCCGAGCCAGGGCTGTCACGGGAACGGGGTTATGCGGTTGGAGCGAAGGGGAAACGACCGGTATTCGTTGCATTCGGGTGCGCGTAAAAGGCAATTCTCGTTTTACAGCAGGCTATATTCGTCGCTTCAAAAGGCCAGGAGCAGCCACAGATTGCATCTGGTACAACAAGGGATTCATCTACTGCGTCACAGAGGTCGTCGATTCGATATCAGGGTGATGGTACAGCAAACCCCTAAGCATAATTGGGAAACGACAGGGATGTTAGCTAGAACGGCCCATCCTAGCCGAACAGTGACGAACTGCCATAACGGGGGGAAGGTTGAATCGCTCAAAACCATATTCCCGCAATCAGGAACCAGATCCGTGGTACGCAGGAAACTGAATCGACTGGGAATGTCCACAGCGCGGGTCATGCTTCGCAGGTACAAGGGAATTAAAGAAATAGGACTAGACGTAGGGCTAGACCATTCCTTGCATCCCTGGATCATTGAAGTGAACACGAGTCCGGATCCCTTCTTATTCAAGAAGCTGAAGAGTCATAAGACATTCCGCAAAATATACAGCTATGCGCAAGCTTTTGGCAAATACCCTTCGAAACGCTTCAAACGTTCTGTTCGTTCTAAGCGAAGAATTCGTTAATAAGCCATATTTGTGACCTGACGGTGAGTGAAGAGCCGATCAGGTTTTTTGCTGTTCCCATCATGCTTCAATTCCAATCTATGAGAGTTTTACAGATTTGCAATAGACAGACTGAAGTCACTCATTCTCAGGTCAGGTGCAATCCAACTTGGATTATTTGTGGACATGAAGTTCTATGCGGGCTCGCTTTTTCATAGATTGAGAGTAGCTAGATTCACAGAACAGAATTTGCTCTTTCTTAGGAGGTATGTGAAATATGAAATGGGTTGTAGCCACTTTGAATTTAAGCCGAGTAAACCGTACGTTCCGCAAAGTACGTTCAATGAGTCGATTGATGTCCTTGCTTGCAGTAGGGACTCTCGCATGTTTTTTGTTTTCGGGACTTTTAACAATGGCTCAGAACAAAGGCAACGCTTCCTCCATCTCTTCCATGAAAGGAATGGCAGCTAACTTATCACTGTCCTTTTTTCTGGACATGGTTGCAATGGAGATGCCGTTTTTACATAATAACGCAGCAAAACACTCCCTATCACCAGGGAATACAGCCCATTTCCTTATCCGATATGCAACCAATATCAACATGCACGACCCTAAGAGCTTGATGGCTGCAGAGCTCCCTGGACTAGCAAATGAAACGAGCGCGCTTTTGTATTCGGGACAAGCAACGAAAATAACCGATTCCCCAGCGGATTTCATGCCTTCCCCTCAAGCGATCCAACCCGCACCGACTAATAATGGGAACTCAGAAACAGGACAAGGATCAAGTCAAGGGCAAATCGGCGGAATAAATACTGGAACAGGCACGCAAGGAGGAAGCTCAGGAGGTTCACCGACGGCGCCGGAACAGTCGAAGCAACCCAAAGTATTCATTTATCACTCCCATAACCGTGAATCCTTTCTTCCCGAGCTGAAATCAAGAGGAATTAAGGATCCAGACTCCGCTTACGACACCGATGTCAATATTACGCTGGTTGGAAAACGGCTGAAGGATAAGCTTGAGGGGTTAGGCGTCCCTTCTCTTCAATCAGAGGCGGATTATCCATCCACGGTCAAAGGGTTCAACTATGCCAAATCTTACGCTTACTCAGCCAAAACCGTAGAAACGGCGATGGCAGACAATAAAGAGCTCGGCATGATATTTGATATCCATAGAGATTCCTTGAGTCGCGATAGGACGACGATCAAGATCGACGGCAAAGATTATGCACAGGTGTACTTTATTGTCGGTATGAAAAATGCTTCGTGGAAGCAAAATTCAGAGTTTGCCAATCGCATCCATACTTTACTGGAACAACGGTACCCAGGAATTTCTCGAGGTGTATACGCTAAAGCGTCACAAGGGAATGGAGAGTACAACCAGCACTACTCACCGAATAGCATCTTGATGGAGATTGGCGGGCCTTATAATGCTCTGGACGAGATGTACCGCACTGCTGATCTGTTGGGGGACATCATAGCGGAAATGATCAAACAAGCGGAACAAGCCGAGAAGGTCTAGGAGGGGAATGACATGCGAAAATCGGGCTGGTTGTCAGGTATAAACGGGTATTGGCGGGCTGGAGAAGGAATCCGGACGGCCTTCGGAGTGTATATGGCTATGACCTTCCTGCTGTTCATCCTGCTTGGCTTCTTGGGAATCTGGCTAGCGCAAGAAGGAGGAAGCCGGACATCGCCTTCTATGCAAAAGCTTGCTTCATCCGTGGTTCAGCCCTTTTTCATTGATCTTGTAAGTCTGGAGGTGCCGAACATGAGGCAGAATACTAATGGGAGCTCGACATTTGCAGGCAAGCGTGTTCTCGGCTTCTTGTCAGGGATGTTGCTGCAAGTGAATCCTATTCATCCGCAATCTTTGCTTGCTGGGGAATTACGTTGGCTATCGAGGGATTCCGATAGCGTTGGAAATGAGAGTGAAACTAATCTTACCGCTGCTCGCACACCAGGTCCTTCACCCAATAAGGAGACGGAAGCTCCACCCAATGCGATACAACCAACCCCTACAGATTTAGCGCCGACTCCAACTTCAACACCTATAGTAGAAGCAACCACGAAACCAGTGACTGGTTCGATTAGCCAACTCTCCAATCAAGGGAAAGCTGTATTAATCTATCACTCCCATCCGCGAGAGTCATGGGTGCCGGAGCTGCAAGCTAAATCATTGAATGAAGCGGAAAGTGCCGATAAGAACATTACATTAGTAGGTAAAAGATTGGCTGAGCAGCTTGAGCGTGCCGGGATCGGAGCGGTGCATTCAAATAAGGACTATAAGAACGAGGTGCCGGCCTACAATTGGAATTTTTCCTACAAATATTCCTTGCAAACGGTCCAGGAAGCTTTTGCCGTCCATGAGAATTTGAAGTTTGTATTCGACATCCATAGGGACTCTCCTCCTGGTCTTCCATCGAATGCGCGCGAGATTACAACCGCGTCAATAGGCGGTCAGGATTATGCTAAGGTGTATTTCATTGTTGGCAAGAAGAACGAGAATTGGGAACAAAATCAAGCTTTTGCCAAACAAATCCATGATCGATTGCAAACGGAATACCCTGGAATCTCACGAGGGATCATGGACAAAGGAACAGGCGGACATGGGGAATACAACCAGTCTATCTCTCCTAACAGCATGCTCATAGAGGTAGGCGGGGCTTACAACACACTTGATGAATCGTATAGAACGGCAGATGTATTAGCCAAAGTGATTGCCGATCTGTTCTGGAATGCTGAAAAAGTGAACGGCACTGTATCGGCAAATGCGCCCGTTAAATCTCTAGGAGCAGCCGGTTAAAATTCATCTTATCTTGTGAGGAGCTGATCTTGATGTCTCGTTATACATTAACTTTGTTTGGATTGCTTCTGATGGCTGGCTTCGGAATGTTTTTCGGAATCGAGATCGCCACAAGAGGGATGGAACAAATACAAGGACCGCTCACAAATGATCACAGACAACAAGGGATAGATCCTGTATCATCTAATTACAGCTCTGGCACACAGCCCAACCGCAATTTAGTGAACCCAACTCCAAAGCCTACACCGTTGACCAGTAATCGCGTTCAAAACTCCACAACAGGGGCGAATGGAATGATTACATCTCCTGCACCTACAAGCGCTCCGATCGGCTCTGGATTACCTACCGGATCTGGAGATTCAAGTGTGAATCGGGTTGGTAACGGGATCGGAGATTTGCTGCAAGGTGCGGCACACCAGACGATTCGTACCGTAGTCGGTGTTTTCGATGGACTGATTAATTGAGCAGTCTTCTGCATTGCTCCGCCCCATTCTACTGTCGGATTCCTGATGCCCGATCCCGAATACATTGCTGTGTGGTTCTTATACTGGTATAATGAAAAGTATTTGATACGCAGGGGGATCATCATGTCCGATCGTTTGAACAGACAGACCAAAATTCGCAACTTCAGCATTATTGCCCATATCGATCATGGTAAATCTACATTGGCTGATCGGATTCTTGAATATACCGGCGCATTAACCTCTCGAGAGATGCAGGAACAGGTGCTGGATAAGATGGATTTGGAGCGGGAACGGGGCATCACGATTAAGCTGCAGGCAGTCCGTCTGACCTATCGCGCCGATGACGGTGAAGATTATATTTTGAACTTAATTGATACACCAGGACATGTCGACTTCACCTATGAAGTATCCAGAAGTATGGCGGCTTGCGAAGGCGCACTGCTTGTTGTGGATGCTGCGCAAGGAATAGAAGCCCAGACATTGGCGAACGTATATCTTGCTCTGGATAACAATTTGGAGATACTGCCTGTAATCAACAAAATCGATCTGCCGAGCGCAGACCCAGAGCGGGTTAAGAACGAAATCGAGGAAGTAATAGGCTTGGATGCCAGCGAGGCTGTTCTTGCTTCGGCCAAGGCCGGTATCGGCATCAAAGAAATATTGGAACAAGTCGTGCAGAAGGTTCCGGCACCAACCGGACAGGAAGACCAACCATTAAAAGCGCTGATCTTCGACTCCCATTACGATGCCTATAAAGGGGTTATTGTGTATGTGCGTGTGGTCGACGGTACGATTCGCAAAGGGACACAAATCCGTTTCATGGCAACTAATGCTACATTCGACGTTATTGAGGTTGGCGCATTCAAACCAAGCATGACTGTTGTGGATGAACTGACTATCGGAGACGTTGGCTTCGTTGTTGCAGGAATTAAGAACGTTAAAGATACTCGCGTAGGGGATACCATTACAGAAGCCAAACGTCCCGCTGCAGAGCCATTGCCAGGTTACCGTAAGATTAATCCGATGGTCTATTGCGGACTGTACCCAATCGAGACATCGGACTACAACGATTTACGTGAGGCATTGGAAAAGCTTGAGTTAAATGACGCTTCCTTGAAATATGAACCTGAGACTTCCTCCGCACTAGGATTCGGATTCCGTTGCGGCTTCCTGGGATTGCTTCATATGGAGATCATTCAGGAGCGGATCGAGCGTGAGTTCAACATTCCGATGATAACGACAGCTCCGAGCGTTATATTCAAAGTAACGCTGACGAATGGTGAAGTGCTCAGTATTGACAATCCTTCCAACTATCCAGAAACGGGTAAAATCGATTATGTAGAAGAGCCGTATGTAAAAGCATCGATTATCGTGCCTAACGATTATGTGGGCGCCATTATGGAGCTTTGCCAAGGGAAGCGCGGGGAGTTCATCAACATGGAGTATCTCGATACGACGCGTGTTACTCTGACTTACGACATGCCGCTGTCCGAGATCGTATACGATTTCTTCGACCAGTTGAAGTCGAGCACCAAAGGATATGCTTCCTTTGACTATGTCGTATCCGGGTACAAACGCTCCAACTTGGTCAAAATGGATATATTGCTCAACAATGAGCAAGTTGATGCCTTGTCCTTCATCGTTCACCGGGATCGTGCATACAACCGGGGACGTATTATATGTGAAAAGCTGAAGGATATTATTCCTCGGCAAATGTTCGAAGTGCCGATTCAAGCGGCAGTCGGTCAGAAGGTTGTAGCCCGTGAGACGGTCAAAGCGATGCGCAAGAACGTTCTTGCCAAGTGTTACGGCGGTGACATCTCGCGTAAGCGTAAGCTACTGGATAAGCAGAAGGAAGGTAAGAAGCGCATGAAGCAGGTGGGTAGCGTAGAGGTTCCGCAGGAAGCCTTTATGGCGGTTCTGAAGATCGACGAGTAGGCTGGGGCAGAGCAGAAAGAGCATAATGTCGATAACCGTTCCGAGTTTGAAGGGCCTCCGCGCTCCGTTGTAGCCGTGTTTCCTTGATTGTAATATTATACGATGGATGAAACACGGCTACAAAAGTCGCCACTCCGGCTCCTTCAAACCCATCACTGACGACATTAATTTTTTGGGAGGCTCTTGCAGCCTCCTTGTCTATTTTTCAGAGGCGCAACCATACAGGCAGAACCTCCACGCAAAGGGAGTAAGTATAGAAAGAAGAAAGTAGTAAAGTAAGTAGAAAGGAAGTAAGCAGAAATGATACAAACCACAACACTGCCAAAAGCGGTGTACATTCATATCCCTTTTTGTACGAACAAGTGTCACTACTGTGATTTCAATTCGTATGTGCTCAAGGGGCAGCCTGTGATGGATTATCTGGATGCGCTTGAGAGAGAGATGGAGCTTACGGTTCGTCAAATACCAGCCAAAGCGATTAGTACAATCTTCGTAGGCGGCGGAACGCCGACTGTATTGCTGCCGGAACAGATGAGTCATTTTCTGAAATTGGTCAAAACTTATTTTCCGGATACGGTGGAGGATTTGGAATTCTCAATGGAGGCGAATCCCGGGACGACTGATCTGGAGAAGCTGCAAGCAATGAAGGAAGGCGGAGTCAACCGGATTAGCTTCGGGGTGCAGTCCTTTAATAATGAACTTCTGTTGGAGCTGGGCCGCATTCATAATACGGACGATGTATATCGCAGTCTCGAGAATGCCCGCTCCGTTGGCTTCGATAATTTATCTATCGACCTGATGTTCGGTTTGCCGAAACAGACGACCGCTATTATGGAAGATACACTAGACAAAGCGCTTCAACTCGATTTGCAGCATTACTCCATATACAGTCTGAAGATTGAGGAGAATACGCTGTTTCATACGTTATTCAACAAGAACAAGCTTCCATTACCTGATGAGGATGATGAGCTTGAGATGTACTTGTCGATTATGAGAAGACTCAAGGCGGCGGGTTACGAGCAGTATGAGATCAGCAATTTTGCCAAGCCGGGCAGACAGAGCCGTCATAATTCGGCCTATTGGCATAATGACAGCTACTATGGGTTAGGAGCAGGAGCTCATGGGTATATGTTGGGCTGCCGGCATGTAAATATCAAAGGGGTACAGCCATATATTGACGCTACCCATAAAGGACTGCCATTGCTGGAACGCTTCGAGGTTGGCGAGCAGGAAGCTATGGAAGATTTCATGATGGTGGGCTTACGCTTATTAAGCGGGGTGAAGCGGGAAGATTTCCGGCAACAGTTCGGCCGTGAATTGGAAGATGTGTTTCCTGAACAGCTCCGTCGCTTGACGGCTCAGAGCTTGTTGATCTCCGACACAAGTGGGTATCGTTTGTCGGAGCAAGGATTATTGTTCGGAAACGATGTGTTTGCGCAATTTTTAGAGGGATGATGGGGGAGCAGCCCGGATTCCCTTTTTTATTGTAGACAAAAAACTCTTGCTCAAACATGCGTCTTGATGTATATTTATACATATTTCAAGTACGAATTTTACAGGTGGGATGGCAGATGACGTTAACAATTACTTGTCGGAGAGCGGTCGCGGACGATGTGAACGCCTTACACGACCTTATACAGGGATATGCAGAGAACGGCATCATGCTGCCGCGTTCGAGGGAAGCCCTGCTGCGGCATATTCATACATTTATTGTAGCGGAAGCAGATGGACACTTCGTTGGCTGCGGATCGCTGTTCAAGTTAGGTCAAGATTTGGTGGAGATTCGCTCCCTGGGTGTGACGGACGGTCATAAAGGTCTCGGGATAGGTCGTAAGGTCGTTGAATTTCTGGTCGATGAGGCGCGTAAGGAAGGAATTCCTAAGATTATGGCGTTGACCTATGAGGTTGCTTTTTTTCAAAAAAACGGATTCGAGGTTGTCCCCAAAGAGATATTCCCTGAAAAGGTTTGGACGGATTGCGTCCATTGTAAAAAGCAGCATTGCTGTGATGAAATAGCTGTATTGAAGCGCCTTGACTGACTTGACAAGGTGCTTTTCTTTTTGGTATTTTGATAGTAGGAATTAGCACTCCTTTCAGGTGAGTGCTAACGATGGAAGTTGAACGTTCATGCAGGAATCCAGTTGGGGGGCGAGAATATGTTGTCTGAACGTCAGAGATTGATTTTGAGCGCTATAGTAGATGACTATATTCGTTCGGCTGAACCAGTCGGCTCGCGTACGATTTCCAAGCGAAACGATGTAAGCTTCAGTCCGGCGACAATTCGTAATGAAATGTCCGATCTCGAGGAACTGGGCTTTCTGGAGCAACCGCACACGTCAGCAGGCCGTATTCCTTCTAATAAAGGTTACCGTTATTACGTGGACCATTTGGTCAAACGAGGTCACTTGTCCAAACAAGAGCTGGACGTGATCAAATTGTTTTTCGCTGAGAAGTTAGATGAGATGGAGCGGGCTATTCAGCACGTGGCGGTTATTTTGTCGAATATGACGAATTATACGTCCATTGTGTTAGGACCCGAGCTGCTCAGTACAACGCTTAAGCATCTGCAGATTGTTCCGCTGAATGATCATTCGGCCGTTGCTATTGTTGTAACGAACACGGGACATGTCGAGAATAAGGTTGTTACGATACCGGAAGGTGTCTCGGTCTCGGAGATTGAGCGGATTGTCAATATGTTGAACGCTCGACTAAGCGGTGTGCCGCTCGTTCATTTCAAATCGAAGCTCTTTAATGAGATTGGCAGTGAACTGAGCCATTATACGAATCAGTATGAAGAATTGGTTAAACTAATAGAAGGTGTTCTGCTGCATGATGAGGATGACCGAATCTTCATAAGCGGTGCTACGAATATGCTTACTCAGCCTGAATTCAGAGACGTCGGCAAAGTGAAGGGCATTCTAGATTTATTCGATGAAACCCAGACCTTGGTTCGACTCGTGTCAGCGGCTTCTCAGGGCATACAAGTTCGGATTGGAACTGAGAATACGGTCCAAGCGATTAATAATTGCAGTCTTATTACCGCTTCTTATTCTATTGACGGTCATTCCCTCGGTACCATTGGTATTCTAGGGCCAACGCGTATGGAGTACGGGAAAGTGATCAGCTTGCTCGACGTGTTATCCAAGGACATGGCTGCCCTTATGGGACGATGGTATAGGTAACGGAGTTAGACGATTATGAAGGATGAGATCCGTATGAAACAGGGGAATTTAGAAGGCGAGGATCGTTATGCCACACTGCTGAATAATGCAGGGGCGATCCGGGCTATATGCGCAGCTGTCGAAGGAACACTCGGTCCTAAGGGTCTCGATACGATGCTAGTCGGAAGCCGCGGCCAAGTGTTGGTCACCAACGATGGGGCGACGATCCTCGAGCAGATGGATGTAACGCATCCAGCTGCTCGGATGCTCGTGCAGGTTGCGAAGTCGCAGCAGGAGCGAGTAGGCGACGGTACGACTACTGCGACGGTACTGGCCGGCGCGCTCGTTGCGGAGGGCGTTGCGCAAGTGACACGCGGCGTGCCGGTCTCTAAGGTTGTGACTGGGTTGCAGGACGGAATTCGGCTTGCAACGGAATTGTTGCAAGCGCGGAGCCGGACGCTTGCGGGGTTGCACGACCCGATGCTGTACCGGGTCGCCTATGTGGCTGCACGCGAGGACAGGCAATTGGCCGAGCTTGTGATGGCTGCGGCCGAGCGGCTGGGCGTCGACACGTTACGTGATGACGGGTATCGGCTGGCCGACTCGATTGCAGCTCACGACAAGCCCGTGAGCGAGGTGTGGTCCGGCTTGCTGCTGAAGCACAAGCCGATCCATGCGCAGATGCTGGCGATGGAGCTGCAGATGCCGAAGGTGCTAGTTATGCATGATGCGCTGGAGCCGGAGAAGCAGGACGAGGAAGCTATGATGACCGATGCAGGCTTCCAACGCTACCTGCAGCTGAAGGAAGAGTTCCAAGCGAACCTTGGCAAACTGCTCGAGCTCGATGTTCGCTTCATCGCATTAGACCGGGGTGTCGATCAAGAGGCAGAGCAGTTCTGCGCCGACCATGGGATTATCGTGCTGCAGCGCGTACCGAAGCGTGAGCTTCAGCGCATCTGCGAGCACACAGGCGCGCGGCCGATTCGCCGCACGGTGCTGAAGAAGGCGCCCGCGGAGCTTGCGCCTTATCTCGGCGCCTGCGAGACGCTCGCGTATGACGCGCGCATCGAGCAGGTGCGCCTCACGGGCGGCGCGGGCTTGCCCGCCGCAACCGTGCTCGTCGGCGGAAGCACCGCCGACGTCGTGGGCGAGCGGGCGCGAATCGCCCGCGACGCTGCCGCTGCCGTGCAAGCCGCAGTGCGCGGCGGCTACTTGCCCGGCGGCGGCGCCGTGGAGGTAGCGGTCGCGCATGAGCTCGACCGCTACCGCGAGACCGTCAAGGGCATGGAGGCGTTCGGCGTAACAGCCGTCGTGCAGGCATTGCACAAGCCGCTTGCTCAGATGGTGCTGAACGCAGGCTTTAATCCGCTCGAGCAAGTGGAGCAGGTGCGGGCGGCACAGTTGGCTCAGCAATCAGACAGTATAGGAATTGATTGCGATACGGGCCAACTGATGGATGTTCTGAAGAAGGGGATCGTAGACCCCGCACCGGTGAAGATCCATGCGCTTTTAGCAGCAGGAGAGGTGGCTGCGGCCGTGCTGAGAATTCACACAGTCATCAAGATGAGATCTAATGAAGACGGTTGAAGGTGAGCCGTTAGGCGTGCCTGTAATGCCGTTTATTCATAAATCATAAATAGAGAGAATTGCCGTGAGGGCATTGGAAAAGGAGGTGAACTTAAAGGTGACGAAACCAGAACATTCAACTAAAGAACAGATGGAAGAGAACCTTAATAGTTCAAATAGGGAAGAAACGGTCGAGGAGGCTATTGCTGGAATTGATTCCCAGCAAGGTGTAGATTCAGATGACTCGGTGAATGAAGCAGAGCAGTCTTTTGAAGAAACAGGCGATGTTCATGTATTATCCGCGCTTGAGGTCGAGCTGCAAGAGCAGCGCAAGCTAGCTGATGAGAACTACCAGAAGTATCTGCGTACCCAGGCTGACTTCGATAACTTCCGCAGACGTTCCCGTCTGGAGAAAGAGGATTTCGCGAAGTACGCTTCGGCCAAATTAATCGAGCAGCTTCTGCCGATTGTGGACAATTTCGAGCGTGCGCTTGGGGTATCCCGTGAATCCAAGGATAACGATGCTTTGATTAAAGGGGTGGATATGATATTCCGCCAGCTGGATCAAGTGCTTGTTGGGGAAGGTCTTACTCCGATTCAGGCTGTAGGTCAACCATTCAATCCTGAATATCATCAAGCGATTATGCAGGTTGAGTCTGAGGACCACGAAGAAGGTATTGTTTTGGAAGAAATTCAAAAGGGTTATATTCTTAAAGATAAAGTTTTACGTCCATCGATGGTCAAAGTTAGCCAATAATCTAAGTAAGTGCTTAAACACACATATACTACCCATTTTGATTAGGAGGAACATTTCATGAGTAAAGTAATTGGTATTGACTTAGGAACCACGAATTCTTGTGTAGCAGTAATGGAAGGCGGCGAAGCAGTCGTCATCCCTAACGTAGAAGGAAACCGTACTACTCCTTCTGTAGTAGGCTTCAAGAAAGACGGTGAGCGCATCGTCGGTGAAACGGCTAAGCGTCAATCCATCACGAATCCAGATCGTACAGTAATGTCGGTCAAACGTCATATGGGTTCGAACCATAAGACAACGATTGACGACAAAGATTACACGCCGCAAGAAATATCAGCTATGATTCTACAGAAGCTTAAGGCTGATGCAGAAGCATACCTGGGATCAACGGTAACACAAGCAGTAATTACAGTTCCGGCTTACTTCAATGACAGCCAGCGCCAAGCTACCAAGGATGCAGGTAAGATTGCCGGTCTTGAAGTGTTGCGGATCGTCAATGAGCCAACTGCAGCAGCGCTTGCTTACGGCTTGGAGAAAACAGAAGATCAAACTATTCTAGTCTATGACTTGGGTGGCGGTACGTTCGACGTGTCCATTCTTGAGCTTGGCGACGGATTCTTCGAAGTTAAAGCTACAAGCGGGGACAATCGCTTAGGCGGAGACGATTTCGACCAAGTAATCATTGATTATCTTGCTGCTGAATTCAAGAAAGAACACGGGATCGACTTGAGTAAAGACAAATCAGCGGTTCAACGTCTGAAAGATGCGGCTGAGAAAGCCAAAAAAGAACTTTCGACTGTTCTTACAACAACAATCTCGCTTCCTTTTATCACCGTTGTGGACGGCGTTCCCCAGCATCTTGAGGTGAACCTGACTCGCGCCAAAT
The DNA here is from genome assembly GCF_059692235.1 of Paenibacillus sp. J2R1T-4. Taxonomy (NCBI): domain Bacteria; kingdom Bacillati; phylum Bacillota; class Bacilli; order Caryophanales; family Paenibacillaceae; genus Paenibacillus; species Paenibacillus sp. J2R1T-4. The sequence continues at coordinate 225,984 of NZ_JCAUBA010000006.1, read as the reverse complement.
TCGACGAGATTTCCGCTTCTCTGGTTGAGCGTACATTAGGCCCAACTCGCCAAGCATTGAGCGATTCCGGACTGTCGGCCAAAGAGATTAATAAAGTGGTTCTAGTCGGAGGATCCACACGGATTCCTGCCGTACAAGAAGCTATCAAGAAATTAACAGGTCAAGATCCACACAAAGGCGTTAACCCTGATGAAGTAGTTGCTTTGGGCGCAGCTGTTCAAGCAGGCGTTCTGACAGGCGATGTAAAAGACGTTGTATTGCTTGACGTTACTCCGTTGTCACTGGGAATCGAAACAGCTGGCGGTGTATTCACGAAGATGATCGACCGCAATACTACAATCCCGACAAGCAAATCTCAAGTGTACTCCACATATGCGGATATGCAGACGAGCGTAGAAATTCACGTGCTGCAAGGTGAACGTTCAATGGCTGCAGACAACAAAACATTGGGTCGCTTCATGTTGGGCGATATCCCGGCTGCACCGCGCGGTGTTCCTCAAATTGAAGTTACCTTCGATATCGATGCGAACGGGATCGTGAATGTATCCGCCTTGGATAAAGGAACAGGCAAGAGCCAAAAAATTACGATCACTTCTTCAAGCGGTCTATCCGATGAGGAAATTGAAAAAATGATGAAGGATGCCGAGGCTAATGCCGAAGAAGACCGCAAGCGTAAAGAAGCGGTTGAAACTCGCAACCAGGCAGACCAATTGATCTACTCTGTAGACAAAACATTGAAGGATCTGGGCGACAAAGTAGATCAAGGCGAGATCGACAAAGCGAATGCTGCCAAAGAAACGTTGAAGCAAGCTCTTGAAGGCAACGATCTTGAAGCGATTAACAAAGCATCGGAAGAGTTGACTGAAATTGTTCAACAGCTATCCGTGAAACTATACGAGCAAGCGGCTCAAGCAGCACAAGGGGCTGAGGGAGCTGGCGGTCCAGGCGCAGGCGGAGACAGCAAGAAGGACAACGTCGTAGACGCTGACTATGAAGTAGTTGACGAGAAGAAGTAAGTGGTCCATCTTTCTTGGGTAGGAGCTCAAAGCCAGGCACTTTGTTGCCTTGGCTTTGACTTTCGTTCAAGGACTCGCATATAGTTAATGGGTGAGCAGAGCAATTGGGAGGTTGAAGCGGTGAGTAAGCGTGATTTTTACGATGTACTGGGCGTTGACAAAGGGGCTTCTGATGATGATATCAAAAAAGCCTACCGAAAATTAGCGCGCCAATACCATCCGGATGTTAATAAAGCAACAGATGCAGAGCAGAAGTTCAAGGAAGTAAAAGAAGCTTACGACGTGCTTAGCGACGATCAAAAGCGGTCCACTTATGATCAGTTCGGTCATGTAGATCCTAATCAGGGTGGAGGGTTCAACGGTCAAGATTTCGGCGGCTTCGGCGATATCTTCGATATGTTCTTTGGCGGCGGAGGTCAGCAGCGTCGTAACCCTAACGCGCCGCAACGTGGTTCAGATCTTCAATACACGATGACAATAGAGTTCAAAGAAGCGATCTTTGGGAAGGAATTAGATATCACGATTCCCCGCACAGAGACTTGCGACACTTGTCACGGATCTGGAGGGAAGGCTGGTACAAAGCCAGAGACCTGTACCGTATGTAAAGGCAGCGGTCAACAAGAGGTTGTCCAGAACACAGCATTCGGCCGCATTGTGAATCGCAGGGTTTGTTCAGCTTGTAACGGTCAAGGCTCCATTATCAAGGACAAATGTGGAACTTGTAACGGTGCAGGTAAAGTGAAGAAACATCGTAAAATACATGTGAAAATTCCTGCTGGTGTAGATGAAGGTGCACAACTTCGAGTTTCGGGTGAAGGCGAAGGCGGCACAAAAGGTGGACCATCAGGCGATTTGTTCATTGTAATCCGCGTGAAGCCGCATGATTTCTTCGAGCGTGACGGGGACGATGTGTACTGTGAGGTTCCTCTTACTTTTGCACAGGCAGCGCTTGGGGATGAGATTGAGATCCCCACGTTGACCGAAAAGGTGAAGCTTAAGATTCCGGCGGGCACACAGACGGGCACCTATTTCCGTTTGAAGGGCAAAGGGGTGCCTCGTTTGCGCGGTTACGGTCAAGGTGATCAGCATGTCAAGGTAGTTGTGGTAACTCCGACTTCGCTAACTGATCAGCAGAAGGATCTGCTGCGTGAATTTGCAGGGCAAGATGTCGAGAATTCATCCGAGCATCACGAATCGATCTTCGAACGGATGAAGAAAGCGTTCCGTGGTGATTGATAGGTTATAAGTGAAACAGCAAAAGGTGCCTTCCTTAGGGAGGGCACCTTTTGCGTTGAGAATGAGCGGTTACTTATGTTCTGCTAACCAAAGAGAGAGGTTGGCCACTTCTTCTTCCTTCAGGGAGCTTTTGAAGGCAGGCATACCGCCTCTACCGTCCCAAATAATCTTATACAATTGTTCTTTGGTGTACTTGGTTCCTATCTTTTGAAGATTGGGTCCCATTGTTCCCTGCAATTGATCGCCGTGACAGGAAATACATGACTTCTTATAGATAGCTTCAGCAGCCGATGCATCTAACTGTACAGCAGGAAAAGCAGGTGCTGGTGTTTCATGTTTGTCTCCAGGTGCGTTCTGGATCGATGTAACCGTGAGGAGGATAACTCCAAATAAGCACGCTCCAAAAAACAATACTGCCATAATCCATTTCTGCATGGGGATCACTCCTTTTCAAGGTTATATTAACATGGTTTCCCATTCAAAAGAAATAGCTCGAATTAGTCATTCGATCATTGTGGCTTTGACCCTATTTGCTTATGAATCACAAGTTAGTTACACTATATTAGTGGGGAAGTAATTTCTGCTGAGCCTACTCTTATTGTGGGTAGAAGGAGCGATAACTATGTTTTTTTATTTAATTATTTTGTTTACTGTGGCTGTTGACCAGGGTTCAAAGTTATGGATTCGCACACATCTCCATCTGGGAGAGATCATTTCAGCCTGGGAGCCCTATGTCACGTTCACCTATTATCTTAACAGCGGCGCCGCTGGGAGTTCCTTTCAAGGGTATGGCGTTTATTTCATCCCAGTAGGTGTGTTCTTTGTAGCTGCGCTTATTTACTATCGACGAAAAGGTGTGCTGCAAGGAGTTATTCTGGAGAGTGGTGCTGCTTTCCTAGCAGGCGGTGCTATTGGCAATACGCTTGATCGGATCTTGTATGGAAAAGTTACGGATTTCCTGGTGTTCGGTTCAGGTAACGGGGTGCTTAATCTGGCTGATCTTGCATTGAACCTAGGTGTTATTTTGATGCTGTTGGATATGATAATCGGGGCTATAAGAACAAAAATCAAGAAACGCAAAGATACAATTCCCATTGCATCAGGTGAATAATTCAGTTTTGCTCGAAGAACACTACTCTATAGGATTGTACAAACCCAACCCTATGTTAGAGGAAGTGTAAAAAGAGATGGATATTGCAGTATCAGCTACTTTCCCGAGTTCAGCCCATGCGGAATCCGCTGCAGCGAAGCTTCGGGCATTGCGCGTAGATCCGGTGCAAATCGTTGGAGGCGATACGCTCTCCGTAGTAGTTGCTGAGACGATTCACCCGCAAACGATTCGGGTTATTGAGCAGTGCGGCGGACTTCAATAGGGAATAAGACTATACTGAGGAGGCGTTCATGAACGCCTTTTTGTCGTGCTGCCTCTCATTTCATAGCTTCATGCTCGTATGTAAATATGATAGAATGATAGCAAACAAAGTATAGCAATTCAAAAGGGGATGCGTGGCGATATGTCAGACAATGCAACAGGTTCGTGCTGTTCTTCTAGTCGAAGCGCGTTCACTGCGAATGAGAACCCAGTACCGCAAGCGGCGATGAGTAGCAGCAGTTGTGCTCCACTATCGACTCCGGGAAGAGAAGGTATGTTGTTTCTGGATGGGGGCACTTTCTCGATGGGGAATAGCGGAAAAGCTGGCTTTCCGGCTGATGGGGAAGGGCCTGTACATGATGTAACGCTTCGTCCTTTCTACGTCGATCCTACTACCGTGACTAATGCCCAGTTTGACCTATTCGTACGTTCGACTCGCTATAAGACGGAAGCGGAACGATTCGGCTGGTCCTATGTCTTTGCACCATTTTTGTCGGCAGCTAACAATCGACTGATCATGGGATCTCCGCAAGGAACACCATGGTGGTATGCGGTGAAGGAAGCCTATTGGTACCAACCGGAAGGACCGGGCACCGATCTGGAAGGGCGGATGGACCATCCGGTGGTACATATCTCCTATCATGATGCACTTGCCTACTGTAAGTGGATGGGCAAACGCTTACTAACAGAAGCGGAATGGGAATATGCGGCGCGAGGCGGTCTAGACCAGAAAGTATACCCATGGGGTGATGAGCTTACTCCTGATAACGAGCATATGTGCAACATCTGGCAAGGAACTTTTCCAGAGAAGAACACAGCTCGGGACGGCTACATCGGAACCGCTCCGGCTCAATCCTTCCGACCTAATGGATTCGGCCTGTATAATGTTTCCGGGAACGTATGGGAATGGACGTCGGATTGGTTCAGCGCCACAACATATACGGCTGGTCCACGTGATAACCCGACGGGGCCAGATCAAGGAGAGCGGCGCTCCATGCGCGGAGGTTCCTTCTTATGTCACAAATCTTATTGCAACCGATACCGAGTTGCTGCCCGGAGCTCCAACACACCGGACAGCTCTTCCAGCAATATTGGGTTCAGATGCGCAGCCAATGTGTAGAAAACACAGGTTAAGCTGAAATAAATCCATTTACAGAAAATTGAAAGTAAGATAGTCTAATTTATCATATGTATCCATAACTCAGGAGGAAGCTCAAATGGTGATTCAAACGAAGGAACAACTGCGTTCATTTTTGCATGAAACGGTTCAGACGACTCCCATCACAGATATTCACTCGCATTTGTTTACCGAAGATTTCGGCAATCTTCTCCTATGGGGAATTGACGAGCTATTAACGTACCATTATTTGGTTGCAGAGACGTTCCGTTTTCACCCCAATTTGGCGTACGACGCTTTCTGGGCCATGTCGAAGACCGAGCAAGCAGATCTGGTATGGAAGACGTTGTTCCTGGAGCACTCTCCCTACAGTGAAGCTTGTCGAGGTGTGTTAACTGTACTTAACCGGCTTGGACTTGACGTGAGTACCCGTGATCTAGCTTCTTATCGCTCGTTCTTCGCATCTATGAGCACCGCTGAGTATCTGAACCTCGTCTTCAAGCTTTCCAATGTGAATACGGTATGTATGACGAATGATCCCTTCGTTGATGAAGAGAGAGATCAATGGGAGACAATAGGCGAGATTGATCCGCGTTTCCATACTGCTCTCAGGCTTGATCCGCTTCTGAACGGGTGGGACCAAACTTGGCGCCGGCTGAAGTCGTGGGGTTATGCAGTTGAGGAATCTTTTTCTGAGAAAACAATTGAGGGTGTGAAAGCTTTCCTTCGCGATTGGATCCGCAGAATGGATCCGTTATACATGGCCGTATCGTTGCCGCCTTCGTTCCAATATCCGGAAGAGTCTAATCGGGCGCGTGTTATTGAAACTTGTATTCTCCCGATCGCAAGAGAATTCGATATTCCATTCGCTATGATGATTGGTGTGAATAAACGTGTTAATCCGGCTCTGAACGATGCTGGGGATAGCGTTGGACCAAGTGATGTGCGTGCCGTGGAGCGTTTGTGCGCAGCTTTCCCCGACAACAAGTTCCTATGTACTATGCTGGCGCGTGAGAATCAGCACGGTCTCACCGTCGCGGCACGCAAATTCCGTAATCTACACGTATTCGGGTGCTGGTGGTTCTTGAACAACCCGAGTCTGATTGAAGAGATGACACGGATGCGCTTCGAATTATTAGGTGTAAGTGTAACTCCACAGCACTCGGACTGCCGCGTGTTGGATCAATTGATCTACAAATGGGATCACTCCCGGTTCATTATTGAGAAAGTATTGCTGGATAAATACAGTGATCTCATGGACACTGGATGGCAGCTTCGGGAGACTGAAATTCAGCGAGATGTTTCCGATCTGTTTGGAGGATCGTTCTGGAGCTTCCTGGGGCGTCCGAATCCAGCGGCAGTAAAAGGATAATAAGATATGTTAAAAAGTCCAGCTCAAGAAAGATCGCTGGACTTTTTTAATTCTAACAAAAGTCGTTCTGAAAAGCCTCAACCGGCGTGGAGCGGGATTTCTTTCCTTCAAGTGTACGTGTAAGGGCCTTGGCGCTCCGTGCATATTCGGACGGGGTCATGCCTGTTGCCTTCTTGAAATTTTTGGAGAAGTAATGAATGCTGTTGTACCCGAGACGCTCACCTATCTCTGTGAAGTTGTAGGACGTTTCGCGAATCATCACTTTGGCCTCTTCGATCTTCAGGTCATTGAAGGTCTCCATGATGCCGGAGCCATGAGCCGACTTGAAAGCTTTTTTTAACTGAGACTTGCCTACGCACAGTGCAGCGCATATATGATCAACCGTTATGTCTTCGGACAAATGCTCCTTCATATAGGCCGTAACTCGCTCTGTAAGCTCGGCCTCTTTGTTGTTCTGGAGCAGGGAGGGCAGCTTGCTTGGAGTCGCTTCCTTCTGATACTGCTTACGCGCCAGCACAATCAATAACGTCTCGAGATATAATCGGATCAACTGCTCACTGCCGAATGTCACGTTCGAAGATCGGGTTAAGACAGATACTCTCGGCGTATGAATGGGGCGATCAAAAACGTTCCCCCCTTCCTCCATAAGCTGAGCAATTAACCGCCGCTCTTCATCGCCGAGTGAGAATATTTGCCCGCCGAAGCAGTTCATGGCAGGTGCATAACAATCGAATGCCACGATGAATAAATTGGGGGCGGTTACGTGATTTGTCCGAAGACTATGGTACTCGTTGGGACGATAGAATACCAGGTCACCCTGCCTCATTGCATGTTCGCCGGATTCGGTTGTGATTAGCACTTCTCCCTTATCCACATAAGCGAATTCCCAGAAATCATGCTTCTCACCCTGATGGGAGTATTCGTTTGACAGCTCTTTATAGGAGAACGAAATCAGCCTGCGCACAAACAGCTCGTCCCGTAACTCGAACCGTACATATTCCATAGGAACTATCTCCTTTACTCCCATATGACAAAATAAATAACGGATTGAACAACTACTTTTGATGTCCGCTTTTTTATTATAATAGTATCATAGAACTACAGAAAGGTTGAGAGAAATGAATAAGATCAAGATAGGGATTATTGGATGCGGCAATATGGCTGGCTCTCATGCGAGGGGATACGATGATCTGAAGGATCGCATGTCGGTCACCGCCACTTGTGATATAGATTATGAGCGGGCTGTCAATGCTGCGCAATTATATGGAGCAGAGAAAGTGTTTCAGAGCTATAGGGATGTGACCCGGCATGTAGACGCCGTGCTGATCGCACTGCCGCATGACCTTCATTATGAAGCTGGAATGACATTCCTGGAAGCAGGCAAGCACGTCCTTATGGAGAAGCCGCTTGCGAATACGGAGCAGGAATGTATAGATCTGATACAAGCTTCCAATAACAGAGGCAAGGTTCTAATGACGGCCTATCCGGTCCGCTACCACCCACTTGTAAAGCGTCTTAAGGAATTGCTTGACACAAAAGCATATGGGGATGTATTTCAGATCTCGATCTTCACTGAGCAGCATACAGAGTACCCCGACGGCCATTGGTCCAGATCAGGCAAAAAACTGGGGGGCGGTCAGTTATTCAGCCATGGTTGTCACTATGTTGACGTATTACTCTGGCTTCTAGGCCGACCTGTTAGGGGAACACATCTAGGTACGAATTATGGAACGCCTTGGATGGAGCGAGAAGGGACCAGCAATGTATCCATCGAATTTGAAAGCGGAGCTATTGGAATGCATTTCGGCACATGGGGAGCTAGGGCAACGCGGCTAGGGTATTCGATCCACGCTCATTGCACAGGAGGTTTGCTAGAGATCGATATTATGAACCGTAAATTGTACGCTCATACCAAGAGGAAGGATGAGCGATCAGACAGCATGCAATCGCATTGCGATCTATTGATGGAGGTTCACGAGGGAGGAAAGTTCACGCATCACGAAATCAATCACTTCCTGGATTGTATCGAACAAGGGGCCCAGCCCCTTTCAGATGCGGCGGGAAGTCTACAAGGCCTGAGAGTGATCTGGAAGCTGTATGAGGGAGAAGCAGAGAATCGGATTGCGGATCTGCGCGGACTGGGGCTTATGGATGATTGGAGCCGAGTTCCGTTAAGCTATTACGGGAACAGAACATAATGCTGCATAGTCAGGATTGAAGGAATGAACAAACCCCTTGGACATGGTTGCACACGAGGTGCAGCTTTTCCAAGGGGTCATTTATTAGGTGCCGAGAACCTTGCTGCCTCGGGGCTGTTTGCCATTGGCATCCGGCTCTAATGTAACGCCGATCGCATCAAACTCTGTATACCTGGCGTCCATCTCGTAGGTCAGGACACCCGTGCCATTCTCATCTACATAAAATGTACCGCAGTTATAACGTTTTCCATTTTTGATTAACCAAGCCTGATAGGCATTCTCACCTTGGGTTTCCTTAAGGCCCTGGAGTTGGATGATAATATGTTGGGAATCACCTTGCTTCATTACCCAAGCCATCCCTTTGGCAAGCGGCATAGAGCTGTCGGCTGTTTTGAGTTCTAAGGTCTTCAGCAGTTCTGCAGGGGCGCTTGGTCGTACTATCGCTGTATGAACGGGCTGGCGGGTAATAGCCTCATTCCCCACGACTCCAATTAAGATGCCCACTACAATCGCACTCGCCAGTCCCGCGACCCAAGTAAATGGGATTGACCGTTGTTTCTTCGTTGCGGGTTGTTGAACGGTGACTTCTTGATCGAGCTTATCGATAGCTGCCATTACATCTGATTTCAGATCCTGGGGAGCTTCAACTGCTTCCATCTGAAAAGGAAGAGCATTCCAAACCAATTGCAGCTCCTTTAATTCTTCTCTGCACGAGGCACAGGAGCGCAAATGCTTTTCGTATGCTACTCTTTCAAACTCCGAGCTTTCGCCCGTTAAATAGCTGATTAGGCCATTGCAACCAATGGGTTCATGTTCATGCATTTGTCATCCCTCCCTCAGTGCAGTTAAATGCTTGCGCAATACTTTTAAGCATTGATGCAGACGGCTCTTGATCGTTCCAACCGGTTCGTTCGTAAGATGAGCTATTTCACTTAAAGAATATCCCTTCCAATACATCATATTAATCAGCTCAACCTGACTTTCGCTTAAATGGACATAAGCCTGCTGAATCTCTTTCTTTATCCACTTACGGAAAAACTCAGACTCTGGGTCGTTTTCGTTGGAATCCAATGTATGGTCCCACTCCTGCGGCCCCACTGGATAGGAGAATGCTTGTCTGCGCTGCATGCGAATGTGATCAATGGTAATATTGCGGGTTATCGTAATAATCCAGTTCACAAATCGGCCTTTGCTATCATCAAATCCTGTATCCGAGGTCCACAGACGCGTAAATACAAGCTGCACAATTTCTCGTGCTGCTTGTTCTTCCCCGGTCGATTTCATTGCAAATGAAAAGACAAGCTTCACATATCGATTGTAAAGCTCCTCCAGAGCAGGACGCTGCTTATTTCTAACAAACTGCATTAACTCTACGTCTGTTCGACTATGCATCTATCAGCACTCCCTGAGTCGAGAAACGACTTCTCATTAGAATGAATGAATCTTTTACAATATAAAGGATAAGAAGCCAAAAAGCTAGAGAAATACTGATACAATCAGCATTCTCCAGCCTCGGTATGCAATGGCTTGCAGCCTGGTACCTGTTCTGAATTATTGGACGATAATCTTGGCCTTCATAAATGATTTGTGAGGCTCGCAGAAGTACTCGTATTCGCCTGGTACGGTGAAGGTGAAGGAGCCGGATTTGCCTTGTGCAAGTAAGGGCAAGGCAAAGGAACCGTTAACTGCGACTGCATTATGCTCCATCTCATCTTTGTTAATCCAGGTAACAGTCGATCCTGCTTCAATCGTCAATACACTCTGGGAGAAGTCGAAATTTTCGATATTAATCGTGTAGGTCTTTGGTGCAGGGATTGGCGCTGGTGCAGGTGTAGGTGCAGGTGCTGGATTTGGTGCTGGTTCTGGAGCAGGCATAGGCGCATGACTGTGATCGGGAGCAGGCGGTTCCACCACACGGTATGCTACTGCTTCAGGATTCAGCACAAACCATACATTTCCTACATTTTGACCTGTCGTTTCACCGGGATGCTGGTCTTTTACCCAATAATACAGCGGCCATCCTTTATAGGTGCTTTGCATCTTGCCGTCGTTACGCATGAAGGAACCGAAATCACTGCTGTTCAGATCAGAGGAAACAGTCAGGTTCTCGCTGTAGTAGATAGGCCAGTTCTCGATACATTTACCTGTACATGAATTGGGGTTCGTCGAATCCTTCAAGAATAAGTACAACGTCATACCGTTCGCATCTACAAAATACGAACCCAAGCTGTCGGATTTACTGAACTTAACCTCAGCATTAACAGCAGTAGTGCCACTGAATTTGACAGGGTCAACGACGAACCATACATTGTTGACGTTATGTCCAGTGGTATCGCCGCGCAATTTGTCTTTTGCCCAGTAATATAATGGGAAACCTTTATAAGTCGTTTGCTTAGAACCATCAGCGCGAACAAGCGTTCCGAAGTCGCTAGCCGAGGTGCCTGTAGGTGCTGATAATTGAGGAGCATAGTAAGCCGGCCAATTCACCAAGCAGGAGCCCGAGCAATTGCTAACCCCTTTTGTATCCTTATCGAAATAATAAAGCGCTCTGCCGCTTGAGTCAGTTAGATAATTCCCAAGATCGGTCTTGGTCCCGATAGCGATTCCGTTCGAAGGTTTGATTATGTACCATATGCCCCCGACTGCCTCGCCTTTTGTATCGCCAGCATTCACGTCTTTGGCGAAGTAATAGAGCGGCCATCCTTTGTAGGTCGTTTGCTTGGTGCCGTCTGGACGGACGTTCACGCCAAAGTCAGCTGCATTAAATTCGGCTGGAACCATTAATTTCTCACCATAATAAACTGGCCAGTTCGTTAGACACGTGCCAACACAGGAATTCGGATCGGCTACATCCTTAGTGAAATAATACAACGTTTTTCCAGTCGAATCGGCCAAGTAATCACCCAATGAAGCGCTGTGCGCCACATTTAGTCTGGTGTAGCTAAGGGCCGAGAGCTTACTTGAGTCTATGATCTTCTTGTCAACTAGCTCGGCTGCTAACGTTTTCGTGCTGCCGTTCAGCTTAGTATTAAGAGCTTCAATCGTTGCAGTGGCGATATTTAAATTTTTGAACGAGTGTACGTTCGCAATTCTTGTTAATCCTTTTTGTCCGGCAAAAGCAATCGTATTGGCGTACTCGAAATCTGTACCCTGCTTGTAGCCCAGAGCTTCCAACATAACCTTGTAATATTGTTGGGCTGTGATTCCGGCGAGCGGGTCGAATTGACCTCCGCCTACTCCTTCCCACCCTAGCTTGGGATTGGATTTCAGATACGCCAGAATCGGTTGAATGCCTTGCCCTATAAGAGAGGCATCTGTAAAAGTATCGGTTCCGCTGAAAGCTAACGCTTCTTTTTCCAATCCTTTCAATCGAAGAAATAGAATAGCCGCTTGGATTCTGGTCGTTGACTTGTTTAGATATTCCTCTGTCAATCCGTTGCCATCTCCTTGGAGGATACCGAGGTCGCCGACTACTTGTGTTTCCGATTGGATATTCACGTCCGTTGCTGCCATCGCCGTAAAAGCTGTTCCTACCATGACCATAATGAAAACCATAATTGCTGACACAACTAATTTCTTAAGCCTATTCATAGTTTAATATTCTCCTCCTTCAAGATGATATCTTGCACAAATTCCTGGTTCTACCTAGTAAACGAAGGTTAGGTAGAAACGGTTTGATGAATGCGCAAAAAAATTTCAAGATTGCTTTTAAATCCAAACAGGTTTTACTAGCCAGCAAAGAATATAGTACAATAGAAAGGACTACAAGACGTCCCGGCTCTTTAGGAGTGCGGGTCGTTTGTTCGATATCAGAAAGACTTGGGTTGGGAACTATGAAAGGGGTTATTAGGAAATGCTGTGGCAAGAAATATCGATACATACAACAGAAGAAGCAATTGAGATGATCTCCAACTTCTTTCACGAGCTGGGAGCAGGCGGGGTTTCTATTGAAGAATCCGGTACGCTTAACAAAGTTCGGGACACGACTTATGGTCAATTGTACGACACACCATTGAATGATATCCCGGAAGGCGAAGCTGAGATCAAGGCGTATTTCGGCGAGCCTGCAGAGGAAATGGATGGATATGTGGAGCAGTTGAAACAATTCATTATCGTTCTGAGGGATGAAATCGGGATCGATGTGGGACATGCAGCAATTGAGCATCGTGAAGTGGATGAGGAGGAATGGGCAACAGCCTGGAAGCAATACTACAAGCCGCTGCGCATCTCCGAGCGAATCACGGTCAAGCCAACTTGGGAGACATATACCCCGGAACGTGCGGATGAATTAATCATAGAGCTTGATCCTGGAATGGCCTTCGGAACAGGGACTCATCCCACGACCTCGTTATGCTTACAGACGTTGGAGAAAAAGCTGCAGCCAGGCATGAATGTTATTGATGTTGGAACGGGTTCCGGTGTTCTGGCGATTGCAGCAGCCTTGCTTGGGGCAGGAAGAGTGTTAGGGCTTGATCTGGATCCGGTAGCCGTTAACAGTGCTCGTGAGAATGTCACCCTCAACAAGCTGGATGACAAGATTATGATTGCCGAGAGTGACTTATTAGGAATATTGCGGGATGACAGCCTGTCGGCGAATGGGCAGCTTGGGCTCCAACTGCCTGTAGAGTTGGTAGTAGCTAACATATTAGCAGAGGTTATCCTGTTGTTCGTTAGTGATGTATACGAGGCACTCCTCCCTGGCGGCGTCTACATTGCATCCGGCATATTCAAGAATAAGGAAGAGGCTGTGTCACAAGGTTTGTTGGCAGCAGGCTTCATGATTGAATCTATAGAACGCGATCAGGATTGGGTAGCATTTGTAGCGAAGAAGGGATAGGTGGTTCGTATGGACATGGGTTCATTTTTTCGGTATTCGCTGGAAGAGCTCCCGTTTGTCATTCTTGTCTTAATCATTGCCTTTACAGTCCATGAATTCGCGCACGCTTATTCGGCTTACAAATTCGGGGACATGACCGCCTACAATGCAGGCAGAGTCACCTTGAATCCGATGTCCCATCTGGATGTATTAGGCACATTGCTCATCCTGATCGCCGGATTCGGTTGGGCCAAGCCAGTGCCCGTTAACCGGGGACGGTTCAAGCATCCTCGATTAATGGGAGTGATCGTCTCGGCGGTTGGACCTCTGAGTAATTTATTGATAGCGTTCATTGGTGCAGCGATATTTGGCGCTTTGCTGAATTTCGGAGTTCTGGCTGAGGCATCCGATGGCGTGATCAAAGCGGTTCAGATGTTCTTCTTGTATTTGATCCAATTGAATGTGCTTTTATTCCTTTTTAACTTGATTCCTTTACCGCCGCTCGATGGATATCGAATTGTCGAGGATCTGGCTCCTCTGCATGTCAGGCTCAAGATGGCGCAGTATGAACAGTGGGGGATTTATGCTTTTCTAATTATGGCACTCATACCTCCGATCAGCCGTGTGACCATTCAGCCGATCTTAGCTTATACTTCTGATATTACGATTGCTTTGTTGAGAATGTTCGGGGTTATGTGAGGTAGCAACTATATATGGAGGGACTGTCCAAAGGTAGATTAATGACCTGGGGCAGTCCCTTTGTTCAACAATAGAAGACCGTTAATGCTTAACCCTTCATAATTGTGCACGAAATGTCGGATAGGTACATACAATTCCTGCTATTCTATTGGTGAGAGGGAGGTGACATAAATGGATTTGCTTGAAAAAATGAATGGAGCGTTAAACTTTATTGAAGAAAATCTTGATCATGAAATCGACTTTAAAGAAGTAGCGAGGCTTGCTCTTTGCTCAGAATATCATTTTAAAAGAATGTTTTCTTTCCTTGCAGGAGTTACGCTGTCGGAGTACATCCGCCGCAGACGCCTTACTCTTGCAGCATTTGAACTTAATAACAATCATACTCGGGTAATTGATGTTGCAATTAAATATGGCTACAACTCACCAGACTCTTTTACAAGAGCTTTTCAAAGCTTGCATGGTGTAACACCGTCAGAAGCCCGAAATAATGGTCAATCACTAAAAGCTTATCCACGAATGTCCTTCCAGTTATCTATTAAAGGAGGAATTGAAATGAACTATCGAATAGAAGAAAAAGAGGCATTTCGCATAGTGGGTATCAAGAAAAGAGTTCCATTGATCTACCATGGCGTTAATCCGGAGATTGCCTCTATGTGGGAAAATTTAAATCTTGAGACGATCAATGAACTTAAGAAACTTTCTAATGTCGAGCCTCTGGGACTTCTTAGCGCATCCACGAACTTTTCCGAAGGCCGACTTGAACATGGGGAGCTTGATCATTATATCGGTACAGCAACAACCCGTGAATGTCCTGATAACCTAACACAACTTGAAGTTTCTGCCTCAACATGGGCTGCATTCGAAGCCGTCGGACCATTTCCTGATACGCTGCAAAATGTCTGGGGACGCATTTATTCTGAATGGTTTCCATCCACAAGCTATGAACAATCAGAAGGGCCTGAAATCTTGTGGAACGAGTCAAAGGATATAACTTCACCAACTTTTAAGAGCGAAATATGGATACCGATATTGAAAAAGTAATACTAAAAACCTGACCGGTGTGACGGTCAGGTTTTCTTTGAAGTGGGAGGACCGTCCGGAAACCGGATGGTCCTTAAAGTTGGCATGAAACTATATTTGAAATGCTGACAATCTATACGCTGAGCAAAAATTGCATCACCTTGTCCTGGTAGCCAGGCAGACCTTCATGGCCGAAATCAGGGAAGATTTCGAGCCTTTTTGTTGCTGTAATCTTGTTAAAGGTCGCAAACTGCGTTGAAGGCGGACAAACTGTATCCATCAGGCCAACGCCCATAAGCACTTCCCCGCGGATGCGGTTGGCGAGATACTGGATGTCGATGTAGCCGAGCCGAGTGAAGATCTCGTCCTCGCGCTCATGCTGGGGATCGAAGTGACGGAAGAATGTCTTCAGCTCCGCATAGGCGTCCTTGGCTTGGTCCATCTCCCAGACACGGCGGTAGTCGCTGAGGAACGGGAACGTCGCCGCGGCACGCTTGATGCGCGGCTCCAACGCTGCGCAGGCGAGCGTCAGTGCTCCGCCTTGAGAGCCGCCCATGGCAACGACACGCTCAGGATCCACCTCCGGCAATCCGATCGCGATACCGGCCAACTGCGCCGTGTCCAGGAATATATGGCGGAACAGCAGATTGTCCGGGTGGTCGTCCAGCCCGCGGATGATATGCCCTTGGTGTGTATTACCCTTCACGCCGCCGGTATCTTCCGACTTGCCGCCTTGACCGCGGCAGTCCATCGAAAGGACGGAGAAGCCGAGAGAGACGTAGTTCAGCTTGTCCTGCCAGTCCCCTGCATGACCCGTATAGCCGTGGAACTGTACGACTGCTGGATGCGGCTCTTGCACATTCTTCGGACGCAAATATTTGGCATGGACGCGAGCTCCACGTACACCAGTGAAATAAAGATCAAAGCAATCAGCGGTCGGCACCTGAAAAGTGCTCGGGATCAGCTCAACCTGAGGATCAATCGCGCGCATCTCTTCCAGGGCGCGTTCCCAATATTCGTCGTGATCGCCCGGACGCGGGTTGATGCCTTGGTACGTTTTCAATTTCTCAAGCGGCATATCGACTAACGGCACAATAGTTCATCCTTTCGTCTTCCATGAATTGTGAATGTCACTTCCCATGTTAGCGCTATTAATGCGACTCTGTAAAGCAAAAAATGGGACGTAACAACAGGTTTAAGCCTCTTTTATAGACAGGGATCGAAAAGGTCTTCGATAAGAGCTTCAAACCTGGCAGCTATGGAAGAAACTGATCTCTGACTTCATACGGATCCGCCCTATTGTAGCTTTTTCGTACAAAAAGCTGTAAGATGTAGGGTGGACAATGCAACATTAGTCCCAGCTATAATTGAGAGGTTCTGAACATGCAGAGATATTTCATTAACCCCGATCAATTCACAGAAAACGAAGCTATTCTGACCGGTGATGATTCGCATCATTTGCAGAAGGTCATGCGTGCTCGAGTTGGTGAGCAGGTGATTTGCAGCAATGGACAAGGCAGAGAAGCGCTAGTTAAAATTACTGAAATGCAAGCTGGACTGGTGAGAGCAGCTATAATCGAAGAACTGCCTCTTCTAGCAGAGCCAGGCGTACAAGTATGGATTGCCCAGAGCCTGCCGAAAGGCGATAAATTAGAAACCGTGATCCAAAAAGGGACGGAGATTGGCGCCGTCCGCTTCATTCCTTTTTTGTCTGCAAGAACGGTTGTTCAGTACGATGAACGGAAAGAAGCGAAACGAGTAGACCGTTGGCGCAAGATTGCCAAGGAAGCGGCTGAACAAGCCCACCGCAATCGGATTCCTGAAGTGGATGCGCCAATCCCCTGGAAGCAGTTGCTGAAGCAGGCTGGCCTTGCTGATGCGGCGTTCTTTTGCTATGAGAAGGAGAATGGTCAGCATTTGCGGGCTGGACTGAGACACGCGTTTCCAGATCCCGCTGAAGCGAAGGGAAGAACCGTTCTGCTCGTAATTGGACCAGAGGGCGGGTTCACAGAACAGGAATTGCAGGAAGCCGAAGCAGCAGGCTGTGTTGCTGTCGGATTAGGAGCTAGAATTCTTCGCACGGAGACGGCCGGTATGGTCGGACTAACGTGTGTATTATATGAAACCGGAGAAATGGGAGGCTGACGAGATGTCTACAGTAGCGTTTCATACACTGGGCTGTAAAGTCAACTTTTACGATACAGAAGCGATCTGGCAATTGTTCAAGAATGACGGCTACGAGCAGGTTGATTTCGAGCAAACGGCGGATGTATATGTCATTAACACTTGCACAGTTACGAATACAGGTGATAAGAAAAGCAGGCAAATTATTCGCAGAGCGATTCGGCGGAATCCAGATGCAGTAGTCGCGGTAACTGGCTGTTATGCGCAAACTTCGCCAGCTGAACTGCTAGCTATACCTGGTGTTGATCTAGTAATTGGAACACAGGACCGAGATCGGATTCTTCCGCTGATTCGACAGTACGAGCAAGAGCGTCAACCGATCAATGCCGTGCGTAATATTATGAAAACACGAGAATTCGAGGAATTGGATGTGCCTCAGTTCGATGATCGCACGAGAGCGTTTCTGAAGATTCAAGAGGGCTGTAACAATTTTTGTACGTTCTGTATCATTCCTTGGTCGAGAGGCCTTATGCGAAGCCGTAAACCGGAAAGTGTGATCAGGCAGGCGCATATGCTTGTGGAAGCCGGGTATCAAGAAATCGTATTGACTGGTATTCATACAGGCGGCTATGGAGAAGATATGGAAGAATACGGATTGGCCGACCTTCTCTGGGATTTAGACAAGGTGGAGGGCTTGAAGCGAATTCGCATCAGCTCTATTGAAGCCAGTCAGATTAATGATCGAGTGATTGAGGTGCTCAATACTTCACCTAAAATGTGCAGACATTTGCATATTCCGCTTCAATCGGGCAATGACCAAGTACTATCCCGCATGCGGCGCAAATACACCACGGCTGAATTCGGTGAGAAGATCGAGAAGATTCACCAAGCGATGCCTGGCGCAGCGATCACGACCGACATTATTGTAGGCTTTCCGGGCGAGACTGAGGAAATGTTCCGAGAAGGGTTCTCCTTCATAGAACGAATGGGCTTCGCCGAAATGCATGTGTTCCCGTATTCCAAACGGACGGGTACACCAGCCGCGCGGATGGAAGATCAAGTTGACGATGAAGTGAAGAATGAACGCGTTCATGAGCTCATAGACTTATCAGAGCGGATGCAACTTCAATACGCAGAGAAATATGTGGGCAAAATGCTTGAAGTCATTCCTGAGCGTGTATACAAAGGAGCTCCGGACGGCGGTCTGATTATGGGATACTCGGACAACTATTTGAATGTCGTGTTTGCGGGTAATAAAGATATGATAGGCAAAGTATGCCAAGTGACGGTTACGGAGGCCGGCGTGAATGAGTGTCAGGGTGAGTTAGTCCAGGTATTGGATCGCTTGCCGGTTTCATCTCCTTCGGCTCATGCAGCTTCAACTCTTTTGCCAGTAAGTTAGGTAAGGCAATAACAGGAACACAGGCAGGATTTCGTTCTCTAGAGCATTAGGGGCGGAGTCCTTCTTGCATCTTGGAATTTTCGAAAGGAGAGGATTAGGATGAAAGAACTATCCGCAGGAGGCGTTGTTTTTCGCCGTTCAGGTGATGTTTTGGAGATTCAAATCATTCAGGACCGATACGGCAAAGTTACTTTGGCCAAGGGGAAGATGGAGCCAGGCGAAACAGAAGAACAGACTGCGCTGAGGGAGATTGAAGAGGAAACGGGCATTCGCGGACGGATTCACCAGGCGCTCGATGCTGTAACTTATCAATATACCCATCCGACCAAGGGACAAGTGGACAAAATCGTGCATTATTACCTGGTGCAAGCGATGGATGGAACTCATCAACCGCAGGTCGAGGAAATTCAATCTGTTGAATGGGTGTTGCCGGAAGAAGCTTGGCAGAGACAAAAACAGTTCGGATATTCCAACAATCATCAAGTACTTAGACGCGCTCTGCAACTACTAGGAAAAGAGGTAATCGAGGAATGACAGAACAGACAAAAGGACAAGGAACAATTGGGATTACAGAGCTGCCGCGTTATATTGACCATACTTTGCTTAAAGCGGATTCTGCTCTGCCTGCGGTTCATAAGCTATGCCGGGAAGCGGCTCAGTTCGGCTTCTACAGTGTGTGCGTGAACGGGTACTGGGTGCCTTTCTGTCGGGAGGAGCTTGCTGGTACTTCAGTCCAAATAAGCGCGGTTGTCGGATTCCCGCTTGGCGCTAATGCCTCAGTAGTCAAAGCATTCGAAGCGGCTCGGGCAGCCGAGCAAGGCGCCAGCGACATCGATATGGTGCTCGCTGTCGGTTTGCTTCTGGAGGGTAACCGAGCAGCGGTTCAAGCAGATATCCGCGAGGTCGTGAAGGCTGTGGAAGGGCAATCCATCGTAAAGGTGATTCTGGAGACGGGATTTCTTAACGACGCACAGAAGCGGGAGGCGTGCGAGCTTGCTGAGCAAGCTGGCGCGCATTTTGTGAAGACGTCCACCGGGTTTGGCCCTGGAGGGGCCACGGTGGACGATATTCGTTTGATGCGGGCGGCCGTGTCGCCGCGTGTGCAAGTGAAGGCGTCCGGCGGCGTACGCGACTGGGCGACAGCGCTTGCCATGATCGAGGCGGGCGCTACCCGTCTCGGAACCAGCTCCGGCGTCGCGCTTATGAGCGGTCCGGAGGGGACTTCGGCTTCGCCTGCCAGTTACTGATGGCAGGCAGGTAACACAGCGGCAGCGCGATGAGCGAGCAGGCGATGTTGAAGAGCGTCTGCGCATGAGCGATTTGCCCGGAGGGCGAGTCGCTCAGGAGTGCCGACGCTTGGTGCAGCAGCGACAGCAGCGGCAGGAAGAGCAAGGCGCCGCCCAAGTTGAGCGTGATATGCGCCCACGCCACGAAGCGGCCGCTGCGGCTGCCTCCGATGCTGGCGATCAGTGCGGTGGCGCAAGTCCCGACGTTCGCGCCCAGTACGATAGCGATGCCGAGTTCCACCGGCACCGCTTGCACTGCGGCAAGCCCCATCGTCATGGCTATGACTGCGGTGCTGCTATGGATCAGCGCGGTTATGGCCGCGCCGGCTACTACACCCCAGAGCAGGCTGCGCTGCGACTGCTCCACGAACCAGGCGAACAGTCCGCGCGACTGCAGTTCGGGCACGATCGTCTGCATCACCTCGACGCCAAGCATGACAGCGGCGAAGCCGCACGTAGCAAGCGACAAGCACCTTACGCTGTGCAGCCAACGCCGCACTCGGAACACGCGAATCGGGACAAGCGCCAGCGTCAGGAGCCAGACCGCTGCTGCGCCGAGCAAGACAGGCAAAGCCAGCTTTGTAAGATTCAGACCGATTAGCTCAGTCGTTAGACACGTCCCGATATTCGTCCCTAGGATAATGCCTAGCGTTCGAGGGAACGTCATAAGGCCGGCATTTACTAGTCCGATACATATAACCGTAATGGCGCTGCTGCTCTGGAGCACCGCGGTCACTCCTGTTCCGACCAACATGCCGCGAACAGGCGTGCGAGTGAATCGCTCGATGATGCGGGTCAAATAGGGACCAGCCCATTGGTGGAGCGCAAGTTCCATCACTTTCATGCCAATCAGAAATACGCCTAGTCCGATCAATAGAGGAAATATAATGTGTAGAAGCATAGAGTCCAGGTCTCCTTTAACAGTCTCCTTGCATGGTTGTGCAGGGTGTAGGGTCAATAGGAAGCTATATCTATGTAAGAATATGTGTGGAGAGGGACGGGCATGACAAGCAATTGTGTCAGCTTGATAACCTGAGGGGGCAAACATGACTAACGTAGTCTTAGATCGCAAAAGAAAAAAAAGAATCGAACAAGGCCATCCATGGATTTTTCAGAATGAAGTAGAGCGTATCGACGGCGAATATCAACCAGGGGACCTTGTTCAGGTAGTGACCCATCAAGGGCAGTTTCTGGCTACAGGGTACATAAATCCAAATTCGCAGATTGCTGTAAGAATTGTGTCCTATGCGCCGCTTGAGCAAATGGATCAATCGTTCTTCGCGGGACGACTGCGTCAGGCTGCCGAGCATCGATTGCGTTTTGTCCATGATACAGATGCCTTTCGGTTAGTGTTTGGGGAAGCAGATTTCTTGCCAGGTCTGGTGGTGGACAAATATTCAGATATTCTGGTCATCCAGATATTATCACTTGGTATGGACATTCACAGGGAAGAGATCGTAGCCGCTTTGGTGGAAGTATTCCAGCCTCAAGGCATATACGAGCGAAGTGATGTTCCTGTCCGGCGTTTGGAAGGATTGGAGCTGCGAACGGGCATCTTATATGGGGATTGTCCCCGTCATGTGCGCATTCAAGAGAATGGGCTTCACTTGGAAGTCGATATAGTAGAAGGGCAGAAGACCGGATATTTCTTCGATCAACGCGAGAATCGAGCATCTCTCTCCAAGCTGATGAAAGGTTGGGGACGCAGAAGCGGAATCGAGCTGCGTACGGTGGAAGCAGAGGGAGACAAGCCTGCAAGAACCGCTCCTTTCAACGCGAACGGCAAAGAAGTAACATTTCCGTATTGGGATGGGGCAACCGTTCTGGAGTGCTTCTCTCACACGGGCAGCTTCACCTTGCATGCTTGTCAGTATGGAGCGAAGAAGGTAACTTGCCTGGACATCTCCGAGCATGCTGTTGATAATGCAAGACGGAATGTGGCGTTGAATGGTTTTGAGGAACGTGTGGAGTTTGTTGTCGCGGATGCGTTCGACTATTTGCGTGATCAGGTACGCGGACTGGATGAACGCCGCAAGAGAGGGGAAGTCTCGGCGTCGGTTTCTCCTGGTAGTGGTCTCGTTGCTGGTACTAATGCCGCTGTGGCAAAAACACAAAAAGTAGATACATCCAAACCTATGGCGGCCCAAGGACGTACTTGGGATGTAGTGATTCTAGATCCTCCCGCATTCGCCAAATCCAAAGGCTCGATAGAATCAGCCTGTCGTGGATATAAGGATATTAATCTGCATGCAATGAAGCTGGTGAATGAAGGCGGCTATCTGGTAACGGCCAGCTGCTCGTATCACGTTCGTCCAGAGTTGTTTCTTGAGACCATTCATGCAGCTGCTGCAGATGCGAACAAAATAGTGAGGCTCATTGAGTTCACTGGAGCGGGCAAGGATCACCCTCATATTCTAGGTGTAGATGAAGGGGATTATTTGAAGTTTGCGGTATTGGAAGTGCGTTCGCGTTCGATCTAATCAGGGGATATTTTCGCTCAGGCAAAAAGTGTATATAGAGAAATAAAACAACCGCATTCCCTCCCTTCTCATACGAAGGCAAGAATGCGGTTGTTTTTATTCTGGCATACTTTCGTGCATAGAGCAGCAATTACTTAACAAGCTCATCGATTCTGCGCAATTCCTCTTCGGTAAAGGCGAGGTTGTTCAGTGCAGCCACATTCTCATCAATCTGGGAAGAACGGCTTGCTCCGATTAAGGCTGAAGTCACCCGGCCGCCTCTTAACACCCACGCCAAGGACATTTGTGCTAACGACTGTCCGCGATCCGCAGCTATTTCATTTAGTGATCGAATGACATTAAGCTTCTCTTCGGTAATATCCTTGCTTTTCAGAAAACCGCTTGGCTTCGAGGCTCTGGAATCCTCCGGTATACCCGTCAAGTACTTATTTGTCAGCAAGCCTTGAGCCAAGGGGCAAAATGCGATACTGCCGATCCCTTCTTGGTCCAATACATCCTGCAGGCCGCCTTCGATCCATCGATTAATGATAGAGTAGCTCGGCTGATGAATGAGCAGAGGAGTACCCAGCCGCTTCATAATAGCTGATGCTTGGGCTGTTTGTTCGGCGCTGTAAGAGGAAATTCCTACATACAGAGCCTTTCCTTGACGCACAAGCTGATCTAATGCAGCCATTGTTTCTTCTAGCGGAGTCTCAGGATCAGGACGATGAGAATAGAAAATGTCTACATACTCTAGTCCCATACGTTTCAGGCTTTGATCAAGACTTGCCACAATATACTTTTTGGAGCCCCACTCGCCGTAAGGACCCGGCCACATCAAGTAACCGGCTTTTGTTGAGATAATCATCTCATCTCTGTAAGCACGCAGGTCTGCAGCAAGGATACGTCCAAAATGCTCTTCCGCTGATCCCGGGGGAGGACCATAATTGTTAGCCAAGTCGAAATGAGTGATACCAAGATCGAAAGCTCTGGTCAGCATGTCGCGCATATTATCCTGACGGTCAACACCGCCAAAATTATGCCAAAGCCCGAGTGAAATGGCAGGAAGCTTGAGCCCGGACTTTCCGCATCGGTTGTATTTCATTGAATCGTATCGGGTTGATAAAGGGAAATATGCCACTATGTCAGCCTCCTAATCAATAATCGTGCATGCATTCGTCCTCATCATATCTATTTACCTTTGTCGAAGCAAGTACGAAACGAACAATGATTCTTTTAAATCGTATGATCACGGAGCGAGGAAATCAGGAAAAAACGATTCTCATAAGAACTCTCCCTGCTTAAATGGTATGAGATTTGGTATGCTATTAAAGTCGCTCTTTGGCACAAAAAAAGGTATACCAAATATTAGCAGTCGTGTATAATGGGAAAATACTCAATAAATGGAACGTATGTTCCGAATGGACCGGGGTGTTAATATGAATTTTGTATCAAAGTTATCATGGTTTTTCAAAGAACGGTGGATGCACTACTCCTTATCGATTGTCACCATTATCCTTGTGAATTTGATCAGTATAGTTCCTCCCAAGATGCTTGGATCAGTGATCGACTCCATACGATCGGGAACACTTACAGCACCTGATTTGACCACAACGATTATGACCTTAATAGGACTGGCCTTATTCGTGTATGTATTGAATTTCATCTGGGTCAATACCTTATTCGGGAATTCCGCCGTACTTGAGACGAGTCTTAGATCGAAGCTATTCCAACATTTAATGAGGATGACACCTTCTTTCTTCCACCGCAACCGTACAGGTGATTTGATGGCATTAGCGACCAATGATGTGCTTGCCATAAGTCAGACGGCAGGGTTCGGAGTGCTGACACTCATCAGTACACTTGTCGGAACGACAGTTGTTCTAGTGACGATGGTTGTATTAATTGATGTTAAACTTATGCTTGCTGCTTTGTTGCCGCTGCCTTTCCTGGCACTTGCCATTAACATTCTCGGGAAAAGAATGCGTTTCAAGTTTGTGGATGCTCAAGCGTCCTTTGGGCGCATGAATGATCATGCCTTGGAATCGATCTCCGGACTTCGTGTGTTACGTTCTTACGTGCAGGAAGGAAAGGATATGGAAGCATTTGATCGCGTAACCCAGGATGTTATGGAGAAGAATCGGAAGGTTGCGTTCATTAACTCCTTATTCCAACCGATTATATCTACTATTGTGGGCGTCAGCTATTCAATTGGTATAGGCTACGGTTCATATCTGGTCTTTCATAATGAACTTACTTTAGGGCAGCTCGTATCGTTTAATATTTATTTAGGTATGTTGATATGGCCTATGATCTCTTTTGGGGAGTTTATTAATATTTTGCAACGGGGAAGCGCCTCGGCAGATCGGATGTATGCCTCTTTCGGACAACAGGCAGATGTACGCGAATCAAGTGACCCTGTTCAAGTTGAGGTTCCGACTTCGATCGAGTTCCGGGATTTGACCTTCCGATACCCCTCAGCTTCTGTTGATAGTCTGAAGGATGTTTCATTCCGACTGCAGAGCGGAGAGACCCTTGGTATCGTCGGGCGAACGGGCAGCGGCAAGAGCACCTTGTTGAAGCAATTATTAAGGCAATATCCTGTTGACGAACAAAAGGTTCTGATTTCGGGCATCCCAGTCGAACGCATCTCCCTGGATCGGGTGAAAGGTTGGATTGGTTATGTGGCGCAAGAGCATCTCCTGCTCTCTAAGAGCATTCGCGATAATATCGCACTAGGGAAGCATGATGCAAGCCGTGATGAGCTGGATAAAGTAGTAGCAATGGCGTCCTTTACAGAAGATATCGCTCAGATGAAGGAAGGGCTGGAGACCGTCATCGGGGAGTATGGTGTTATGTTATCAGGCGGTCAGAAGCAACGAGTCGGCATATCCAGAGCTTTACTTGTTAATCCTGAGATACTCATTCTGGATGACGCTTTGTCAGCCGTGGATGCAAGGACCGAGAATCGGATTATCGGCAATATTCGCAGCGAACGGGCAGGAAAGACGACCTTGATAGCGACGCATCGTCTATCCGCCGTTCATCATGCTCATTTAATCCTTGTATTGGATGAAGGGCGAATTATAGAACGCGGTACTCATGAGCAATTGATGGCTCTAG
This sequence comes from Paenibacillus sp. J2R1T-4, assembly GCF_059692235.1. Taxonomy (NCBI): domain Bacteria; kingdom Bacillati; phylum Bacillota; class Bacilli; order Caryophanales; family Paenibacillaceae; genus Paenibacillus; species Paenibacillus sp. J2R1T-4. The sequence continues at coordinate 200,744 of NZ_JCAUBA010000006.1, read as the reverse complement.
GCGGCTGGTACAAAGAACAATATGAACGCCAGCAAATGGAATCATCGCTCATGAATGAACTGGAGAAGGAGTGAGGGCTGTGGAAGATCTGAAGGAGTCAGTGGGTAAGAAATCGGTTATTAATCGATTGGTCAATTATGCACTGTTATATAAAGGCAGAATTTCACTGGCCTTGTTCATTCTCGTAATAGCTGTGGGGACTCAGCTTGCAGGTCCGTATATCGCCAAAGTTATTATCGATAAACACATATTAGCGATAGAAAAGCCATGGTATCAGTTAGGAATCGATCAAGTTCCAGCGGATGCGAAATCCGTTGATTTTCAAGGTAAAGCCTACATTAGAGAAGATTGGATCGACCAGGCGCAGTTGCCTACCGGGACACCTTCTGTCTCTATCAAGCAACGAGAATCTTCCTTTCTCATGACTAATGTTCCTGGCGGGGCGGAAATTCCCCTGAGCTCTCAAGACGTAATGGACTTCTACGAAGAGGATATTAACCCTATCCTAATGTTAATCGGATTGTACTTAGTCTTGCTTGTTGTATCGGGGGGACTGACATTCACTCAGTCTTATATGCTTCAGTCCGCAGCGCTTCATATCATTAAGCGGATGAGGATGGATGTAATGAAGCAGGTTCATCGTATTCCAGTCCGGTATTTCGATAATACTCCTATTGGTCAGGTCGTATCCCGAATTGCTAATGATACAGAAGCGATTCGAGATCTGTTTATGAGCTTTATGGCGACCTTCGTAGTTAGCGGGGTTAATCTAATCGGGATATTCGTAGCAATTGCGATACTCGATCTTAAGCTGGCTCTGATCGCGCTGTTGCTTGTTCCTTTTTTCTACATCGTCATGCGGGTGCATCTCAAATATGCCAAGGGCTATGTGAAGGTAATGCGAGCCCGACTAAGTGATATGAATGCGATGTTGAACGAGACGATTAATGTAATGCCGATTATTCAAGCTTTTCGCAGGGAGAAAGGGCGGATCGGGGAATTTGAAGCACTTAATAATGAGCGTTACGTCAATATGCGCAAGCAGTTCCTGCTCTACTCCTTATCTGCAAGGAACATTGTTGGGTTAGTAGGGAGCTTGTCCACTGCGTTAGTTTTATGGTATTTTGGCGGGTTATCTCTGGAATCTTCGATTTCTTTCGGTGTTTTATACGCATTTATTGATTATTTGGGAAGGGTATTCCAGCCGATTATTGGGATATTCGATCAATTAACGAATGCCCAGAGAGCTTTTGTATCAGCTGAACGGGTATTTGCGTTGTTAGATCAAGAAGGGGTCGATGTCGAGGACCAGCCTCAACAGAAGCGCCCTAATGGCCATGTGAAATTCGATCATGTATCTTTTGCCTATAAGGGTGAGGAATACGTTCTGAATGACATCTCTTTTGAAGCCAAGCAAGGGGAAACGATCGCACTAGTAGGTCATACCGGATCAGGAAAAAGCTCCATTATGAACTTGCTCCTGGGCTTCTACGAACCGACACTTGGAAGTATTTCCATAGACGGAATTGATATCAAGCAACTGTCCAAGCAAGAGCTCAGACAGCATATGGGAATTGTTCTTCAAGATCCATTCCTGTTCACGGGGGACATTGGGTTCAATGTCGGATTATATAATCAGGCCATTGATCAGTCTGCAATACGCAAAGCGCTGCGTGATGTTGGCGCAGAGAACTTCGTAGATCAGCTCCCGGGAGGTCTGAAGGAGCCTGTAGTGGAGCGTGGGAATACGTTGTCTGCTGGTCAGCGACAATTGATCTCATTTGCTCGCGCACTCGCCTTTAATCCAGCCATTCTTATCCTGGATGAAGCAACAGCCAGTATTGACAGTGAGACAGAGGGTGTCATTCAAAAAGCATTGCATGTGCTTAGAGAAGGCCGTACAACCTTCGTAATTGCTCATAGATTATCTACGATTCGTGATGCAGACCGCATTCTCGTGTTGCATCGAGGGGAAATTGTAGAGAGCGGTAATCATGATCAACTCATGGAGCTTCAGGGACGCTATTATAAGATGTACCAACTGCAAAAGGGTGTCGCATCAACAGACGGTGCCGTTAGTATTGCTGCACAAACGCTATAGGATAGATTCCCAATATTACCCCATTGAACCCTCAGTAGTTGCATGGAAACAATCGTTTAGCGCATATAACAACGTTAACAGAGAGAAAGGGATGGTGATTGACACCATCCCTTTCTTTTCAAGTCGCGCAACCTGGAGCACCTATTCTCAGTCTCGTGAACACTCACCTGTACTCAACATTCAAAAGTGAGGGCATTCCCTAGTTAAAACCTTTACAACCAAATCTGAACTTGCTCTCGAATGCTATTTTCTGCAAGGCGTCCCTTTTGTAGAATTGGTGTAGGGACGGAGAGATTGTACTTTATGATTTGCTGATTAATGCGGTTTATATCATCCGTTACATCTTGTTGTCCGAGATTCATTCGTTCGATCAGCAGCAGTATTTGTTTGCGTATTTCGTGCTGTAATTCCAGCCAAGGAGGCAGAACGTTTGCATTTTTCAGCATAGAGTTTAGAGGATCTCCTCCTTTAACAACTACAGGCTTTCCTTTGTTGTCCAGGTTATCCATTCCGCCATTCTGAACACATTCACGAAATGCATCGTCTAGCCAGGTATTCATGTTACGTGCTCTCACAATAGTCTGGGCAGCATCTTCGTTGACTAGTGAAGGTGAAGGTGCTGAGTTTCCACCCTTACTTGTTTCCGTTGCTACAACTACTGTTTTTGTGCTGCCATCTTTCTTCCGAAACCACTTCAGTTGCATGCGAATCCCCATCCCTTCAGCATGTTAACCCTTTCATTACCAATTATAGTATTCAGAATGTATTGGTGTTCGGTATAATAGCGAGAAAATTGTGACAATTCGATGAGGGTTTTGTGTCATACAACAGATAGGAATCATGAACATAATCAATCATCAAATTAACGAAATGAATGACAGAATTAGAAGCGTATGTTACACTTAATGTATAAAAGAAATCGATTACTATTTCATTTAGTTTAGAGAAATTTCATTTATCCCATAATGGAGGTCACAATCATGAACGTACAAGTGAAGGAGACTGCTGAACAATTAGGCACGGAGGCAGCTAACAAGGCGGCTGTTATTATTCGCGATAGAATAAAACAGCAGGGCTATGCAAGAATTGTGCTTTCCACAGGTGCATCGCAGTTCACATTTCTGGAAGCCCTTAAGGAACAAGAAGTCGATTGGAGCAAGGTAGAAATGTTCCACCTCGATGAATATGTAGACTTACCTGAAACACATCCGGCCAGCTTTCGCAAATATTTGAAGGAGCGGTTTTTGTCCTATGCGCCGGTAGCCAAAGCTCATTTGGTTAATGGTGAAGGGGATGTGGCCTCTCATATCGAACAACTATCAGCAGAAATTCGCAAAGCTCCCATTGATCTCGCCTTAATTGGAATTGGTGAGAATGCTCATATTGCCTTTAACGATCCGCCGGCTGACTTCGATTCATTGGACGCTTATAAAGTAGTCGAGCTGGACGATGCTTGTAAGGCCCAACAAGTACGTGAAGGCTGGTTCGCATCTCTCGATGAGGTACCTAAGCAAGCTATTACCATGACCGTTCAGCAAATATTGAGCAGTCAAACCATCATTTCTTGTGTACCGCATCAAGTGAAAGCAGAAGCCATTAAGAAATCACTTGAATCTGGTGTAACAAATCTGGTACCAGCCTCGATCCTAAAAACACATTCGGATTGGTGGCTGTATCTGGATGCGAATTCGGCATCGGGCATTAAACAAAATAACTAGTAATATACAACAACCCCGGTAGTCATTAGGCTGCCGGGGTTGTTGTACGTGACGCTCCAAAGAAAGGATTGTGGTATACTTATATAATAGAATCAGAAGTCCGTATCTTGAAACGGGTCGGAAATTTAATAGATGGTGGTTGTAAAAATGACAAAAAGAGTAACCATTCACGATATTGCCAGAATGGCAGAGGTATCCTCAGCAACCGTTTCGCGCGTATTAAGCAGCAGCACCTATCCTGTGAGCGAAAAACTTCGGAATAAAATCCAACAGCTGGCTGAGGAAATGAACTACATTCCTAATATGATCGGAAAACAACTAAAGACAGACCGAAATATGACACTAGGGGTCATCATTCCATCCATAAGCAATCCTTTTTATGCGTCCGTAATGCTAGGGGTAGAGGAAATTGCCCGAAAAAGCGGTTATCATGTCCTTCTTTGCAACTCGTTGCAAGATGGCAAGCTAGAGGAAGGGTATCTGCAAACCTTATTCGAGAAACAGGTAAAGGGTGTCATTATCTCCTCGATCTCAGGCAATAAGAAACTTATGAATCATTTAATTAGTCTAGGACTTCATCTTGTTGTAATTGATCAGAAGATCGATCTCTCAGATGTGTTACAGATCGAATTTGACTATCGGCAGGGCGGCCATATGGCTGCCGATTATTTGCTGCAGCAAGGACATCGCCGAATCGGTTATGTGACCGCGCCATTTGACAGGCCTAGCCGCATTAATATTTATCAAGGATTCATGGAGGCAATCCATGAGTCGGGTACCCCGTTCAACGAAGATTATTTGCAAGTATCTTCTGTTGAGAAGGGTCTCTATGACGGGATATTCGAGTTTGAGAATGGCAAAGCGCTCACTTGTAACTTACTGCAGCTGCCCGAGCCGCCAACCGCGATTTTTGCATGCAATGATTTGACGGCATTCGGAGTGATCAATGAATTGAACGCTCACGGCTTAAGGGTACCCGACGATATATCGGTTATGGGATTCGACAATATTGAGTTTAGCCAAATGATTACTCCATCACTTACAACGATCAAGCAACCGGATTATGAGATGGGCAAGCTTGCATGCAATATGTTGTTGGAGAAGCTACAGGATGGGAGCAGCCAAGAGGTGGAGGTTATGCTGCAACCGAAGTTAATCGTGCGTAACTCCGTCCGACAACTCGGCTGAAATAGGACAATATGACTTCCAAACGTTTATTAAAAAATAGATTTTTTTACTTTGTAGCTGTGTTGCTCTGTCTGTTCTACGCTTATATCATGATTCAACTCCTGTTTAACAGAGGCAGCAGTGCTTTTTACCCTACATATCGGTATAATCTAATTCCATTTAAGACCATTTCTAATTACATCGTGAATTTCTCACGCTTTAATTTTGAGACCTGGTTTAAAAACCTGTTCGGTAATATCGTAATGTTCATTCCGATTGGAGTATTTGCCCCTTTACTGAATAAAAGATATCTTAGATTTTTCCCCTTCCTAGGGTTTACATTTCTCATTCTTACAGCAGTGGAGACGATTCAATTAATATCACGTGTCGGAAGCTTTGATGTGGATGATCTGATTCTGAATCTGTTCGGAGCCATAATTGGCTACCTATTCCTAAGAGGGCTTATTAAATAAACCGATTCAGGGAGGAGTACCCATGCCTTTTCCAATGGTTCATCTAGCTGTTTCCGTGCAATTATTCGAGCTGGTAAAGATGGAGCCAAACGCAGATTTCCTTCTGGGCAGCCTCTCACCAGACAGTATACATATGCGCACTGGAGCCACAAAGGAAGCAAAGAGCACAACGCATTTGAGGCTGCTCCCTCTAAATATAGTACCTGATGGATTTGATAAACAGAGTCAGTTTAAAGCATTTATAGATGCGAATGATACAGGGGAGCTGTCTCGCAGAGCTTTTCTGTACGGCTATATCTCCCATATCCTCACAGATCTCTACTGGTTGCATTCCTTGCATAGGGTGTTCCGTGATCGAATTCCAGATGGAATGTCCGCGCAGGATAAAAAGAAGCTTTATACCCTGGAGCGATCACAGCTCGATTATAACTTGTATAATAATGCGGAATGGTCCGCTTCGATTTGCAGCCTGGTTATGAGTGGGCAAGGTTTTGATCTATCTGAGCAGATGTTAACGGCCCAAGAGATTTCGGGCTGGAGAGATCAGGTAATTCTAGCCTTTACCCAGCAACCGAAGCCTTATATCGTAACCCAATATATTACAGTGGACGAAGTAGAAGGTTTTGTAAGGGACGCAGCCGATCGATTAGTCAATGACTTCAGCATGATGGGAATTGATCTATCGCTCTAACCCTATTTTGTTGATGTTTCATGCCGAACAAGGGGAGAATGCCACAGATGTACAAATATACAATATGTTTCATTAAGCAAGGTACCAAGCTGCTGATGCTGAATCGGGTGAAAGCCCCGACAATGGGGTTATGGAACGGTGTCGGCGGTAAACTGGAGCTCGGTGAGACTCCGCTAGAATGTGTGATTAGAGAGGCACTCGAGGAAACTGGAATTGTGATAGAAGAGCCTAGCTACAAAGGCATTGTCACTTGGGAGATTGATGAATCCCATACAGGCGGGATGTATGCTTATGTTGCTGAACTATCTGAGGAATACATATATCCCACTCCACGCATGATTCCGGAAGGCATACTCGATTGGAAAGAAATAGACTGGGTAATGGCCGAAGGTAATCATGGTGTGGGTGAGCTAATCCCCCGGTATTTGCCATTGATGCTTAGCAGTGAAGCTATCTATGAGCATAAATGTAAGCTTGTGAACAGGAAGTTAGTAGAGTATGAGACTAGGATGTAAGCTTGTGAACAGGAAGTTAGTAGAGTATGAGACTAGGGAACCCTTACTCTCTTCGGATGTCCTTACACACGCCAACTGAAATCATACGTCAAAGAACTCTGGAGGAATTTTTCACAAGAGTTTTTAATATAGAGCACCTAAGTAGATGAGAGATCTTTAAAAATATAATCAAAAGAATCCAAGTACAACAGCGATTGTAGCCCATTTTTCTGACCTCCCAAGCGTCTAACTGAACTCATCCGTCAAGGACCTCGGAGTAATCTTTCCAGAGGTTTTTTAATAATTCATTCTTTTTCCAAAAGCAAGAGTTGCCCAAATATGATAGAATAGTTAAAAAGAGAACACTTGTTTGTTAGGAGGCTTACATGGCGATTCGATATATAATCGGTCGAGCAGGAAGCGGGAAAACCCGTCGATGTCTGGATGAAATACGGAATAAGCTTGTTCAAGCGCCAGAAGGCGATCCCATTCTATTACTGGTCCCGGAGCAGGCAACCTTTCAAGCAGAAGCCGCATTAGTAGCAACTCCTGAATTAGGCGGTTTGATCCGAGCACAAGTGCTCAGCTTCCGTCGACTGGCGTTCCGTGTGATGCAAGAAACGGGTGGAATGGCTCGAATACATATAGATGATAGCGGTAAGGCGATGCTTCTGCATCGGATATTGCAGCAGCATAAGGATGAATTGCGTATTTTCAGCGGATCTGCGGAAAAGGCAGGTTTTATTGAGAATCTAAACACATTGTTCACGGAGTTCAGACGCTATGGAGTTGATGAAGCGAAGCTTACGCAACACGTGCGCAAGCAAACCAGTTTAGAGCATACTTCTGCATCAACAGCAGATAAGCTCCATGATATACGAATGATTTATGCCCACTTCGAACAAGTATTGGTACAACAATACGTCGATTCCGAGGACTACCTTACTTTGCTTGCAGAGCAAGTGGGGGATACAGGGTTCATGTCGCGTGCGGAGATTTGGATCGATGGGTTTCACGGTTTTACCCCTCAGGAATATCGGGTGCTTGAACAGTTGATGCGTCATTGCCGAAGCGTGACTATAACCAATTGCGGAGAGCGGGATTATGAGGCCTCTGAAGAACCGGACGAGCTTGATCTGTTCAATCCTACGGCAAGGACTCTGATCAGGCTCAAGCAATTGGCGGAGCAAATGGGAGTTGAGCAAGAAAGTGTTCATATCCTGAACGCTGATCCAGCCATCAGGTTCAAACACAGTCCCATGCTTGCCTATTTGGAAGCGAGCTTTGGTAACCGTACTGCACCGCCATTCTCGAATTCTGTAGGTGAATACGTGGATGTTTCCATTCAGAGTGCTGTTAATCGCAGGGCAGAAGCAGAGGGTCTGGCCCGCGAGATGATCCGTCAAGTGAGGGAACGGGGCTACAGATGGCGTGATATGGCTGTACTTGTTCGCAATATGGAGCAGTATAGAGACCTACTGGCTACAACATTTACGGATCATGGCATTCCTATTTTTTTCGATCAGAAAAGGTCCCTACTACATCATCCGTTATCTGAGCTAATCCGTTCGTCCTTAGAGGTAGTGAGCGGTAATTGGCGGCATGATGCGGTGTTCCGTTGTGTCAAGACCGATCTTTTGCTACCGCACGAAAAGTCCGATCAAAAGCCCTATGCGTTGGGACTACTAAGGGGTGGGATGAATCAGCTCGAGAACGTGGTATTGGCGTTCGGAATTCAGGGATATCGCTGGAAGGAGGCGAGGCGGTGGGAGCCTGCTATGCGATCTTCACTCGAAGATAATGGAATAACTCCTGCACCTGACGAGCCACTTACGGAGCTGCTTCATTACTGCCGAGGGTTGATTGTACATCCGTTATCCTCACTGGAGCAATCACTCAAGAAGGCTGACTCTGTCCGAGATATGGCGCAGGGGTTATACATGTTCCTGGCCGACCTGCAGTTAGCGGAGAAACTGGAGCTGCAATCTCAGTCTTATATAGAAGCAGGCAATCCGGAAGCTGCAAAAGAGAATGGTCAAATATGGGACAGTGTTATGGATCTATTAGATCAGATTGTAGAAATGCTTGGGGATGAAAAGCTAACCATATCGATGTTCTCTGAACTGATCGAAACGGGACTCGACCAGATCAAACTCGCGCTCATCCCGCCTGCTTTGGATCAAGTGCTTATTGGCAGCATGGACAGAACAAGGTCCAGCCGGATTAAAAGAGTGTACATATTAGGTGTTAATGACGGGGTCATGCCAGCAAAGCTGAACGAGGATGGATTGTTAACGGAGGCAGAACGGGAACGGTTTATCGAAGGCGGCATGGAGATGGCCGACGGAAGCAAAAGGAAGCTGCTGGATGAACAGTTTCTCATTTATACTGCGCTAACAACTCCTAGCCATCATCTATGGATCAGTTATCCTCTTGCCGATGAAGAAGGAAAGTCATTGCTGCCTTCAGAGGTTGTCAAACGATTGCGCAGGATGTTCCCTATGGCCGCGGAGCAGATGCTGCTCTCAGAGCCGGCAACGGGTGCTTCAGATGATGAAACTTTGGAATTCATAGCTCAACCAGACCGAGTCCTGTCGATGCTGAGCGTCCAACTTCGTGAATGGATCAAAGGTAAGACAATCACGAATGTATGGTGGGAAGCCTACAATTGGTTCGCGGGGCAATCTGCTTGGAAAGAGAAGCTCGAACGGGCATTGCGTTCCCTGCTATACACGAATCATGAGCATTCCTTAACGGTCCCGGTCAGCCGAGCCCTATATGGAGAAAGACTGCGAGCGAGTGTATCACGAATGGAGAAGTTCGTTGCATGCCCGTTCTCGCAATTTGCTTCGCATGGACTTCGATTGGCCGAGCGACGTATATATAGACTTGAAGCGCCTGATATCGGGCAACTATTCCATGCTGCATTAAGCAGAGTAGCAATGCGGCTGCAGCAAGAAGGTGCTGCATGGTCGGCTCTGACAACGGAGCAATGCTTTGCACTGGCATCGATGGCCGTGGATGAGCTTGCCCCCCGCTTACAAGCCGAAATATTATTAAGCTCTAACCGACATCGTTATATTGCCCGTAAGCTTAAACAGATCGTAGGACGTGCTTCTGCTGTATTAGGGGAGCATTCCAGGCACGGATCGTTTGTACCGATAGGATTAGAGTTAGGATTCGGACCTGGTCAAACACTGCCTCCACTCGAATTTCATCTGGATAACGGCTGCACGATGGAGATTATTGGTCGAATTGACCGCGTGGATCAAGCTTTCGGTGATCGCGGGATGCTGCTTCGCGTTATTGATTACAAATCCAGTCCAACCGACCTTAAACTAACCGACGTGTTCTACGGTATGTCATTACAAATGCTCACTTATCTGGATGTTGTAATCACACATGCCGAGCAATGGTTGGGCCGTAAAGCCAAGCCGGCCGGGGTCCTATATTTCCATGTTCATAATCCGATGCTGCAGCGCAAAAATGTGCTGACTGTAGATCAAGCGGAGAAAGAACTATTGAAACGGTTCAAAATGCGCGGTCTTGTTCTGGATGATGCAGATACCGTCCAGCTTATGGATAGCAGACTTCGAGAGCAAAGCGGGTATTCCAACCTGATTCCGGTAGCAATGAAAACAGATGGAAGCTTCTATAAAAGCTCATCACTTGCTACAGAAGAGCAATGGAATGGACTGAGAGGTTACGTACGCAATGTCATCAAAGACATTGGAAGTCAGATTACAGACGGGCATGTAGACATTCGTCCTTATCGTATGGGTCCCAAGTTAGCCTGCACGTTCTGCCCATACAAGCCGGTTTGCAGATTCGAGCCCAATGCAGAGATGCAGTCATATAATCGATTGCAGGTCATCCCCAAAGAACAGGTTTGGCAGGCAGTTGAGGCTAGCCGCATGGACAATTGAAATCTAAGTACAAGATTGAGGAGACTTTATAATGAATGCAGATAGTGAAAAAAAACTTGCAGATTTTGTCTCCGCAACTGGTCTTGGGGACAAGCCTGTTGGCAGTAAGTGGACGGATGGACAGTGGGAAGCGATCCGCACACGCGGGAGCAATGTGTTAGTAGCTGCTGCTGCTGGATCAGGTAAAACAGCGGTGTTAGTGGAAAGAATTATACGCAAGATCACAGACGAGCACCATCCCATTGATGTCGATCAATTATTGGTCGCCACGTTCACGAATGCCGCAGCAGGAGAGATGCGCCAGCGCATTCGTGAAGCTCTGGAGAAGGAGCTGCTGCATCATTCACAGTCTGTGCATTTGCGCAAACAGATTTCACTCATTCATCGGGCTTCCATAACGACCTTACATTCCTTTTGTTTGGAAATTGTTCGCCGTTATTTCTCGCGTGTTCAGCTAGATCCGTCCTTTCGCATTGCTAACGAGACGGAAGCTGAGCTAATGCGGCAAGATATTTTATCTGAGCTGTTGGAAGAGCAATATGGGGTAAGCGAGGAGAACAGTCCGTTCTGGGAACTGGTCGACTGGTTTGGCGGGGAACGAGGAGATGAAGCGATCTCCAGATTCATACAGAACTTGTATGACTTTTCTCGAAGTCACCCTTGGCCAGAGCATTGGTTAGATGAAGTAGTTGCTGCCTTCGATCCCGCGGACTCCACTTCATCCTCACAATCAGGGTTTGAGCAGTGGCAAGCAAGTCTGATCGGAGATGTTCTATTAGAGCTAAGAGGAGTTCGCGGATTAATTCAAGAAGCATTACATCTATCGGAGAGCTCTGGAGGGCCAACAGCTTATATCGATAACTTAAGAGCCGATCTGTTAGTCGTTACTGAATTATTGAATGCTGCTGGTATGTCGTGGGATTTGTTGTATGACCGGTTCCAAACGGCAGGGTTCGGCAAGCTGAATGCAAGCAAGGGCAATGATGTGGACAAGGAGCTTCAGGAGCGGGTTAAGAAGCTGCGGGAACAGGCCAAGAAACAACTGTATACCTTGCAGGAAGAATTATTCCAACGCACACCTGAGCAATACAAGGCGGAATTGGCTGCAATGGCTCCAATTATGGCCAAATTGACAGAGATCGTTATTGCTTTTGGGGTGCGGTTCAGAGAGCAGAAGGCCGCTCGCGGACTCGTTGACTTTGCTGATCTGGAACATTACTGCTTGAGTATACTTAGACATCCCGACTCTACTCCTGAGCATTCGATTCCGTCTGACGCGGCTGTTCAATACCGACAACAGTTCGAGGAAGTATTGCTGGACGAGTATCAGGATACGAATATGGTACAGGAAGCTATAGTGGACTTACTGTCCAAGGAAGCGCCTGGTAATCGATTCATGGTTGGCGATGTGAAGCAGAGTATTTACAGGTTTCGATTGGCTGAGCCAGGGTTATTCCTGCACAAATATAAGATATACCAGAACAATCCCGGGGGGCTCGGACAGCGCATAGATCTCGCGCGAAACTTCCGAAGTCGTCAAGAGGTAGTCGACGGGGTTAACTTCCTGTTCAAACAGTTAATGAGTGTTACGGTTGCAGAGATGGATTATGATGAAGCAGCCCAGCTCGTGTGCGGCGCCGCCTATCCGCCCAGTCCGAATGATTGTTCCATAGAAGTGCTTCTAGTGGATAAAACAGGAGCTGGGAATGGAGCTGAAGCATCTGATGCGGATGGTGAGGATGAGGACGATAACAATCAGACTGGTGATGCAACAACAGATCGTGCTGAGCAAGAAGAGCAAGCGGAGACGGCTCAACTGGAAGCAAGACTTATTGCGGCTACAATACATAAGCTTCGCGGCGAGACGGGCGAGCAGCCTTTTCAAGTGTACGACCGTGAGTCTGGCGGGTATCGTAAAGTTGAATATCGGGATATCGTCATCCTGCTGCGCTCTCCTTCGAACTGGTCTGCCGTTCTGATGGAGGAGTTAAGATTAGGGGGAGTACCTGTGTATGCTGACTTGAACAGCGGCTATTTCACAGCTACTGAAGTAGAGACCCTTCTATCCTTGCTCAAAGTTATTGATAATCCTTATCAGGATATCCCGCTTGCAGGCGTGCTTCGTTCTCCGATTGTCCAATTAACAGCTAACGAGCTTGCGCAGGTTCGGTTATCCAAACGCAACAGCCCCTATTATGAAGCTGTGCTTGCCTGCGTATCTGCAGAGGAAAGCCCGGGGGGGAGCGCTACGAGTGGCGGCTCTGCCGATGAGGTTGATCTGTTGGATCACGAAGCTCTTGAGAAGCTGCGCGGTAAGCTAACCTCATTCCTGTACAGACTCAGCGGATGGCAGGAGGCTGCACGCCAAGGGTCATTGGCGGACCTTATATGGTCATTATTCCGGGATACGGGATTCTATGATTATGTCGGGGGGTTGCCTGGGGGACTGCAAAGACAAGCCAACCTACGCGCCCTGTATGACCGTGCTCGACAATATGAGGCTACCTCTTTCAGAGGACTGTATCGATTCTTGCGATTCATTGAGCGGATGCAGGACAATGGCGGCGATCTGGGAACGGCGAGAGCATTAGGTGAACAGGAAGATGTCGTTCGAATCATGTCCATTCACAAAAGCAAGGGTCTGGAGTTCCCGGTCGTATTTGTTGCTGCGTTGGGTAAAAGATTCAACATGATGGATTTAACCGGTTCATTCCTTATGCACAAGCAGCTGGGCTTCGGACCCAAATATGTCGATACCTCTTTGCGTGTAAGCTATCCGACTCTGCCTTTGTTAGCGATTCGTAAGCGGATGAGGATGGAGATGCTTGCTGAGGAGCTTCGTGTGCTGTATGTGGCACTGACTCGGCCTAAGGAAAAGCTTTTCCTGCTAGGTACACTCCCAACGCTTGACAAGCATGTTCAAAAATGGGGAGCTCTAGCGGAATATAAGGAATGGGCGCTGCCTGACTATGAGGTGGCCAAAGCCCGTTGTTTCCTGGATTGGCTAGGTCCTGCGCTGATACGGCATCCTCATGCCCAGACATTGCGGTCCTGGGGCCAATTGCCAGAATCCATTAGCAGGGGGCCATCCATTATGGAGGAAGAATCCTCCAACTGGTCTATAGGTGTCATAGGGACGGCAACCTTGACACAAGCAGCAGCAGCTATCGAAGCAAGGTTCGCGGATAATCGAATGGAAGCAATAGGTCAACTTGAGCCTGTTGATGATATAGAGAGTGTCCACAGGGAGCAACTGAACAAAAGATTGAGCTGGAGCAATCCTCACGAGAGCCTGTCCAAGCTGTTCTCCAAAACATCGGTAACCGAGTTGAAACGATTGGCGGACCCGCACAGGGACCAGGATGAAGAAGGAGAACCAGCTGTCATTTGGCTTCCGAAGGCAGCCTCCGAACAATCGGTTGGTCCTGGCAGTGAAGCGCGTCAAGTTCAGCATTCCCTCGGTAAGAGACCGAAGTTCATGGAGCAGAGGAAGATGAATGCAGCTGAGCGCGGCACAGTCTATCATGCCATCATGCAGCATGTTCCGCTTCATAATGCGATGATGACAAAAGATATTATCATTGCCACGATGGATCGTATGGTCAACCGTCAGATGATTACACAAGAACAGCGCGGTCAAGCAGATGCGGATATCTTGTTACAGTTCTTCACTTCACCTTTAGGCGAGAGAATTTTGCGTGCGCCGCATGTTAATCGCGAGGTCCCGTTCAGCTATGGACTTAGGGCTGGCGATGTTTATTCGGGTATCGAGGAAACCAGTCAAGAAGAGATGATATTGATTCAAGGGGTCATTGATTGTCTGTTCGAAGAGAATGGAGAGCTAGTGCTGCTAGATTACAAAACCGATGCGATACTTGGAGATGGCTTAGCCAATGTGGTGGAGCGATATCGCCTTCAAGTGGAACTGTATGCTCATGCGATTGAACAGATATGGAAGCGTCCTGTGAAAGAGAAAATGTTGTACTTTTTTGACGGATCCCACACAGTCGAGTTGTAGGTTAAGGAGTGAAAAATTAGATGCGGGTATTACATACAGCGGACTGGCATCTGGGACGTTTGCTTGAAGGCCGCAGCAGGCTGGAGGAACAGGCCCAGTTTCTTGAGGAGCTAGCGGTGCTGGTCAAGGAGCAACAGATCGACCTACTAATGTTGGCAGGTGATGTATATGACTCTGTGAATCCTCCGGCTGCGGCGGAACAGCTGTTCTATGATACGATTGCTAGAATTGCCGATGGCGGGCGGTGTCAGGTTGTTGTTATTGCGGGTAACCACGATAATCCGGAGCGTCTCGCGGCTTCAGCTCCGCTCGCAGTACGTCAAGGAATAACGCTTATTGGAATGCCGACGGCAGATCCTGTGATGGTTGAAGTTGCTCGAACAAGGGAGATAGCCGTTATCGCGGCGCTTCCTTATCCTTCTGAATCGAGGCTGCGCGAACTGCTCACTGATGAATTCGATCAAGAAACTTTGCGAAGCGCCTATTCGGATCGGGTTACCGCTCTAATGCTGAGACAGGCGCAGGCTTTTGGTTCGGATAAGGTTAACTTGGCTATGAGCCATTTATATGTTCTTGGGGGCTATGAATCCGATTCGGAACGGCCCATTCAAGTAGGTGGCGCTTATACCGTCGATCCGAGAGCCTTTGATATAGGAGCTCAATACACGGCATTAGGACATTTGCACAGGCCTCAAGAAGTAAAAGGTCCCGCACGGATCCGGTACAGCGGCTCGCCGATAGGCTACAGCTTCTCAGAAGCAGGTCAAGCGAAATCAGTAACTCTGCTCGATGTTCGGCCTGGAGAAGCACCTGAGGTTACAGAGCTGTTTCTAACTGCCGGAAGACCGCTTGTTCGCTGGCAAGCCAAGGAAGGGCTTGAGCAGGTGCATCGGATGATTGATGAAGGTCGAGATGCAAGGGCTTGGATCGAGCTTGATATCCATCTGACAGAAACAATGGGAATGGAACAAATCCAGCAGCTGCGCAAAAGACATGCAGGAATTGTTACGATTCGACCGATCTATCAGAGCACAACAGAGTCTCAATCCGATGAAACGGATGTAAGGGAGAGGCTTCCTGCTGATGAATTGTTCAGGCGCTTCTATACGCGTCAGACTGGCGGTGCTGAAGCGGAGCCTGAGCTCGTCCAGCTGTTCATGGAGCTGCTGCTTGAAGGAAGTTCCGCAACAGATGAGGAAGGAGGAAAAGAAATTTGAAGCCGATTCAGTTAACGATCGCGGGTTTGCAGAGCTATCGGGATAAGCAGACCATAGATTTCACTAAGCTTTGCGATGCTGGTGTGTTCGGGATATTCGGACCTACAGGCAGCGGCAAATCGACCATATTGGATGCGATGACGCTTGCCTTGTATGGTGAAGTAGAGCGTGCGAGCGGTGGAACGCAGGGTATTCTGAATCATGCGGAGAACACGCTGTCCGTGTCTTTTACGTTCGAGCTTTCCAGTCCTTCGGGACGCGAGCGCTATCGTGTTGATCGTCAATATAAACGCAGCGGTGATACTTCTCTGCTCCAAACCGTAAGTCGGTTTGTCCAGTTGGGCATGGGTTTAACTGCTAATGGTGAATCTGTTGATGTTGAGGGGAGCGTAGTATTAGCAGATAAGAGTAAAGAAGTAACTCGCATGGTTCAAGAAACATTAGGTCTCTCCATGCATGATTTCACTCGAGCTGTAGTTCTTCCTCAAGGGAAGTTCGCCGAATTCCTGTCGCTGAAAGACAGCGAGCGTCGACAAATGCTTCAGCGCTTGTTCGCATTAGAAGCTTATGGGAACCAATTGAACGGAAAGTTAAGCGGACGCGTAAAGGCTTCGGAGTCCACCCTGAAGCAAATTGCAGCCGAACAGCAAGGGCTGGGCGATGCATCGGAGGAAGCGTTGATGACAGCGATAACAAGGCTGGATGAAGCGAGGCGCAAGGCGAAGCAACAGCGCGAGCGGTTGCACGCAAGTCAGACCCGGCGCGATGAGTTGAAACAGCACTGGGACTGGCAGCAAGAGCGCGACAAGCTTGGGCTTGAATTGGACAAGCTGGCTTCCCAGGAGGGGGCAATCGCGGACTGGGAACGATCCCTTCTGCTAGCAGAAGCGGCCGATCGGCTGATGCAGTTCCTGCGAGAGCGGGAGGAGACCGCACGCTTATCCGAGGCTGCCGGCCGCGAACAGGAGGCTGCGGCTGAGGCCCTGGCTGCGGCAACGAACGGGCATAGCGCCGCGGTTGCCGCACATGCCGCTGCGCAGCAGGCGCTGCTTGCGGGCGAGGCCGGACTATCCGTCCGGCTCGAGCGGCTGCGCCAGGCGCTGGCGCTGCAGCAAGAGCTGCAGCGCCTCGCGGCCGAGCTCGCGCAGCTGAATGCGGCCCGCGAGCAGACCGCGGGCGCCCATGCCGCGAGCACAGCGCGGCTGCAGCAGCAGGCGGAGCTGCGCGAACGCGCGCAGCTGAAGCAAGCTGAGCTGCAGCAGCAGCTCAAGCGGCTCGAAGTGCCGGCCGGGGACCGGCACAAGCTGCAGGCAGCTGCGCTCGACAAGCAGCAGCTCGCAAGCGCGGCGCTGCAGGCGGCCGAGCTGGCCGCCGAGGCCGCCCGCAGCGCGCAAGCGCTCGAGCGGCTGCAGCAGCAGCGCCGCGAGCTTGCAGCGCGCGACGCCGCGCTCGGCGCGCAGCTCGCCGCAGACGTGGCCGGCGCTGCCGCCGAGCGCGAGGCGCTGCGCGAGCTGGCGCGCGAGGCGAGCCGCCTGCAGGCGGCAGCCGCAAGCGAGCTCGCGCGCCAGCAGCGGCAGCGCCGCGAGCGCGAGACCGCGCGGCTCTCGGCGCTGCTGGCGGCGACGCTCGCGGAGGGCGAGCCGTGCCCGGTGTGCGGCTCGCACGAGCATCCGCGGCTCTCGGCCGAGCACGAGCATGCTCCGGCAAGCGCTGCCTTGCTCTTGCAAGACGAGCAGGCAGACGCCGCCATCGAGCAGCTCGAGCAGCTCCGTGAGCCGCTTCAGCAATTGCAGTTCAAGCTGTACCAACAGGCGGAGAAGCTGGATGAGTTGGCTGCGCGTTGGAAAGTTGACACCTCCAATTCAACCGCTCACAACGCTGAATCGTATGCAGAAGCGGCTGCTGCCCATGCAACCGTTATAGACCCGCCGATTGACTTATCAGCAGAGGCTTACTCTATTGCGTCATCAACAAGCGCAGAAGACTCTAGCTCCGTTACAATTCCGGTCATCACAGAAGCTGTCGCCAAGCTCGATGATCGCACAGCCGCAGCCATGAACCGTGTTGGCCGAATCGAGGAAGCGTTCAAGCTGCAGCAGCAGCAACAACGCCAACTGGAGCTGCTTCACAATGAACTTACAGCTCGTATGGAAACCGCTCAAGCTGCTTCTGCTAATGCTGCTGATAAGCAGCAAGCGCATCAATCGCATATCGGTCAGCTGCAAACCGCTTGGTCTGAGCGCTACGATGGCAAGTCCGTCGAACAAATCGAGCAAGAGTTATCTTTGCTCCATGATCAAGATCGTCAAGCGGAAGAGCTGCGAGAGCGATTGGCTAAGAGCGTTCCGTTCCTGGAGAATACAACGAAGCTAATGGATGACTTACATAAAGAGAGCGTACAATTGGAGAGGGAGCTTGTACAGCTCCATGCCCAGTGTGATGCCCGAACACATGCGGCAGAAGAGAAAGGCAAGCAGCTTCGAGAATGGATGGAAGATGGCGATGATGTTGCCAAGCAAATGAGTGACACGCAGTCACAGCTTCAAACGATCCGTGTTAATGAGCGATCTGCAAGACAACAGGTTTCCGAGCTGCAATCGTCCCTTCAACAATGTATTGAACGTCAGAGCACAGCGGCTCAAGCTAAACGATCGGCACACGAAGCAGCAGCCAAAGCTGACCGTTACTGGCAGGAAGCAATTAGCAGCACTATATTCACTTCTCAGAAGGAAGTGGAGGAAGCTAGACTGCCTGAACAAGAGAGAAGCTCGAGACAATCGAGCATTCTTCTTCATCGAGAACAAGAGCAGAAGTGCAAATTGAAAGTACAAACACTGGATGAACAACTGCAAGGCTTGGTCATTACGGAAGAGCAGTGGAATGAATGTCTGGCTGAATGGTTGTCTGCCAAAGAGCAGGATGAAGCTGCGCTGCAGGAGACAGCTAAGGCAGAACGAGATCTGGAAGATGTAGAAACGAAGCACGTGAAGTGGAGCCAACTCCAGGGTAGACGAACGGAGCTGGAAGTTTTACTTGCACGGTTGGCCAAATTGCAAAGTGTGCTTCGAGGAAACGCTTTTGTAGAATATGTCGCCGAAGAACAGTTAACGGTTGTAAGTCGAGCAGCCTCACAGCGCTTAGGCGATCTGACGGGGCAAAGATATGCGATTGAGGTTGATTCTACGGGTGGATTTCTGATTCGGGATGATGCGAATGGGGGTGTGAAACGTCCTGTTTCTACCTTGTCTGGAGGAGAGACATTCCTTGCCTCACTTGCGCTAGCCCTAGCGCTATCGGCACAGATTCAACTGAGAGGCCGATATCCGCTTGAGTTCTTTTTCCTGGACGAAGGCTTCGGCACATTGGATCAAGAGTTGCTGGAGTCGGTTATTGCCTCGCTGGAGAAGCTGTATATGGAAAGGTTAACGGTAGGGGTGATCAGTCATGTTCCCGAGCTTAGGGCCAGATTGCCCCGCAGGCTGATCGTACAACCTGCAGATGCAGAAGGCGGCGGAAGCCGCGTAACAGTTGAATCTGGTTAATGCACTGCGTTTTGAATCTAGTTGCATTTCGTTTTGAATCTGGTTAGTACAACGTTTGAAGCTACGTTCTTTCCCTAGAACATTAAGCTTTCTTCTGACATATGTAAGTTCAGCCAGTCTTCGAACGTATCCACAGGCATCGGCTTGCCGAACAAGTAACCCTGAATCTCGTCGCAGCCTTGCTGCTGCAGGTAGGCGTATTGCTCCTCAGTCTCCACGCCTTCAGCGGTCACCTTTAATTTGAGGGTGCGGGCAAGTACAATAATAGCGGTTACGATGGCGGCATCGTCGGCATCCTCGTGAATCCCGTTAATGAATGAGCGGTCTACCTTCAAGCCGTCAATAGGGAATCGCTTCAAATAACTAAGTGATGAATAGCCTGTTCCGAAGTCGTCGATGGATATCTTAACACCCATTTCCTTCAGATCGCGCAGCATCAGAATGTTACGATTGACATTCTGCATCGCTGCGCTTTCTGTTATTTCTAGCTCCAGATACTCAGGAGCTAGCTTCGATTCCCTTAAGATGCGGTGAACCAGCACAGGGAGATTCTGCTGTCTGAATTGGAGCGGTGATAAGTTAACACTGACCCGCAACGATGAATAACCTTCGAGCTCTTGCCACATCCGCACTTGCCTGCATGCTTTGCGCAGAACGAGCTCTCCTAAAGGCACAATCAACCCGGTCTCTTCTGCGAGCGGAATGAAATCAATGGGCTGAATAAGTCCGAGCTCTGGATGAATCCATCGGACAAGCGCTTCTACACATACTAGTTGTTCAGAACGGGTGCTTACCCGCGGTTGATAATAGACTACTAGTTCGTCTTTCTCCAAGGCCTTACGCAGCATAGCCTCCATGGCAAACCGTTCATAAGGCATCTGAACACCTTCTGGGGGGCTGTAGAACTGATAATGATTGCGGCCTTGCTCCTTGGCGCGATACATAGACACATCCGCATTCTTCATCAACTGTTCACTGGTTCTTCCATGATCCGGGTATAGGGCGACTCCAATACTTGTAGTTATGTACAATTCCTGTTCGTTCAGGATTACTGCATCTTGCAGAGACTGGAAAATAGCTTTGCATAAGTTGACGACATCCTCCATTTTCTCGAAGTGAGGGATCAGGATGGCGAACTCGTCTCCCCCCATTCGGGCTAATGTCGCTTTGCGCGGCAAGATAGCTACAATTCGCTCGGATACTGTTCGGAGTAAAGTATCCCCGGCTTCGTGCCCCATCGTATCGTTCACATGTTTGAATTTATCCAGATCCAAAAAAAACACGGCAACTGGTGAAGATTTAGATTTTGTTTTTTGCAGAGCAGTGTTCAATCTATCTTTGAAAAGCTCTCGATTAGGCAAGCGAGTCAAGGTGTCAAAGAAAGTCATACGGTTAAGATTCGTTGATACTCGGCTGATAAAGATAATGAGCAACAGCAAGCTCAACACGATAAGGAACGTATCAAAGGAAAAAAAAGAGCCGCCCTGTGTCAGATTAAACAGGAACAGTGCGAATGCCCCGAAGAGACTAAGAACGAGCGTGGAGCCGATCCCAGTTTCGGAAGCATAAAGAGGCACGATGAACAACAATAGCCAGGTAGGCCTCAGATTCGACATCCAATCCGGCAATACGAACACCATAATCAATAGCAATAAATCAACAGCCATCAGCAGAAAAAGCCCAGGCATTTTCATAAAACGGGTCAGATCTTGAACCGAGAACGCTCTCCACAAGAGGAAGGTTGTGAAGGCAATGGCCAGGCCAGCTATGAGCAGAAGCACCGATTGTGGGTCTCTTCCGTAGAGCAAAAACAGGAGTATCGGTACTATGGAATGACCGAGCGCAAAAGCTTTGGCGTTCTTATGAATCATGATACACCCCTAAACATGATGGAATTACAAGTGCTGCTCTTATAAAAATAAAACTCATTTTCAGATGATAGAAAGAAGTAGAAATATTTTCTAGTTACCCTTTAGGAAATTATAACTGATTTTAGGATCAGATTCTATGACAAAACTATATAATTTGTCGAATCTTGTTTGAAACTGCTCTACAATATGTAAAAACAGATTGTTAACTGGAAAACTCTGTTATACAATCCTTTTGCGGTTTGATAGTATGTTAGAGAGTAAGATTAGGGCTCCAGGCAACGGTTCTGCACGATTTAATACTTGTCGAAAAGGTGAGTTTGATGAAGAAGATCACTCTAGTCAGCGCCGCTATTCTTCTATTCCTATTGATTCAAATATGGTTTCTATTTCTAACTTTCCGCTATCCTCATACTGGTATTTTAATAGGGCAGGACAAACAGAACCAATGGGTGATTACGGCTTTTGAAGAGAGTGCTGTATCGTCTAGAGTTGGAATGGAAATTGGTGATCGTGTTGTTAGTGTGAATAATAAGCCGACTGAGGAACACTTCTCGGTGAAGAAATGGCGAACGATCGATCAAGCGGATCGAATGGTCATCGAACGGAGCGGTGTCATAACGGAAGTTACCATGGAGAGGACTAGAAGCTTCATAGATTACATGTCGCTGACTGCGGAGTTCGTCTGTTTCAGTATCTCAGCAGCTATCCTGCTTACTATGAGAAGCTCTCGGTCGGCGATCTATTTAGCTGTTGTATTCCTAACGATTGGGCTAATCTTTATGAGTCTGCTAGCTTCCATTCGAGGTGATTATTTAGGAAAAGTGATCATCAACACTTCAATGATGGTACTTCCAGTCGTATTCTATCATTTCTTGCATGTTTTTTTTCTTGAAAAAGGCCATGTGCGGTCTTCGAAGAAGTTCCTCCATACGTTGTATGGGGTAGTATTGGTGACGTTTTTTTTACGCTTGATTCTTTTCAGTGCAAGTGATGCTTACCCTTATTATGCTTATAGCAATACAATTACGATAGTTGTCTTCTTGTTGGGGATGGGCTTGAATTTCTATAGCTTAACATCAATGCTCATAAGACATTGGAGAACGAATGAGGCCGTAAGCCAACTGATCAAAGCCGTATGGCTATCCATTCTTATCTCTTTTTTCCCATTTTCCTTCTTGTCTTTTTTGCCCATCCTATTGTTCAAACAACCTTGGGTTTCTACTTTTCATACGGGTATCGTAATTTTGTTTTTCCCTCTATCCTTTACTTATTTGATCGCTACCAAGCAGTTGTTTGATATCCATATTGTCCTTCGTCGACTGTCGATGACCACTGTTATTGCCTTAGTCCCAAGCTTGCTGATTACTGCCCTGGATATGAGCATTTATCGTAATGAGACTACCCTTGCGCATGCCTTCTCCTTGTTCTGTGTCGTCCTGTTCATAATTTCGATCGTACTATATGCCTTGGAGTATTTCTCTACCAAATTAGAACGCATCATGTTCCCGCGCAAGCATGTCTTACAATCAGCCTTGAAAAAAATTTCCAAGCGGCTTGGGACGATAACTAGTTTTCGCGAGCTAAAAGAAACGATCCTGGTGGACATCGTTACAGCTTTACAGCTGCATGGAGGTGCGATCGTATTCCGGTATAAAGAGGAACATGAGGTGTTCGGGGTTGGGCAGATTGATCTGGCTGAGGTCGAAAAGCTTGTAAGGGAAGAGCACGAGGAACATCCTGAATATTTAATCTACGAGCTCAATTCTAATGAAGAGTACACCGGTTATTTGATTATTACACGCAAAAAAACGAACACTCTGCTAGGAATGGAGGATTTGCAATGGTTGAATCTGATTATCAGCTACTTATCCGTCAGTATTGAGAATATATTCCTGATCCGGAAGCTCACCATGAAGCTGGAGCATTTGGCTGCTCAGATGCCGAGTGAGCATGACGCCAAGGACTTGACCTGGTTCCGCAAGCTGATGTTCGAATTACAGGAGAAGGAACGAATTCGAATGGCTAACGATATTCACGATACGACGATGCAAGATTTATTTTTCTTGAAACGACGACTTCATAATGTCCTGAGCCGATCCATTCAAGCAGAGGAGGACAGGCAGCAGATGACCGGGTTAATTGACTACTTGGAAGTTATCAATACAAATTTAAGGCAGAGCTGCTTTGAGCTTCATCCCCACTTACTGCGTGAAATCGGTCTGCTGCAGACGCTTCACAAGTTAATTGAGCAGGAGCGCGCGGCTAGTCCATTCGAGATTGAACTGTTTACGGAGCAGGCGGAAGCTGCAGAGCAATTCAACCTGGATTCCAAGAGGCACATATTCCGTATCACGCAGGAACTGTTGAATAATGCTAAAAAACATTCATCTGCTAACAAAGTAATTATTCAATTATATTGTGTCGGCGGGTTATTCTATTTATCCTATGAGGATGACGGAATCGGGTTCGAGCCGCTTTTTGCAGGGAATGAAACGAATCTATCAGGAATAGGAGTGGAACAGATGCGCAGCCGTATCTTAACCATGAATGGGAAACTTGAGCTGATCTCCGGGGTTGGGATTGGAGTTAAGATTACAATTGAACTCCCGATGCAGGAAGGGATGGATACATAAATGAAACACTATAACCGGGAAGAGCAACTACTAGCCCTGCAGAGCATCTCGGAAATATTAAACCGATCCAACGAGACTCATGAAATGCTACAGGCGGTCCTGATCAAGCTGCTCGAAGTAACAGGACTTACAACCGGCTGGATGTTCCTTGCGCACGAGGAGCCTCATTATACTTTTATTGCTAGCAGCGGGTTACCTCAAGCGCTGAGTTGGGGAGAAGCAACCCCGATGTGCACGGGCCGATGTTGGTGTCTGGACCGCTTATGGGATGGGCGGTTAAGCCGCGCAGCCAACATCATATCCTGCAAGCGCATTGAGAACGCTGAGAAATACATGTGGGGGGACACGGAGAATATTGAACACCATGCCTCTGTTCCTTTAAAGGCGGGGGATGAACTGATGGGGGTGTTGAATCTCGCCGCACCTGGAAAAAAGCATTTTTCAAATGAAGAGCTTCTTTTGTTGCATACAGTTGCCTATCAAATCGGCTCTGCAATCAAGCGCACTATGTTCTTTCACTCAGAACGCAGAAGAGCGGATCGTTTAATGAAATGGAATGAAGCATCTCGGTTCATCTCAGAAGGGATTGAGACCGGACTTCTACCAGAGCAGATCGTGCACGGGATTGGCACGTCATTCGGTTGGCCTAATACAGTTCTGTTCTTACATGATGGACAAGCTTTATACTTAAGTGCGCGGTATTGTTCGGGCAATAGTATTTCAGAGGGTGTCAGGATGAGTCTCTCGAATATCAATCCGGTGACTACTGCGTTTACTGGGTCCACTACGGTGCTCCAGATTCATAATGTAAAGCCCTATCAAGAGCTGGAGGCCGTAGGGATTAAACCGTTCCAATCGGCGCTCTCCGTGCCTCTCTATCGGGCTAATTCGGTCTTTGGCATCCTGCTTGTAACAGATGAGCAGCCGCGTCAATTCGATCAGCAGGATGCAGAGGTGTTAGAAGCTTTATCTGCACAGCTTGCTCTTAGTATGGAGAAAGCGAAGCTAGTCATTCAGCGCCGCGAATTAGCCAAGCAAGAGGAGCGTCATCGGCTCGCAAGGGATTTGCATGACTCCGTGTCGCAAACTTTATTCTCGCTAACACTTACGGCTCGCGGCGCTGCCTCACTGCCAGAAGGAAACACAGAATTACTGAAGAACACTCTGCTAGAGATGCAAAATTTATCTCAGCACGCGCTGAAGGAGATGCGCTCGCTAATCGCCAATCTTCGCCCTCCAGGCCTTGAGCATGGACTTGCAACAGGTTTGCAGAAATATGGGGAGAAGCTTGGGCTGAACATAGCGACTAATGTTACAGGAATTCACGAGCTTCCGCAGACGGTAGAAGAAGCGTTATGGAGAATCGGACAAGAGTCTATGAATAATGTGAGTAAGCACGCACAAGTCAATGAGGCGAAGCTCACCCTTCATTACAAGAGTGAAAGTGTGCGGCTGGAGGTTTCGGATCAGGGTAAAGGCTTTGTTCCCGGTCGTTCTGCATCGGAGGAGGGACAATCTGCAGGTATGGGCTTGGTCAGTATGCGGGAGCGTGCTGCTATGTTGGGAGGTTTTGTCCATATTATCAGCAAGCCTGGAGCAGGGACAACGATTGTAATTGAAATCCCATTCATTCGGAGTGAACCTATATGAATCGAATTAAACTTTTATTAGTGGATGATCATGCTATTTTATTGAAAAGCCTTGGATTCTTCTTGAATACACAACCGGATTTGGAATTGACTGGTGAAGCGCGAAACGGCGAGGAGGCTCTGTTGAAGGCAGTAGAATTGCAGCCTGACCTCGTCTTAATGGACATGCTCATGCCTGGAATGAATGGAATCGAGACTACAAGACGGATGCTTGAGCTTGTCCCTGGAATGAAGATTCTCGTTCTCACGAGTATGGCTGAACAGGATTATGTGCGCTCGGTGCTGCAAGAGGGAGCAATTGGTTATTTGCTCAAGGATATAGAGCCCGATCAGCTCGTTGAGGCAATCCGCGGTGCGTATCACGGCAATGTGCAATTGCATCCCGAAGTGAAGAACCTGCTCTTGGCCGGACTGACTTCTGCTCCTGTTGAGAAGCAGCAGGCAGTCACCGGATCGGATGCAGTCCTGTCAACTCTTACATTACGAGAGAAGGAGGTGCTATCGCTTATTGCTAAAGGATTAAGTAATAAAGAGATTGCAGCCTCCCTGATCATCTCGGAGAAAACGGTGAAAACTCACGTTAGCAACATACTAGGGAAATTGGAGTTAGATGATCGCACGCAAGCGGCATTATTCGCGGTAAAGAATGGTTTTGCATAGCCAGGAGCAGGTATTAGACTAAGCCTCCTACATCCATAGTCTTAGACAGGTCCGCTATCAGGCGGACCTATTTGCGTATGACCGATTACACCCATTGGCTGAAGCTTTGGATCCTGGATCATTGTACGATGGGTCTAAGAATAAATAGAACGAACATCCAGGAGGCGAATGGATATGAAACTGGTAGGATTCAACGGCAGCTTGTCATCAACATCAAATACGGTTAAGGGAGTAAAGGCTGTGCTTCAATATTGCAGGGAGCGTGGCGAAGAAACAATCCTGTTCGATCTGAGGGAAACCCCTCTTCCTCTGTTCCACCCTGAAAAAAGAGATGAACGAGCAGATGAACATGTATACAGGTTCATTAGTTTGCTTGATGAAGCAGATGGAATTGTGCTTGGCAGTCCGGAATACCACAACATGATGGGAGGCTCCTTCAAAAACGCGATGGAGTGGGTGGGGGGGAGACAATTCAAGAACAAACCTGTAGCCCTTATATCCGCTACTGGTGGACCATCCTCCATGACAACTCTTGGAGCGATGCAAGCGATGATCAGAAGTCTGCATGGCTGGGTTATACCGGTGCTCGGTTCCATTCCAGGCAGTACGGAATTCAAGCCAGGCGGAGAGTTCAAAGATCCTTCGATGCAGCTTCGGTTTATGAATATGGGGGCGGAGTTGATCACTATGGCCGCGCTGCTGAGACAGAAACGGCTTGACTGGGAACCGCCTGGAGGGCTATAAGATGATAACTCACTTTGCAGAAGTTACCCTGCCTACATGCTCTATTCATGGTGTCAAATTGTTCTACGGCGGTCAGCTTGGACTAACTATGCTTCAGGAAAACGATACATCGATTGTTTTTCGCGTAAATGCCCATACACAACTCACCTTTATAGAAAGCTACGAGAAGCTGGCTCCTGTACATCTGGCATTCGAAGTACCCATGTCCGCCTTTGAACAGACCGTCCAAATGTTGCGTCAACAATGTGGCCTTCCGCTTGCCTGGCCCAGTGGAGATTCTGTTACAACCTTCTCTGACGGTGTAGCGATTTATTACAAGGATGGCGATGGGAACCTATTAGAGTGGATTGCTCATCATACGATTCGCGAGGATGTTCTGTTGCCAGAGGGACCTCTCCACGTGATGTATCTGAGAGAGATCGGGCTTCCGGTTCAGGATGTGCCGGAGGCTTCCAACTGGCTTATGAACAATCTGGAACTAGAGCTGTCTAGAAGTGACGGATTGTTTGCTTTTGCAAGGGGAGGGACCGCACATGCCGTAGTAGTCTCCGTTAAGCGCAAATGGATCCCCATAAGCATGGCTGCTATCCCGCCCAATATCCGAGTTGTATTTGGAACACCCGATCATGGTTACATGGAAAGAGTCGTCCGGAAGCTAGAGGGCTTAAGCCATCCTTATAGTGTCCGGGATAAGAGTATAACATTTGATTATTCCGGCTATCCGTTCGAGGTCATTTACAGACCTGAGCTCCCAGCTTCGCGAATGGCAGAGCTGGGTTTGCCCTAGTCAGGTTAAGACTAGCTGTTTGACATCTTTCAAGAGCAGCTGCGCTACATGGCGTGCGCTTGAGAATGCGCGTTCTGCCAACTCCCCTTTTCCAACACAGCCGTCGCCGCAGAAATAGAAGGGTACGTTCTCGATCCGATTAGGAAGCAACCGGTTCGTTTGTACATTCTTTACACTTGCGACCATCGCTTTTTTGGACACACGCTTCACGGCAACCTCGTCACGCCAGCCTGGGTAGTGACGATCGAATAACTGTTCCATTTGTAACGTTTTCTGATCCAGATAAGCCTTACGTTCGGCATCATCCGTGAACTTATCAGATAAATAAGCAATGCCTTGCAACAGTTGACCGCCATCAGGAACGAGGGTATGGTCCGTTGCGGACACATCGCTGATGAACAGCTTGTTGTTCATATCGCTGATGTAAGAGAATGGTCTGGCAACAACACGGTTAAGCCCCACATCGTAGACCATAACCTCGGTTGCGGTATTATTCTCATAGGGAGCCAAGAAAGGTTCCCAAGCTGTGCTTTTGAGCAGTTTGGCTACTTGTTGGACGGGCATTGCGAATACAATTCGATCAAAGCTTTCTTCGCGTGTTTTGGTCTTCAGAATGAATTTTCCTGTCTCGTATCGAATTGCTTCGATCCCTTCTTGCAGAGCTATATCCCACCGACCGGATAGTTCAATCTTCTGCTTCAGCTGATTGGAGATAACTGCCCAACTGCCCAGCACATAGTTCACAGGGCGGTTAGATAAGAACAAATTGTGGTAGTACTCGCTAATAACGGAGCCAGACACCTGTCTTGCATCCTCTGGAGTGATGAAGAAATTGGAGCATACCAGGTGCTCCCACAGCTCCTTAAGGTCTTCATCGGCATCCGAATACGTCAAGTAGTCGCCAAGCGTCCGGTAATTTTTGAGCTGATGAATATTAGCGATGATAGCTGTGATTTCACCGGCAAACCGCACTTTCTGTAAAGGACTAAGCAGATCGGTTCTCATCAGGTTCACAAAGTCGAGCGGGGCTGGCGTAAGCTGATCGTTCTTCTCATAGAAAACCTTGCGTTTGTCAACTTGCTTACTGCTGAAGGAGAGCCCTAGTTCTTTTTCCATCACGGTAAGCTTGTGCCGATCAATTCCATAGATGGCATGCGCACCATAATTCAGGGTAAATCCAGCCTTCTCGTATGTGAATGCTCTTCCTCCTAGCTGAGGACTGCGTTCGAACAATATTCCTTTCACAGCCTGCTCCTCTGACAAGTAAGCAGCAGCTGTCAATCCAGCCAACCCACCGCCAATAATGGCCACTCTCATTTTCATTTCCTCCTTGTGACTTGGTGCAACTGCTAATGGCGCGACCGGCTCATTTGAGCGGATTCCTGTCCATAGCAATGCGAAGTGACTATGAATTTTTGCAACCAGATCCATCTCTTCCGACATGCACCATTCCGCAACAATGCCATTATAGGCCGATACAAGCAGATTGACCTTATCCGTGTCGGGCAACCACCGCAAGAGACTGACGATGAGAAGCTGCTGCAGAGCTCGCTGCTTGCTGCTTAAAGTCTCATTTTGCATGGAAAGAGCGGTCAGACTGCGTACAAGACGCGGCATGTGCTGTATAGTAGACGCCAAGTCTATAAACAATCGATTAATGTGACTTTCCAAGGATTGGACATGCGTTGGGGTTCTCTTCATCCATTCCTCAATAACACTGGTCTGAAGTTCCCCGACTTGGGCCAGAATATCCTCTTTGCTCTGAAAATAATGATAAAAGGTGCCCTTCGAAGTGTTCGTGGCCGCAATAATGTCATCCACCGATACGTTCTCGTAGCCTTTTGCAATAAACATGTTTAATGCCGCTTCGATCACATGATCACGTTTTTTGCGAGTAGAGGCGCGCATAAAGTTCATTAACTTCACTCTCCAGCTCTGTTATTAAGCATATTGTACTTTATATTAGACTCGCGGTCTATATGTGCATACAGCTATTATATTCAGGGCTTCTGTGGCTCTATGCAACATTTGCTGCAAGTCCGGTTTGTTTCTGTTATGATTAGAAAAGGTTTTTTATTTTCTTCTCGGAGGGAGTTCCTCACATCCATGTCTACTTACATTCGATATACCAGCATTGAAGATATTAACGAAGTTGTCGATTATTTCATGAATCATGATGAGAAGTTAATCGGCAATCCTTTGTTTGCTGACGGTTCAAATGTCGGTATTTTGAAGCAAAGCTTGTTTAATGTGTTATCTAAGGTTGAGAGCGAATCAGAATACGAGGAAATGCTCAACTACAAGCGTCTTTTGTATCAACAAATCGTGCATTATGCGGAGACGCTCGAACAGATTGAGGAGCTTAAGGAAGACCTGCATGAACTTATCATTCATAACATCTATTTGGGGACAGAGCTTAAGCTTCTTACTTGGATATTCACGGAGAAGTATAATCGCGAGCCTGATCTCAGCAACAAGGATAACCATACCCCGCAAGGGTTTTTACGTTATCTCAAGTTGAATTGCAAGCCAGAAGTAACCGCTCATTTCATCGGGATGGCTTTGCAGCAGTACTTGCAGACCAATCATCCGGAAGAGCCTTACTATGCGGGTGAAGCATTCTTTACCCAGAGCTACAACTATATTGTGGAGCTGGTATTAGAGACCGATGAGACGGAGAAATTGCTGAAGACGATTCAAGAGCAGCAAGAGGAATTGCTATGGCTGAGGGATATGCTTATGTCAACCGAGGTTCAGCTTCAGAAGGATGGAGAGAACCAGACGTTATTGGACAAGCAGACCAAAATGGCCTCTGATTTCATGACAGAGAAGCTCGAGATGGAATTTTTATCGACTGTCATCCTGCGGTTGTTCTAAAACATTTTGCCTTAAACATCTTTCGTAGGAGAGTGAACTGGAATGGACTGTATCTTCTGTAAAATCGTAAACGGCGATATTCCTTCTCAGAAGCTTTACGAGAACGAGCATGTATATGCGTTTCGTGATATTGCGCCAGCAGCCCCTGTTCATGCTCTTATTATCCCCAAGAAACATATTGCAACAATGAATAATGTAGAAGCGGGCGATCGCGAGGTTCTAGGAGAAGTATTGCTGGCGGCGCCATTAATTGCCGAGCAATTAGGAGTTGCAGAGAGCGGCTACCGGCTCATTAATAACTGCGGCTCGGATGGCGGACAAGTTGTATATCACATCCATTTTCATCTGCTCGGCGGAGAGAAAATCGGCGGTTTGAACGTCAAAAACAGCTAGCAGTAACAAGGACGACAAGGCGGAGGAGAATCCCCAAGAAATAGGTTCTTTTCTCAGGTTGACACTCCGATTCTGTTTCCCGTATAATGTAGTTTGATAACCGTGTTCTTGTTCTTGGGACGGTCTGTTCGGAGGGAGGGAAAAAACTAGTGTCTGAAACTCGAGTTCGTAAAAATGAAACCATCGATGCTGCACTTCGTCGCTTTAAGCGTTCCATCGCGAAGGACGGCGTCTTGGCAGAGGTTAAGAAACGCAAGCACTATGAGAAGCCTAGCGTTAAGCGTAAGAAGAAGTCCGAGGCTGCTCGCAAGAGAAAGTTCTAGGAGGATTTTGCTGCAATGAGCTTAAACGAACGATTGAACGAAGATATGAAGCAATCGATGAAGAATCAGGACAAGTTCAAACTCTCCGTCATCCGTATGGTTCGGTCGACGATTAAGAATGTTGAAATAGATCTTAAACGAACGCTTGATGATAATGAAGTGCTTGATATACTCAGTCGTGAGATCAAACAACGCAAAGATTCCCTCCAAGAATTCGAGAAGGCAGGTCGTGTTGACCTGACTGAAAGTCTTAAACAAGAAATTGAGATCATTGCCCTTTACATGCCGCAGCAGTTAACTGAAGAAGAGATCAATGTCATCGTACAACAGACCATCCAGGAGACGGGTGCTTCTTCAAAAGCGGAGATTGGAAAGGTAATGAGCGCTCTGATGCCTAAGGTTAAGGGTCGTGCCGATGGCAGACTGGTTAACCAAGCGGTTCAGCAGTTTCTCGGATAAGCCGAGCCAATGTACGGATTTACTTTCTACAATAACGTCTAACAACCTGAGACTGTCGCTGATGCGGCGGTCTTTTGTTCTAAGCAGATACTGAAATCCTCATAAGGAATTGTAAGCGTCGTTATTTATGAAACATTTATACATAGAGTACGTAGTACCGTTTATAACAATATCAGAAAGTTCAAATATTCATCTTTTCTGATATTTCTACGCCAACGGTTGGTACCCAGCAGGGAAGCAATGCCGTAGATATTGGGTGGGATATAGACTAATGGAAAGGAGGAGTTGCATGAATACAAAGACGATCCGACATCATATCGGACGTTGGCTCATTCTGATGTTCGCGATGTCCATGACGTTGTTAGCAGCAATCCCTGTTATGGCGGATGTTAATCCGCCGAAGGCTCCATCCGCAGATGGAGCGAGAGCGGACAATGCAGGGGGAAGGTTGGTATATGTTGTCCCTGTACATCAGACTGTCGAGAGTGGATTGCAGAGCTTCCTGGAGCGTGCTTTCAAAGATGCGGAAGAGGCAGATGCCAGATTAATCGTGCTCGATATCGACACTTTGGGGGGGCGTGTGGACTCTGCCGAGGAGATTGGCAGGCTAATCCGTCAAAGTCAAGTGGAAACCATTGCCTTCGTGCACGGCCGCGCAGTATCTGCTGGCTCTTACATCGCATTGAACGCCACGAAGATCGTAATGGAGCCTGGGAGCTCAATGGGTGCGGCTGCAGTTGTTGATGGCAGAGGCGACGAAATCGAGAATGCCAAGATTGTCTCTCATTGGGCTAGTGAGATGCGTGCCGCTGCCGAGCTCAGAGGCCGCAATCCAAGCATTGCCGAAGGGATGGTCGATAAGAACACGGTTGTCGAAATGCCTCAGATTAATCGGACATCAGCCAAAGGGGAAATCATCTCTTTAACGGCTGAAGAGGCGCTGAAGGTAGGTTATGCGGAGAAAGTGCTGGGAACGGTAGAGGAAGTGATTGCTTTCTCAGGTGTGAAAGACCCGGTAACGATTCAATTTGAACCTTCTTTCGCAGAGAATCTTGCTCGATTCCTGGTTAATCCTGTTATTATGACCGTGCTGCTGTTGCTGGGGATAGCCGGGGTAGTTATTGAACTTTTTATGCCGGGCTTTGGAGTACCTGGGTTTATAGGGATTGCAGGTTTCGGATTGTATTTCTTTGGCCATTATGTAGCGGGTTTCGCGGGGGGCGAGGATGTGACGTTATTTATTATTGGCGTCGTTCTTTTGGTAATTGAGATCTTTGTGCCAAGCTTTGGTATACTAGGTATATTGGGGATTGTGTCCATTATTAGCGGAGTAGTTATGGCAGCTTATGATGGTCAGAACGCACTCCTGTCACTAGGAATTGCTTTTGTAATATCCGTCGTGGTGATTGCCATTTTTATCAAGGTCTTTAAACGCCGGGGGATCTGGAACAAATTTATTCTCAAAGAAGAGCTAACTACAGAGAGCGGGTTTATTTCACAAGAATCCAAGGATCATCTATTAGGATCGGAGGGGGTTACTGTAACTCCTTTGCGGCCTTCTGGAACGGCCGAGATAGGCGGAGCGAGAATTGACGTCGTTACCGATGGGGAGTTTATTCTTGTTCATACCCCGATTCGAGTTGTGAAGGTTGAAGGCGGGCGTGTAGTCGTGAAAGCGACTAATGTTCATGTGGATGTGACCTAACATGACTGTACAGCTTGGGTACGAAGTGTAACTTATGGATTTGGTTTATAACATTTAAGGAGATGATGTACTGAGATGGAACCGTCATTGATCACTGGTTTATTGATTGTTGCACTAGCTATTATTGTGTTGTCCGTATTCCTGAGCTTTTTCCCGGTCATGCTGTGGATCTCGGCCCTGGCTTCAGGTGTGCGTGTAGGAATCTTCACTCTCGTTGCCATGAGACTGCGTCGAGTTATTCCAAGCAGAATTGTGAACCCTCTTATTAAGGCTCAGAAAGCTGGATTAGGTCTTAACCTTAACCAGTTGGAAAGTCATTACCTTGCAGGCGGTAACGTTGACCGTGTAATCAATGCCTTGATTGCCGCTCAACGCGCTAACATTCCGCTTCCGTTCGAACGGGCGGCTGCAATCGATCTAGCTGGTCGTGATGTATTGATGGCCGTTCAAATGAGTGTAAATCCTAAAGTTATTGAAACCCCGATTGTAGCAGCTGTTGCAAAAGACGGGATCGAAGTAAAGGTACGCGCACGTGTTACGGTTCGAGCTAACATCGACCGCTTGGTCGGAGGTGCTGGTGAGGAAACGATCATCGCTCGTGTTGGTGAAGGGATTGTAACAACGGTAGGTTCCTCCATTTCTCACAAAAACGTACTGGAAAATCCGGACATGATATCGAAGACCGTACTTGGCAAAGGGCTGGACGCTGGAACTGCTTTTGAGATCTTGTCTATTGATATCGCGGATGTAGATGTAGGCAAGAACATCGGCGCCCACCTGCAGACGGAGCAAGCGGAAGCAGACAAACGGATCGCTCAAGCAAAAGCAGAAGAACGCCGCGCCATGGCAGTTGCCCAAGAGCAAGAGATGAAAGCCAAAGTTGTAGAAATGCGCGCGCGCGTTGTGGAATCGGAGTCTCAAGTTCCTCTTGCTATGGCTGAAGCTCTTCGTGAAGGCAAGATGGGTGTAATGGATTATATGAACTTGCGTAATATCGAGGCCGATACTCATATGAGGTCCTCAATCGGCAAGTCCAGTCCAACAGACAAGAATGATAAAGACTCCTTGTAAGCTGGATGGTACCCGAAAGGAGGCTTTGAAGGATGAATATATTTGATTTCTTAATGAACAATATCGGATTTGTGATTGTAATCGGTGGCTTCCTGCTCACTATGTTATCCAGGCAGAGAGCCAAGAACGGGGATCCAAGGAGCAATCCGAAGATGCCTTCATTCGGCGGAAGCCCAGATGGCAGCGAGCCGGGCCAATGGATTCCTGGCCGCAAGTCGAGAGAGACGACTGCTGAATCGCGCGAAGCGCCTAAATCAGTCGTACCTGAGGTTTACCGCCGCGAAGAACCCCAGCCTGCTGCCAGCCGTTCAGGCTGGGAGCGCCCTGAGCGGCTTGTGAGCAGCGGTATCGAAGCAGTAGAACGCGGCGGGCTAGTGTCCGCTAGCAATCGGGCTGCTGAGGCGGCTCAGCTCGCGGAGACCCGCGACATAGCCAATTCGGCTGCAGCCGAAGAAGCATTCGCGGAGACCGTTCGCCGCGGTGTTATCTGGGCGGAGATACTTGGTCCGCCCCGTGCCAAACAACCTTATTCCCATAGGAAGTGAACAAGGCATGAAACAATCAACCTATTATTGCGCCGCCGTCCTGATGGCGGCGCTTCTTGTATGTTCGGGCTGTGAGTCGGCTACCAAGGGACCAGTAACCACACAACCGGTTGCAGCTACCTCCACTGCTCAGCCAACACAACCCAATCCCTCACAAATGTATAGTACGGAGATTGCTGCACAGGGATTGGACGTCCCGTGGGATATCGCATTTGTGCCGGACGGACGAGTCTTCGTGACTGAACGTACGGGGAGTGTACGGGTTATAGAACAAGGTAAGTTGCTTAATGAACCTGTACTTTCGTTGAAAACCGCAGGAGCTTCCTTTGTCAATAAAGGAGAGAGTGGATTGCTTGGCATCGCTGCTGATCCGAACTTTCCGCGTAATGGCATCCTGTATGTGTATCACACGTACGAGGATAAAGGAAGTATGCGCAATCGAGTCATTCGCCTCATCGAGAAAAACAATAAAGCAGTACTCGATAAAGTTATTATCGATGGAATTCCAGGTCAGTCTAACCATGACGGAGGCAGAATTCGCATCGGACCTGATGGAATGCTGTACATCACAACAGGTGATGCTCAGAATACGAAACTGTCCCAAGAGTCGGACAGCCTAGCAGGCAAAATCTTGCGGCTGACGCTGGATGGTGCCGTTCCAGCTGATAATCCTATCAAAGGATCACCCGTCTTCAGTCTGGGACACCGTAATCCGCAAGGGTTAGCCTGGCATCCAGTTACGAATAAATTGTATGCTTCCGAGCATGGACAGTCTGCTCATGATGAGATTAACTTGATTGAGCCGGGAGTCAATTACGGCTGGCCGCTCATTCAAGGCGACGAGACGACAGCTAGGGCGGGTTCTAATGTTCCTGCTGACGTCAAGCTCCATCTGCCGCTTTTACACAGCGCTAATGAGACGTGGGCTCCTTCCGGGATGACCTTCGTGAAGCAAGGACCTTGGCAAGGACAGCTCCTTGTAGCGAACTTATCGGGTTCCCAACTTCTTAAGCTAACCTTAAAGGAAGGCGATGCGACTCAGTTCTCTAAGGTGGAGAAGCTGTACAAGAACGAGTGGGGCCGCTTGCGCAACGTCTCAGAGGGGCCAGACGGCTCGATCTACATCCTCACTAACAATCGGGATGGACGAGGCTCTCTCAAGTCTGGTGACGACAAGATCATCCGGTTGAAACCACCTTCCACCAATAAGTAATCCTCAAACAATACGCAGTTCCCGAGTAATCAGGGAACTGCTTTTTTTTATTAACTCTAGGGATCGAGCCTGCACTCCGTGTCCCCCCCTGCAGAACTCTGCACTCCGTGTCCCCCCCTGCAGAACTTATTAAGTAATCCCTTCTACAAAACGCAGCTCCCGAGAATAACAAGGGAACTGCTTTTATTATTTATTTTCAGTAAGGTCCGAGCCTGCACTGCGTATCTCAAAAAGGGCATGGGGATGGAGCGGAGAAACGAAGTGTTCGCCTTTGTGCTTGGGTCCCAACCTCTAAAAATATAATCAAAAGGAACCCAAACACAACAGCGATCGTAGCCCATCCCCGTGCCCTCCCAGCACAACTTGTCAGTGCCTCCTGCAAAATGCAGTTCCCACGTATAACAAGGGAACTGCTGCTCTTTATTATTATTTTCAGTAGGGTCCGAGCCAGCACTACGTACCTCAAAAAGGGCATGGGGATGGAGCGGAGAAACGAAGTGTTCGCCTTTGTGCTTGGGTCCCAACCTCTAAAAATATAATAAAAGGAACCCAAACACAACAGCGATCGTAGCCCATCCCCGTGCCCTCCCTGCACAACTTGTCAATGCCTCCTGCAAAAAGCAGTTCCTGTGTATTACAAGGGGACTATGTTTTTTCTAATTATTTTCAGTAGGGCCCGAGCCTGCACTGCGTACCTCAAAAAGGGCATGGGGATGGAGCGGAGAAACGAAGTGTTCGCCTTTGTGCTTTGGGTCCCAACCTCTAAAAATATAATCAAAAGGAACCCAAACACAACAGCGATCGTAGCCCATCCCCGTGCCCTCCCTGCACAACGTCAATCCTGGTCTAGGAGCCCTCCAAACTGCCTTATCCTACAGTCATTCATGTTATAAATCCCTGCTTCCCCGCATATGGTGTAAGAAGCTATGTCATTTTCTTGAGGGGGAGAGGCCCTACATGTTGCGCTTGAACCGACGACTAAGCAAATGGACCGCCAAACTACTTGACCTTCCCCAGGATGTTGTCTTTGATCTCCCGAGATTCACCATGATCGGCAACCGCCAGTTGTATATTGAGAATCATCGGGGTGTGGCACATTTCTCCAGTGAATTGCTTAAGCTGAATCTGAGTCAAGGATCGGTTGAAGTGATTGGCAAGCAGCTTGTCATCCGGGCAATCCTGCCAGAGGAAGTGTTTATTGAAGGAATAATTGCGGATATTCGCTATTCAGATACTTGAAGTTATGATCTTGGTGCAATGATAAGGGAGGAAGAATACCGTTGAAAACGACTACCTTTAACCGGATTCGGGGTTATGTTGGCATTGAGTTGCGTGGGGACCAACTGGAAAAGCTGCTGAATATACTGATCGAGAAAAAGATGACAATATGGGACATCCGCCGTACGGACGAGCATAAGGTAAGGCTATTTATTGTGTTGCGCGATTTTTTTCGATTAAAGCCGTTATTGAAACAGACAGGCTCTCGTTTGCATGTTGCGGAACGCCATGGGCTTCCCTTTTGGTTGGACAAGCTTGGGAGCCGAAAGATGTTCGCCGCAGGTTTAATTGCCTTTGTGATTTGTCTGTACTTGCTGTCCTCGTTAGTGTGGAAAATCGATGTCGAAGGCAACGAGACGATTGCTCGAAGTGATATTATTCAGGCAGCCAAGCAGCAAGGTCTATTCCGTTTCCAATGGAAATTTCGCATGCAAGAACCGGACGTGCTGTCCAAGGCGATCCATCTTGAGCTTAAAGGTGTGTCCTGGGTCGGTGTAGAGGTGAAAGGTACAAAGGTTAACATAAAGATTGTAGAGGCTACGCGTCCAGATAATAGCCCTCTGATGAATCCGCGCCATCTCATCGCTTCCCACAACGCTATGATTACAGAAATATTCACCGAAACAGGCAAACCGATCGCACGGCCTAATATGAACGTCAGGAAAGGCGATATTCTTATATCCGGAATCATAGGGGATGAGACCAATCGACAAGTTGTAGTCGCAAAGGGAACGGTTCGCGGGATCGTATGGCAAGAAACGACCGTGGAAATGCCGTTGGTATTGAAACAAAAAGTTTACACAGGTGAGTCAAAAAAACGGTCTTATCTCGTACTCGGGAGCCGAGGAATTCAAGTGTCCGGCTACGGGAAGCCAGCATACGAACAATCAGAGGTGCAATCCGACCGAAAGGTGCTGCAATGGAGGAAGTTCACACTTCCGATCGGTTGGTTAAAGGAAACGGTCATGGAATCACGCATAGAGGAGACCGTCCTGGATTCAGAAGAAGCGGTGAAGATCGCGCTTGAGCAAGCTCGATCCGAGGTGCTCTCAGTAGGGGGGAAGGACGCTAAACTGCGCGGAGAAAAGATTCTTTTGCATGAAAAGTCGGACAATGGTAAAGTTTATATGAAAGTACTGTTTGAAGTAGAGCAAAATATTGCAGTAGAACTGCCGATTGTGAACTGAAGGAGAATGAGATATTGTCAGAGAACGTTAACTCCAATGGACTAAAGATGACACTGAAGAATGCTGCAGAAGGGCTCGCGTTATTGGGTCCCGGAGACAAATTCATTCGGTTGATAGAAAGTAAGACCAGTGCTCATATTTATAGCAGGGAAGCAGAGCTCGTTATTCAAGGGGACGCTGCGGAAACAACCTGGCTGGAGCAGCTATTCGATGTATTGTTACAGTTAATACGCAGCGGCTATAACTTAACGGAACGCGACATTCAATACGCCATTGAGCTTGCCAAGGAATTAAAAGCGGATCAATTGCTTGATTTACTGCGCGGTGAGATTGGGGTCACCTTCAAGGGCAAGCCCATCCGAGTAAAGACGATTGGCCAGCGTCATTATGTATCGACGATCAAGAAGAAAGATATCGTGTTCGGAATTGGTCCTGCGGGTACTGGAAAGACGTATCTAGCCGTCGTTCTTGGTGTTGGAGCGCTCAAAGAAGGACAAGTGAAACGAATTGTGCTTACTCGCCCTGCCGTAGAAGCTGGGGAAAGTCTGGGCTTCCTGCCAGGGGATCTGCAAGAGAAGGTTGATCCTTACTTGCGTCCTTTATATGATGCGCTGAATGATGTATTAGGGCCTGATCAAGTGGCTAAGTCATTGGAACGCGGATTGATCGAGATAGCTCCACTTGCATATATGCGCGGGCGTACGTTGGACGACTCGTTCATTATTCTAGATGAATCCCAGAATAC
Source organism: Paenibacillus sp. J2R1T-4 (assembly GCF_059692235.1). Classification (NCBI taxonomy): domain Bacteria; kingdom Bacillati; phylum Bacillota; class Bacilli; order Caryophanales; family Paenibacillaceae; genus Paenibacillus; species Paenibacillus sp. J2R1T-4. Next base: position 161,257 of record NZ_JCAUBA010000006.1, on the reverse strand, counting down.
GACCCCGGAGCAGATGAAAATGTTCCTGACTCGTCTAGGATTTGGCTCCAAGATGGTCATAACAGGGGACGTCACACAGATCGATTTGCCGCGCGGCAAGAAATCAGGACTAGTGGAAGCGGAACAAATACTGAAATCGATTGAAGAGATTGGAATAGTTCATTTCAATGAACAGGATGTTGTCCGTCACTCACTCGTACAAAAAATCATCGTAGCTTATCAGTTGGAACGAGACAACCTAGGCTAACCGAACCTCATTCCTGTGGGATGAACAAAGGGGATAGAACGTTGTGACTCAGAATCAACGGGTTTCCATGAAGGGCAAAACATTTTCTTACCGGTTGAACGGTTGGAAGTATAATCACGGTATCAGAGCAGTGCTCCTATTCGGGCTTGCGGTTCTTTTTTATATTACGTTATCTGAAAAGTGGATCCCTCAACGCTATGATATTCAGATGAATACGGTAAGCGAGCGTGTTATTCATGCTCCCATGCAGATAGAGAATTCGATTGAAACTCAGAAGGCAAAAGAAGAAGCTGGCAAGAGAGTGCAGCCGGTTTATACGATTATTCCGATGAAGAATGAACAGTTGATCGAAGCTATTTACGAGAAGCTTCGTCAGATTAATGCGGATGAACAGATTGCTATGAATGATAAAGTGAACCTGTACAAGACACTTTTGCCTTCCCTTTTTCAGACCCATACTACTGGTTTGTATCGGACCATCCCGTTATCAATCTCGAATGATATTTTCATAGCGGAGATGAAAGCGCGGCTTGAGGAGCAACAATATAGAATCTCGGAGGAAATATATTTCAAGTTTCCGAGGCTGCTTAAGGAAGACCTCAGCGCAATGGAGCCCGTAACTAGAGATATTGTCAATCGGCTTATGTCCGACGAGATTGTAAATGCCCAGACAGCAAGAACGAAGGTGGCTGAGCTAGTAAATGCTTCTTCGTTGACTAAGAATACGACGAGGGAACTAGTAACAGAGATTGCCCGTTTCGTCTTAACGCCTAATTCTTTCTTGAACCAGAAGGTTACAGATGAGGAGAAGGCCAAGGCCCGGGATAATACGAAGCCTGTTTATATTGACAAGGACGATGTTCTGGTCCAAAAAGGCGAATATATTACCGAAGAGTTATACCAACGTGTAAAAACAGCAGGATTACTCAAGGATAAAGTCAGTTACCGGCCTCAGCTCGGACTTGCTATGACCGTTGCTTTGATGGTCACGGCCTTATACATGTTCATCCGTCATAGTGAACTGCCGATACGTCAAAATAATATGCAGCTTATCATGCTCATTGCCATTTATGTGTTAAATGTAGTTGGAATGAAAATAGTGGCGATGGGGCAAAATCTGGAATATCCATATTTGGGATATATAGCCCCTGTAGCGATGGGCAGCATCTTGATCGTCCTGCTGTTAGACTTTCCGCTTGCAGTTATATCGGCCCTATTATTTAGCCTACTGGCGAGCGTAATGTTTAACATTAACAACGAACAGCTCTTCGATTACCGTTATGGTTTCGTTGCCATCGTTGTAGGACTTGGCGCGATCTTCGCAGCCCAAAGAGCCAATCAGCGTTCTTCCATCCTAAAGGCAGGCATTATGGCTTCCTTATTCGGTTCGATTGCCGTAGTATCTCTGATGCTGCTGAGCAATGACTATACACGCAATGAGGTCCTGTATTCGACCGGGTTTGCCATTGCGGCTGGCTTGCTTACAGCGGTGCTTGTTATAGGACTGATGCCGTTCTTTGAGGGGGCCTTCGGCATATTGTCACCGCTCAAGCTGATTGAATTGTCCAATCCTAATCACCCTTTGCTGCGCAAGCTGCTAACCGAAACGCCGGGTACTTACCATCATAGTGTGATGGTTGGCAATCTATCGGAAGCAGCAGCCGAATCGGTAGGAGCAGATGGCCTTTTGTGCCGTGTGGGGTCGTTCTATCACGATATTGGCAAAACCCGTCGGCCCAGTTATTTCATCGAGAACCAGACGAATATCGAGAATCCGCATGATCGGATAGATCCTACCTTGAGCAAATCGATCATTGTGGCCCATGCGCGAGATGGTGTAGAGATGTTGAAGGAGCTGCGTATTCCGAAGCCTATTCGTGATATTGCCGAACAGCATCACGGCACGACACTGCTCAAATACTTTTATCACAAAGCGCTGAAGCAGCAAGAAGCAGATCCCGATGAACATGATGAACCCATTACGGAGGAAGACTTCCGTTATCCAGGACCTAATGCGCAATCCAAAGAAGCTGCTATTGTCGGTATTGCCGACGGTGTAGAAGCAGCGGTTCGATCACTCCGCAATCCTACGATTGAGCAGATTGATTCGATGGTGCGTAAGATTATTAAGGAAAGACTAGATGATGGACAATTCAACGAGTGCGATATCACTTTGAAAGACTTGGATACGATCGCCAAGACTTTGAATGAGACCCTGCTTGGTATTTTCCACTCAAGGATCGAATACCCGAACGAATTGCCAGCAAAACGAGAGAGCAAGGGAGCAACCAATCATGAAGCTTAAACTCGAGATTTCAAATGAACAACAAGCGCTAGGCATTTCAGATGAGCTGATCACAAGATTGGAGCAGTTGCTGAAGATAGCCGGAGAACTGGAAGATGTGAGCGCTGGTGAAGTTGCGCTAAGCTTTGTTGATGATGAAGCTATTCAAGCCTTGAACAAAGAATATCGCGGACTTGACCAACCTACGGATGTATTATCATTCTCCATGCTTGAGGCGGGTCAGGATGAGATCGAAATCCTTTACGGTGAAGAGGATGAATATGAGGTTGAAGAAGAACACTCTTCTGCATCGGATGCCAATGACCATGCAGAGGAGGACAACGACGATGGCGACGTTGACTTTCCGGAACCATTAGGGGATATAATAATATCTATGCCGACAGCGATTGCTCAGAGTGAGGAATATGGCCATTCCATTGAGCGTGAAATCGGGTTTCTGTTTGTTCATGGCTTTCTCCACCTGCTTGGTTACGATCATCAGGATGCGGATGCAGAGAAGCAAATGTTCGCCAAGCAGGAGAAAGTGCTGCTCGAAGCGGGGTTAACGCGTTGAAAGATGTGAAACGATTCCGCCGCAGCTTCAGGTATGCCTATGAAGGCCTGCAATATGCGCTATCGACACAACCGAATATGCAATTTCACTTCTCCTTTGGATTGATTGCGCTAATTCTTGCCTTGTTACTCGAGATTCCAAAAGGTGAGATTTTGTTCGTACTCCTGGCGGTTACTCTAGTAATCGTCACGGAGCTCATTAATACAGCAGTTGAGAAAGCCGTGGATCTGGCGATGCCTGAGCGGCATCCGCTTGCCAAGATCGCCAAAGACGTTGCCGCAGCCTCCGTATTAGTGTCTGCGGTTTTTGCTGCTGTTACAGGTATGATTGTATATTATGAGCCGATTGAAATGTTGATTAGACATGCTGCCAGGGAAGAGGGGGCGGTATCGCCAGGAATGATCTGGACACTAATCGCTCTTGTGGCTATGCTTGTAGTCGTTTTGCAGAGCCGTTTTTCCCACAAGTATGTGAAGCTTCAGATTAAACCAAGTCTTATCGCAGCGGTGTCCTTTTCGATTTCAACTTGGGTGACGATATTGACCTCTCAACCTTTGATAGCTCTGCTTGGGTTCAGCTTATCCATTCAAATGATGTTCATCTTATACGATAAGGGCCGTACTGGAGTCGTTTCCCTACTTACAGGCGCTCTGCTTGGAAGCAGTATTACCATCCTGGTCTTTTCATTTCTTCATTATTTCTAACTTCAAATCCTTATTAAGCGAGGGTGAATTATGACGGAGAATAAGCTTTCAGATCTTCTGCCCTTTGATCCAGATTTCCTGATTCAACACGCCATTCAGGCTGCAAGCAGGGCTTATGCGCCTTATTCTCAATTTCATGTCGGCTCCGTTCTAGTCGACGAGCATGATCAGCTGCATTACGGGTGTAACGTGGAGAACGCGGCTTACGGACCAACCAATTGCGCTGAGCGAACCGCTCTATTCCGGGCGATTGCGGATGGACTTGCGCCCAAGAGCTTCCGTGCTATTGCCGTCGTTGGGGATACGCTTCAACCCATCAGTCCTTGCGGAATATGCCGACAGGTCATGGTAGAGCTGTGCAGACCGGATATGCCGGTGGTTCTGGCTAATACGCAAGGGAAGTACACGATTACTACAGTAAGCGAATTACTGCCGGGTGCATTTACATCGGAGCATTTAGAGGAGGATTTATGACAAAAGGTTTCAAATCGGGGTTCGTTGCGATTATCGGCCGACCAAACGTAGGAAAATCAACATTACTGAACCAGATCATTGGTCAAAAAATTGCGATTATGTCGGACAAGCCGCAAACGACAAGGAATAAGATTCAAGGAGTATACACAACAGAAAAGCTGCAGATTGTGTTCCTGGATACACCAGGCATTCATAAACCGCAATCGAAGCTTGGCGGTTACATGATGAAGGTTGCCCAGAGCACATTTCATGAAGTAGATGCGATCCTCTTCGTGATTGATGTTGTTGAGGGATTAGGCGGTGGAGACCGCTTCATTATCGAACAGCTTAAAGATGTGAAGACACCGGTTATGTTAATACTGAATAAGATCGATAAAGTGCATCCAGAAGCATTGCTTCCGGTCATTCAGACTTATAAAGATTTGTACAAATTTGCTGAGATCGTGCCTGTGTCTGCGATGAGCGGCAATAATGTGAACACACTGTTAGAACAAATTGGACGGTATTTGTCGGAAGGGCCGCAATATTATCCGTCTGATCAAGTAACTGATTATCCTGAGCAGTTCATTTGCGCAGAGTTAATAAGGGAGAAACTGCTTCACCAGACAAGGGAAGAAATCCCGCATTCCATTGCAGTAACGATTGAGGCCATGAAGGTGCAGGACAATGGATTAGTCGATATTTCCGCCGTCATATACGTAGAACGTGATTCTCAGAAGGGAATCATTATTGGCAAGCAAGGCGCATTGTTGAAGGAAGTCGGACGCCAAGCACGCAAAGATATCGAGGCCTTGCTAGGATCCAAGATTTTCTTGCAATTGTGGGTTAAAGTGAAGAAGGATTGGCGTAATCAGGATCATGTATTGAAGGACCTTGGTTTCCGGCATGACTAACTTTTTTGTAGACCAAAGCATGTAAGGCCCATAATCGAGTCAACTCATTCGTTCCAATTATTGTATCGGATACTGGATTCATTCCCCGCTAATGCTATCTAATGAGCAGCAGGCCGATACACATTAGGAGGGAATAATACAATGCGCGATTTCTCGTGGAAGTATTTTACGTTGACTGGTGATGTGGAGTCTTATCTGCTTTACAGGGAAGTGAATGAAGGCGGGGACGAGGAGCAAGACGAATCGGAACTGCTGCCTGATGAATTGGACGGATAGCCGTCAGGCAAGCAAAGGGAAGAGTGAGAGATATGCTGTATCGGGTGGAGGGCATTGTAATCCGCAGCTTTCCCTACGGGGAAGGCCATATCATATTAACTTTGCTTACTAAAGAATACGGCAAGATGAGCGTGATGGTCAGAGGAGCTAAAAAGGCGAAAAGCCGGCACTCGGCTATCACGCAATTGTTTACATACGGGGAGTTTGTATTTTTCAAATCAGGCTCAATGGGCAATTTAAGCAATGGAGAAATCATCAAAGCTTATCAGAAGCTAAGGGAAGATATTCATAAATCGGCATATGGCGCTTATATGATGGAGCTTACCGACAGGTTGTTGGGAGATCAGGATCGAGTTGGTTGGGTATTTGATCAATTACTAGCAGCTTTGGATGCACTTGAAGACAATAAGGATGAACAAATCGTTTCTCATATTTATGAGATGCGCATGCTTGGTCTTGCCGGGTATACACCGGATTTGACGCAATGTGTATCCTGCGGTGTGGTGAATGGGGAGATGTCGTTAAGTGCTATACAGGGCGGATTGTTATGTCCCAAGTGCCGTTATCAGGACCCGGCTTCTATCCTTATTTCAGCAAGCGTTCTCAAATTATTGCGCCTGTTCGTTCGGATGGACATTGCTCGATTAGGCACGATTGAAGTGACGGATACGACGAGATCGCAGTTGAAGCTTTGCATACGGCTTCTCTATGATGCTCATGTAGATGTCAAATGGAAATCGAGAAGCTTTATCGATCAAATGGATAAGTATGGCATATGAGGTGTGAATAATTGACAACATCATGCTCGTCTGCTACTATATTCATCAGCAGAAATAGGTTCTCCCGTTCGTCCGTTCTAGGGTGTTCGGGAGTTTTTTCTTGTTCTATTACCCGAAAGCTCTCAAGGAGATGATCTGATGAGCTCCAAGAAACCAATTGTGTACGTAGTTTCAGACTCGGCTGGAGATACCGGTGAGTCGGTTCTCAGGGCCGCAGCCATTCAATTTCATCCTCTGACAGTTGAAATCCGCCGTGCTTCTTACATCATGGACAGGGAAGCTGTCGATCGTGTGTTGGATGAGGCGCGCCGGGAAAAAGCGGTCATTTTATTTACACTTGTTATCCCAGAGCTTCGAGACTATTTGACTTCTAGAGCAAAAAAATTCAGTGTAGCTACGATTGACCTGCTTGGTCCGATCATCAGCCGTCTCGAAAGTGTGCTTAACAAGGAAGCTCTGCATCAACCTGGATTAATTCATCAGTTGGATGAGGATTACTTCAAAAAAGTCGAAGCTGTTGAATTCGCGGTTAAATATGATGACGGCCGTGATTCCTCAGGGGTGCTGCAAGCAGACATCGTACTTGTAGGGGTATCGCGCACTTCTAAAACTCCTCTGTCTATGTATTTGGCTCATCGCACATTCAAAGTGGCTAATGTGCCTATTGTGCCAGAGCTTAAGCCGCCGGAGCAATTGTTCACCATTTCCAACAAAAAGATTGTGGGACTCGTCATAGATCCCGATAAATTGAATATGATTCGCAAAGAACGTCTGAAAAGCTTGGGACTGTCCGGGAATGCTATGTATGCGCAGGTTGAACGAATAAAGAAAGAACTTGACTACGCGCATGAGATTATGGCCAAGCTCGGCTGTGTGGTAATCGATGTATCCAACAAGGCCGTAGAGGAAACAGCCAGCGTAATCTTGGGGTTGTTTCGCAACCGATAGTTTTCTTACTAACAGTAAGCAGGATTTTGTGAGTTTTCATCGTATATATTATTACGGTGTAATCATTCTTGGCAGGAAATTGGTGAATAAACAAATGAGCAATGACCGATGTCGAATCCTAGTAGATGCGGACGCCTGTCCGGTTAAGTCTGAGATCATTGAAGCGGGTAGAGCCTTTGGCGTTACTGTTACGATGGTCGCTTCATTCGATCATCGGCTGCAGTCAGCAGATGGAGTCGAGATTGTGCAAGTGGATCGATCCGATCAGTCCGTTGATTTGTATATAGCTAATCAACTGCGTCCAGGTGATATTATGGTTACCCAAGACTTTGGTTTGGCCACGATCGGGCTAGCCAAGAGAGCGATTGTATTGTCTAATCGTGGACAACAATACTCGGATCGCACGATTGACTTTCTGCTGGAGAGTCGTCATGAAAGTGCCAAAAGGCGCAGAGGGGGCAAACATTCTAAAGGGCCAAAACCGTTTACGGATGAAGATCGACAGCGTTTTCTACAATCTCTGACAAAAGTTTTACATGGTTTGCAGGAGAATACCTCCATTTAGCGAATACGTATAAGGGCACTCACAAGAAGGTGAAAAGGATGAGTAATGGACAAATTCCTGAGGAAGTCATAGAGGCTGTCCTTAAACACCACGACATCATAGACGTTATTGGCAAATATGTTCATCTGTCGAAGCAAGGTCGTAACATGAAGGGATTATGCCCCTTTCACTCGGAGAAATCGCCTTCGTTCACCGTCCATCCAGAGAAGCAGATCTTCAAATGCTTTGGTTGTGGTACAGGTGGGAATGCAATAACGTTTCTGCGAGACATAGAAGGGTATTCTTTCTCTGAAGCAGTGCGACATCTTGCTGAGGAAGCTGGCATCCCAATAGGGTGGCAGGAAGTAACTCCAGAACAGACCGAGAAGCAACTAGAGCGTGATCATTTGCTGAAAGCTCATGAATTCACTGCCATGTTATACCATTACATTCTTAATAACACCGAACAAGGCAAGAACGCTGTACAGTATTTGAAGTCGCGAGGCTTCACGGATAGTCTGATTGAGACGTTTCAAATTGGTTATGCGCCCGCCAGATGGGATACACTCGTTGTGCAATTAATGAAAAGGGAATTCAAGATGCCGCTTATGGAAGCGGGCGGGTTACTTTCTGCCAAGTCTTCTGGTGATGGTTACGTAGACAGATTCCGCGACCGGATCATATTCCCGCTACGGGATGCGAAGGGGAAGGTGATTGCCTTCGCAGGAAGAACGATGGGTAACGAACAACCGAAGTACTTGAACAGTCCAGAAACAATCTTGTTTCGTAAGAGCCGCATTCTTTACAACTTTCATCAGGCCAGACAAGCCATCAAAAAAGAATCATCCGTTGTCGTATTCGAAGGATACGCGGATGTGATCAAAGCTTGGTCGGCTGGTGTCCATAACAGTGTAGGCACGATGGGTACTGCGTTGACGGAAGAACATGCCAGACTGATCCGATTATCAGCAGAAGAAGTTATAGTCTGCTTCGATGGAGATGATGCAGGGCAGGCTGCCTCTTATAAGAGCTTAAGCATCTTGGAAAAGGCAGGATTAAACGTTAAGGTGGCTGTTGTCCCAGATCGATTGGATCCGGACGACTACATTACGAATTATGGCGGCGAACGATTCACAAGAGAGCTGCTGGACGATGCATTACCCGCAGTGAAATTCAGGCTCCATCATCTACGGCGCAACTTTAATTTCCAAGAGGGCGATGCCAAACTACGGTATGTGAGAACGGCCATCCGCGAAGTGATAGCAGATCTGCCATCCCCTACAGAACGGGAACATTACTTGAAGGAGTTGTCGGCTGAGCATCAATTGAGCTTGGAATCGATCAAACAGGAAACGAATCAGATTCGCCAGGAGTTGCAAAAAAAGCGGCAAAATGGGGATAATAACGAAAATTCGTGGAATAATGTTAGGAATGACGGGGGAGAAGGCGTTCCTCTACCGAAACTTAGCTTGAAGAGTGACAAAGCAGAATCCGATTTGTTAACGGCTATGATGCATGATAAAGAAGTTGCCGCATATGTCCAAGAGCAATTAGGCGATGCTTTCAATACCGAAGCTCACGCAGCGTTAGCTGCTTATTTATATGCCTATTACGCGCAAGGGTTCGAACCAGATGCGAGTCGGTTCATAAGCTCGTTGCAGGACGAGCGGTTGGAGAGAGTCGCAAGTTCGATTCTGATGCCTGACTTCGTCAAAGGAGTCAACGCTCAGGTTATAGATGACTGCATTCAGGTTGTCAAATCCGTACCGAAGCTAAAGGCAATCGAGCAAATGGGGCAGGAACAATTGCGTGTAGAACGTGAAGGCGACATTATGCGAGCTGCACAAATAGCATCACAGATTATTACCCTGAAAAGTCAACTAAAAGGCTCTTGATAGCCTAACCATACCACCCGGGGGGGTTGTAGATGTTGATGATTAGGGAGGAGGGAGCTTCGAATGGCGAACGATCAACATACTGGATTAGAGACAGAACTGACACTGGATCAGGTCAAGGAACAGCTTATTGAACAAGGAAAGAAACGCTCTTCGTTAACTTATAAGGATATTATGGAGAAAATGGCTCCATTTGACCAAGACCCGGAGCAGATGGATGAATTTTTTGAACACCTTTCAGAGCTCGGTATTGATGTAGGGAATGAAGCCGAAGATGGGATGGCTCCTAATCAAGAAGATGAGCATGATGAATTCCATTTGGATGACGATCTGTCCTTGCCGCCTGGCATCAAGATTAACGATCCGGTACGGATGTACCTAAAAGAAATTGGACGCGTTCCATTGCTGTCTGCTGATGACGAGATCGACTTGGCTAAGCGCATTGAGAAGGGCGACGAAGAAGCCAAACGCCGGTTGGCGGAAGCGAACTTGCGGCTAGTAGTCAGTATTGCCAAACGATATGTAGGTCGAGGCATGCTCTTCCTGGACTTGATCCAAGAAGGCAACATGGGGCTTATTAAAGCCGTTGAGAAATTTGACTTCACCAAGGGCTTCAAATTCAGTACTTATGCCACATGGTGGATTCGTCAAGCGATTACACGCGCAATTGCTGACCAAGCACGGACGATCCGTATCCCAGTGCATATGGTGGAAACGATAAATAAGCTGATCCGAGTTTCTCGACAGCTTCTGCAGGAATTAGGACGCGAACCTACTCCGGAAGAGATCGCAAAAGAGATGGATTTAAGCACGGAAAAGGTTAGAGAAATCATGAAGATTGCACAGGAGCCTGTATCGTTAGAAACTCCAATCGGGGAAGAAGACGACTCGCATCTCGGGGACTTCATTGAGGATCAAGAAGCATTGGCGCCAGCTGACGCTGCAGCATACGAGTTGCTCAAGGAACAGCTCGAAGACGTATTGGATACATTAACTGAGCGGGAAGAAAACGTACTGAGACTTCGTTTCGGCTTGGACGATGGCCGGACTCGCACATTAGAAGAAGTAGGCAAAGTATTCGGCGTTACGCGTGAGCGGATTCGTCAAATCGAGGCAAAGGCCCTTCGTAAACTTAGACATCCTAGTCGCAGCAAACGATTAAAAGACTTTTTGGAGTAATAGTATCAAATGTTGAGACCTTCCTGCTTGCAGTAAGGTCTTCATTTTTACCTTTATCACTGTGCGATGTCTAGGAGGAAAATAGAACCATGGATTCGGAGAAACGCAAGCTGATCGTTCGAGAAATCGAGCATTGGCGAAGAAGTAAGCTTCTTCCTGAGCATTATTGCGATTTTTTGCTTAACCTGTACATGGATGAGACGGTGGAACGAGAGAAAAAAGTAGGTGGTGTATCGGTTCAAGCGATCCAAAACAGCAGATGGTATATATGGCTCCTAATCTTTGGATTGATTACCGCTTTTTTCTTTCTTGCCCTTCATTTTAACTCTTTTCCAATTCCAATGCAAATCCTGTTTTTAGGAGTTGCAGTACTAGGTTGTTACGTCTCCGGCCTTGTAATGAAAGGGAAAAAGCCCCTATTGGCTTATGTTCTAGTCGGTGCTGGTTCGGCTTCACTGCTTGGTCTGGGTGTCCTGCTTATGCAGTTTTATGATAATGATGATCCCATTCTGATGATTGCTTATGTTGCCTTCTGCAGCTTAATGTGGATTGTGATTGGCGCTGCGGCGCGAATGAACATATTTCAGTTTTGCGGATGGATTGGACTAATGCTGGTGTATGCATGGTTGTTGCAGTCTAGAGATATGGAATCGACTTGGATTAACGCACAGCTTAGCTGGTTACCATTCTGTGTCTTGTTCGGCTGGGTTGGTTGGCTGTTTCAAATCAGGAAGATGCCATCCGGCTCCATCATGCTGCTGGTTAGCTTCGTTCTCTTATTAACACCAGAAATATACGGATTCTATATGTCGGGATCGATTGATCCTTGGTTCCAAGGGTCTTTGTTCGTAAAGTTAGCGGCGTTAGGAATGATCTTGTATGGAACACGAAAAAAATGGATTGAGTGGGTTGCTTAATGGTTAAATTATCAAATCGATTACAAACAATTGCGCATCAAGTGCCGAAGAATAGCCGTCTGGCTGACATTGGTTCTGATCATGCGCTATTACCTGTTTACTTAATACAGCAAGGAAGAGTGCCTTTTGCGATTGCGGGGGAAGTGAATCCTGGTCCTTTTGAGGCTGCTGGGAGGCAAGTTAAAGAGGCAGGCCTTGCAGAGCAAGTCCAAGTGAGGCTAGGGGATGGACTGCAGGTAATTGAACCTGGTGAGGTTGAGGCTATTACGATCGCAGGGATGGGCGGCGCATTAATTGCTCACATACTGGAGCAAGGGAAACAGAAGCTTAAAGGCGTTCATACTCTAGTGCTTCAGCCTAATGTCGGTGAAGATCAAGTAAGACGATGGTTAGTGCTCAATGGATGGAAGCTAACGGATGAGATCATCCTGGAGGAAGACGGCAAATATTATGAAATTCTAACTGCAGCTAATGCTGCAAATGAAATCGATCAAGAGTCGGTAAAATCGCCGTATGCACCACAAATGTTGGAATGCGGGTTGACTGTTGATGAAGCATTATTGTATCGTATGGGACCCTACTTATTGCAGAAGCCCAATGATGCTTTTTTTGCCAAATGGCGTTCCGAGCTTGCGAAAGCGAATGTTGTCGCCAGTGAAATGGCTCGATCGGACTCAGAATCAGCCAAACAAAGAAGAGAAGCTTTATTGGAAGAAATAACCAGAACCGAGGAGGTGTTGGCATGCTTGCGCATGGGCAGACCGTAATTCAACTGTTCGAGCGAATGGTGCCGAAGCAGCTGGCAATGCCTGATGACAAAATCGGTCTCCAATTAGGGACTCTTCAGAAATCTATTCCTGCTGTGCTCATAGCGCTTGATGTCACGGACGAGGTTGTAGACGAGGCTATCCGCTTAGGGGCAAATCTTATTATTGCTCACCATGCTATCATTTACAGGCCTTTATCTAATCTCCAGACAGATACCCCTGCAGGACGTCTTTACGAGAAACTGATCAAACACGATATTGCTGTCTACATTGCTCACACGAATTACGACGTGGTTGAGGGCGGAATGAATGATCTTATGGCTGAAGCGCTTGATCTGACCGTAACCTCACATCTGGAAAGCATCCATACAGAGAAGCTGAAGAAGTTGGTTGTATTCGTCCCTAAGACCCACCACGAGATCGTCCTGCAAGCTCTGTTCCAAGCTGGGGCTGGACACATCGGGAAGTACAGTCATTGCAGCTTTAATCTGGACGGAACTGGAACTTTCATGCCTGGTGCGGATACAAACGCGTTCATAGGACAAGTGGGTAAGCTTGAAAATGTGGAAGAAGTGAGAATAGAGACCATCGTTCCGGATTTTCTTGAAAAGAAAGCTGTTCAGGCCATGCTGAAAGCTCATCCTTATGAGGAAGTCGCGTATGATCTGTATACTTTGGACCGAAAAGGCAGATCATTCGGCTTAGGCAGAGTGGGAACGCTGCCGACGACTGAGACATTGTCGGCTCTTGTCGAGCGTGTCAAACAGGCTTTTGAAGTTCCATACGTACGCGTAGTTGGCAATCCGGATAAAGAAATTCGCAAAGTCGCTGTTCTTGGCGGATCTGGGAGCCGTTATGTGAGGCACGCACAGTTTGCAGGAGCGGATGTTCTTGTAACAGGAGACATTGACTATCATACAGCACATGATGCTTTGGCTGCTGGAATGGCCATCATCGATGCGGGGCATAATGCTGAGAAAATCATGAAACCAAGTGTGACAAGGAGATTGTTGGAAGCTTTAGAGAAAGAGAAGTACTCTACAAAAGTTTTGGCATCTCAGATGAATACCGAACCGTTCCGTTTTGAATGAATAGGTCAAAATGGAAGTAATACTTAGTTGCGTACAAAGCCAGTGTCAGGTATACTAGCAAATAGAATTCGGAAAGCTTGACAGACAATCGCCGGTGCTTAGCACGGGAGGAAAGTCCGGGCTCCACAGGGCAGGATGCTGGATAACGTCCAGTCAACGCGAGTTGAAGGATAGTGCCACAGAAATGGACCGCCGATGGCGCAAGCGCTCGCGCTTGCGATCAGGTAAGGATGGAACCGTGGTGTAAGAGACCACGAGGGGATATGGTGACATATGCCCTGGTAAACCCCATCTGGAGCAAGACCTAAGAGAACGCAGCAGGCTTCGGCCTGCAGCCTTAGCCCGAGGTGCGTTCGGGTTGGTCGCTTGAGCTTGTCAGCAATGGCAGGCCTAGATAGATGATTGTCGCTTCAACAGTGGGAGGGGAATGTGGTCCCCGTATACACCACCAGAAGCACAGAACCCGGCTTACGGCAAGCTTTCCGATCCACCACACATTTTATAGCATGAAATCACTCTTGATGGTTGTATATGCATACAGAAGCCGCCCAGAACATGGGGCGGCTTTTTAACGATCCTTCCGGGAAATTCAATCGTTGTGCACGCGGCATAACCAAAGAGGGTCTGCCGGAGTTAAACAAACTCCAGCAGACCCTTTTTTTACTGTTTGAAAAACAATCTGATATACAGCAGAAGTTATTCCATATTCTTATATTTCTCGGCGATTCTAAGGAGCATTCGATCGACCCAATCCGACTGGGAGGATAAGGATTGGTTACCTTGATCAGCCATTTCGAGAGCTTTCGTTACATCGATTTGGCCGTATCCAAAATACTTATCTTTTCCGGCTGTACCTAAGTCGCTGGCCGATTTTCGCATAATGTCCATCACTTCTGTATTCTTAAGCAATGGATTCACGGAGCGAATTAGCGCAGCTAATGCTGTAACATGCGGGCTTGCCATTGAAGTACCGGATAAAGCCGCATATTGATTATGTGGATACGTACTGGCGATGTTAACCCCTGGAGCAGCTACATCGATGTAATCCCCATAATTAGAGAAAGAGGCTTTTTGTTTAGCACTATCTGTAGCTGCTACCGCGAATACTTCCGGATAGGCAGCAGGAAATCCTGGTTGTTCCGTGTTATCATTCCCGCTCGCGGCAATCAGTACAACGTCCCGGTCATAAGCGTATTTAATCGCATCATGAAGAAATTTAGCCTCCGCATAATTACCCAGGCTCATATTGATCACTTTTGCACCATTATCAGTGGCCCAGATAATTCCTTGGGCTACCGAATATGTGCTGCCGGCTCCAGTTTCATCCAATACCTTGATTGGCAAAATTTTGTTATACCAGGTCATGCCCGCAACACCCTCACGATTGTTCACCAAAGCAGAGATTACCCCAGCTACATGTGTGCCGTGCCCAACATCATCCTGAGGATCGCTGCCTTCACTAACCACATTGTATCCTGGCAGGAGCTGCGGTTTTAGATCGGGATGATTGAGATCTACCCCTGTGTCAATTACACCGACAATAATCTCCTGATTGCCTCGATTGATATCCCAAGCAGGTATTGTACCGATGGCCGGTAAATTCCACTGATATTTTTTGAACAAAACATCATTGGGTTCTGTAGCTGGGACTTCTTCATTAGTCATATATAGAAAATGGGGCTCAACAAAATCAGTATTCCAGTTCGTGAAATATTTCATCATCTGCTTCGTTTCCATCTGGTGTGAGCGGAATACATACGTGTTACCAAGCTTCCGCACCGGCTCGCCTCCAAGCTCCTGTTGAATTCGGGCAAGCTCTGCTTGGGAAGGATCGACCTTAAATTTGACGACTACTTCATTTACATGATAATGGCTCGTCCCTTCATTATCTTCAGGGTGATCTACACGGACATCCCTCAACGTGTCTGAGTCGACAGATTCGATCTTATATCTATTGTCGCTTGGATAAGGCACTAACCGTAGATCTTTTTTTAGACGAACCTCAACCTTGCGTAAGAGGTCTTGATGAATAAGGCCGACAAGAGCGGCTTGACCTTCTTCTGAAGGAACACCTAATACGAAATATAACTCATCCCCCGAGCCTATAGCGTCAGACTGGAAATGCTGTTTCTGATTCACCTGTTGCCTGGCTTGTGCAAGCAACGTTTCTGCTTTCTGCTTCACACTTGCTGGAATTGTACCTTCACTGACTTGTGGAGCGGTATTCCCAGTGCTCTCCTTCAACCACTCTACATATTGAATATGTTCATGCTCCTGCTGTAGTGAAGTCAAAGCAAACTTGACATGTTCTGGCAAATCCGTCTGTATTTGATGAAGGGCTGCTTGGAAATCAAGCGTGCATTGGGAACGGCAAAGTTCGTCTGTGAGCTGCACATCTTGTTGAAGCATGGATTGTTTGATTTGCATTTCTTGAGCAGCATTTGGATTCTCTACATCAGAATTGCGACCCGGATTTGATCGATTGTAATTGGTTGCGAACACAATTAACCCGAATAATGCCACGACGGACAACACCGCACCAGTCTTTCTCATGACAGCCTCCAATAAGTGAAATAGTCTTGTTACTTATTAAGGTGAGGTATCCGAGGCGGATTTATGCATGGGGTCAACAATAGCACAGCTTGAAATTGTATCAGGATAAGCTTACTTTTCATTTGAAAATATGGTAGGATAAAAGTAATGCACTAAAAACAATCAGGAAGTTGGCAGGCGACACTGATTGAGGGAGGGTCATAAATGGTATTGCATCAAGTAAAAAATTTATGCGAAACATCACGTACCAAATTAAAAGAAGCCATTGCAAAGATGGAACTTTTCTTAAATCACTACAGCCTGCCCCAGTTAAGCGTGGAGAACGATCCCGCAATGGAGGAGTTCTACCGGGGGTATTTGTCTGATGTGAGGCATTTGCTTGTATTCTGCGAAGTGGCTTATGAGAAGCTCGGGATGAACCTGCGCCGCCCACACTTCAATGAGGATTATGCGGAAAAGGTCCTTTACGATGTGTATCACAATTGCGTGAATGGCTTTTATTACCCGAAGAATGAATGCTACTCGGAAGATGGTCGGTATGCCTACACGGGTCAAGATGCGATAAGATTCCGTAAGAAGCCTAGCCGTGAATCCCGTAACTTAACAATTGAGCTGTCTAAGATTTTTGAAGAATTGCGCGAAGACCTTACGTATTATGAGACAGATTACATGACACAACGCCGTATGCAGGGAGATCGGATGAATTGATCCGCTAATGCCCCGGTAAGAGCCCCGAACCTCGATGGTTCGGGGTTTTTATGTTGCTTTATTCAACTTTTATACAGCACTCCCTTTTCCAATCGTTCCTAAGGATATCTCCGTGGAAGAGGGGGTAACTTGTTAATGGGGGTGATTGACGAATGGCAAAGCCAATCGTGAAATGCAGTGTATCCAATTGCACATTCTGGGGTGAACAGAATCAATGCAGAGCCGATTCCATTATGATTGAAATTGACAGCCATGCATCAGCCAAGTTCAATGCGGAGTTTGCTGGAGAGGGTTTTGATACGGAGCATCAGGATGTTGCAGACAAATCCTCAAGCACTTGCTGTCACACGTTCAAACCGAAAACCTAGGGAGGGATTTCAATATGGATGTGGAAAGCAGAGATCAGAATTCAAAGGAACAGCACTTTAAGCATTCAGAGGTTGAGATGGAAAGAGAACGCCACAAACACAAAGAAGAGTATGCTGTGGAACTGGCTGCTGCACCTTTGTTAATGAAGCAGAAAGAATTGAATTCGCCTGAGGATGATCGTCCGCATGATCATGTTAAGTCTGTTGATCATGTGGAGGAACACAGCCCGAGCCGTACGATCGGATGGGTAGCCATGACGCTTGCCATCATTTCCTTGTTTTTCTTTCCTGTTTGGTTGGGGGGAAGTGCTATTGTACTGGGAATTATTGCTTATGTCCGTGGAACCCGAGCATTAGGTGCTTGGTCAGTAGTTATTGGAGGAATATCAGCACTGTCCTATATCGTCTTAATTCCAGGCTAGAATTTCTCATATAAGCAGTTGGATAAAATTGGATCTTTATTGGGCTGCCTCTATAAGAGGGACGGCCTTTTTGTTTTATAGATTTTCTGTTGAGATCACTGTTCGAATGGAATAAAAAGGTGTACAATGGTTACAAACTATGTCTGGGAGTTGGCTCTTGCAATGAATAGCATTGATCCAAGGTATATGAAACAGCTGCTTCAAGCTCAACTGAAGCCAGATCTGGATGGCTTATTGTCCAAAACGGCATCCAGCGAAGAGAAGATGGACTTTGCGAGCCTCCTGGGAAGCTTGCTTACCCTCACGGACAGTGAGAAGCAGCCTGCAGGATCATTATCAGCTTCTGCATCATCACTGGCTTCTATAGCATCATCCATTCCTTCATTCGGGCTTCAGAAATTGACAACGGCACCTCCTGCGATTACACATAGCTCCGCAAGCTCCTATGATGACATCGTTCAACAAGCTTCCCTCCTGTATGGGGTGGATGCCGAGCTGATCCATTCCGTCATCAAGGCAGAATCCGGGTACAGATCCAGTGTAGTTTCCTCAGCAGGCGCCAAAGGTCTTATGCAGCTAATGGACGGAACAGCCAAACAGCTTGGAGTAACGGATTCATTCGACCCGACACAGAATGTGTTCGGCGGAACTCGTTATTTGGCCTCTCTGCTGCAACGCTATAATGGGAATGAAGCTGTAGCGCTTGCTGCTTATAACGCAGGTCCTGGAAGAGTCGACTCACTAGGGATTCGAACAGATGAACAACTGAAGTCGAAGATGAATCAGCTTCCAATGGAAACGCAGAAGTATGTTGCAAATATTTTATCCAACCGCAATAAGAATGGACTTCCGCTTTGATTAGTTATGCCTTATTGGATGGATTGTACGATAAGACATGAGCTACGGTCATGGTTCGCCTCATTCAGCTGTCGAGGGCGAACTTGATCGTCTTTTGTTTTTTGTCCCAAATAATGATGAAGGAGGCTTCCTTGTGTACACCTATTACTTTGATCACTGTGCCACAACACCTCCTTATGCTGAAGTTACGCAATCAATGATGGAGGTTATGCAGGCTTACTTCGGTAACCCGTCGTCTATCCATGGCGCAGGCTTAGAGGCAGAGCGGCTGGTGTCCAAGGCGAGAGCGGTTATTGCCAAATCTCTGCAAGCTCAACCAAGTGAGATTGTATTCACTTCCGGCGGGACTGAGAGCAATAATTTGGCTGTAAAAGGCGCTGCTTTTGAATATTCAGGGAGGGGCAAGCATATAGTCTCTACGGAGTTGGAGCATTCGTCTGTCTTCGAGCCCTGCAAGCAATTGCAGAAATTAGGGTTCGAAGTAACATTTCTGAAGCCGGATGCCAACGGATGTATACTAGTTGAAGATGTACAAAATGCGATCAGGAAAGATACTTGTTTAGTAAGCATCATGCAGGTGAACAATGAAATGGGAGCCATCCAACCTATTCGTGAAATCGGTAATCTCCTGAAGCTGTATCCGCGCATTGTATTCCATGTTGATGCCGTTCAAGGCTTCTCCAAAATACCTGTTTGGCCTGGTGAATGGGGAATCGATCTGTTGTCTGTATCGGCACATAAGCTTCGCGGCCCCAAAGGCATCGGCTTTCTGTATGTGCGTGACGGGATTCGCCTGCAGCCGCTCCTAGCGGGGGGAGGACAGGAACACGGATTACGCTCTGGGACTGAGAATGTTCCTGCAATAGTCGGAATGGCTAAAGCAGTACGTATGAGTACGGAAGGAAGAGCAGCAGCGTCCGCCCATATGCTCAAGTTGCGAAGCCGGTTATTGAACCGACTGGCCGACAATCCATCTATTCGGATAAGCGGGCATGAATCGGATGAGAGAATGGCGCCTCATATATTGCATTTTACGGCTCCAGGATTGAGATCTGAAGTAATTGTACATGCACTGGAAAAAGAACATTTCTTCATCTCGAGCAAATCAGCCTGCGCTTCTGGCGAGGTTGAACCGAGCAGGGTGCTGCTGTCGATGGGAATGGACCCGGATCGAGCTGCAAGCGGAATCAGAATTAGTTTTTCAGCAGACCAACAGGTTGAAGAGGTGGATCAGCTTGCGACTGTGTTGAACCGAGTCATAGAGGAGTTGGCCAAGTTATAGTGAACAGAGATCTAATCCTTCTCCGTCTAGGAGAGCTTACATTAAAAGGCAGGAATCGCTATCGTTTCGAATCTCAAGTTATGCAGCAGCTGAAACGCCTGCTTCAGCCATACCCGTCTGTAACCGTACGCCAGGAATTCGGCCGAGTGTACATAGACCTGGGAGAATACGCATTTGAACCAATCGCTGCAGAGTTATCGAAGGTGTTCGGGCTTCACTCCTTCAGTCCAGCCATTCGTTGCGGCTTAGATATGGATGAGATTAAACTGGCCGTTCTGGAGTCCATGAACAGCTTAAGAGTCAAGCCCGAAACGTTCAAAGTAAGTGTCAGACGAGTCAATAAAGACTTCCCCCTTGACACCTATGAGCTAAATCGATTGCTAGGCGGAGCTATCCTGGAGAGCATTAGCGGATTGAAAGTGGATGTACACAACCCCGAGTTGGATATTCGCGTCGAAATTCGGGACAAGGAGACGTTAGTATTCTCGGAGGTTTTTCCAGGGCCTGGGGGTTTCCCGCTTGGCACGAATGGCAGAGCAATGCTCCTGCTGTCTGGCGGAATTGATAGTCCAGTGGCAGGTTGGCTGGCTATGCGCAAAGGCCTGAGGATAGAGGCTGTGCATTTCCACAGCTATCCGTTTACCAGCGAGAGAGCCACAGATAAGGTAATCGAGTTGACTCGAGTTCTAGCTCAATATGCAGGAAAAATAACTCTGCATCTTGTTCCTTTCACAGATATTCAAACCCGACTAAAGCAGGAATGCCATGAGAATTTACTAATTACACTCATGCGTCGAGCCATGTTCCGTATAACCGAGCAATTGGCGGAACGACAAAACGCATTAGCGATTGTGACTGGCGAAAGCCTCGGTCAAGTTGCCAGTCAAACACTGCCGAGTATTCATGTAATTGGCAAAGATGTAAGTATCCCGATCTTGAGACCTCTCATTACGATGGACAAGTCAGAGATCACGAAGCTAGCCGAGCAAATAGGCACTTTTCCAATATCCATTCTTCCCTATGAAGATTGCTGTACTTTATTCGTGCCGAAATCTCCTTCAACCAATCCGAATCTCACAGTAGTGGAGAGGCAGGAGCAAAAGATGGATTGGCTCCCAGAAGCCATTTTGTCCGCTATCGCCCAAACGGAGACCCGATATATGGCCCCCGAGGCAGAGGAAGAAATAGATCGATTGTTCTAAATTCATTCTATTATTTAGGAGGCGCACAGGTCATGGAATGGTTCATGCTGTTCTTGCAAATTATGTTAATCAATATTGTACTAAGCGGTGATAATGCTGTAGTTATTGCTCTTGCTAGTAAAAACCTGCCAATCGAGCAAAGGAAAAAAGCAATTTGGTGGGGAGCATTCGGTGCTGTTGCTCTCAGACTGATCCTTACCGTTGTTGCGGTTGTTTTATTGAAAGTGCCGTATATTCAGGCATTAGGCTCCATTCTGTTACTATATATCGCGATCAAGCTGTTAATTGAAGATGAAGGAACGGCCAAGGTGAAAGAGGCGAGTTCTTTAGGTAAAGCGGTTTGGACGATTATTATCGCAGATTTAGTCATGAGTCTTGATAATGTGCTTGCCATTGCTGCCAAAGCAGAAGGAGATATTACTGTCATTATCCTCGGGATTGGACTTAGTATCCCGATTATCGTCTGGGGAAGTACCCTCGTCATGAAGCTCCTTCACAATTATCCTATATTCGTTTATTTGGGAGCGGGTATACTGGGCTATACGGCCGGTGAAATGTTCGTAGGTGATCAAAAGGTGGACCATTATGTGTTACACGATATTGAAATGTTCCATTTCCTTCTGCCGATCCTTACTACTATTGTTGTGATTGCAGCAGGATTAATCAAGAAATGGAAATCAAGGATATCAACGGTTTAGGAGTTATCTATTTTCTACGAAATGCACCCTCTAGCATTTTTTGTCTCTTTTCGATAAAATAAAGCTAATTATGTCGCATTCGGTAGGGTGCGACGCTATTCGGGAGGGGACGCAATTGACTAATAATCGGTACTCCATTGGTATCATCATTGTAGCGGTGGGGATCCTGTTATTGCTAGGCAGAATTGGTTTTTTCGGCTTCATTTGGGGATTATTGTGGCCGGTGTTCATTCTTATTCCCGGTATTTTACTGCATATGCTGTATTTTGGAAGGATGCTGCCTCCTGCTGTTCTTATTCCAGGCGGGATTCTAGTTGTGATATCGACACTTTTCTTTTTCTGTAATTTGGTTGGGTGGTCAGCAATGGAGTATTTGTGGCCAGGATTCATCTTTGCCGTCTCCGTAGGGCTTTACGAATTCTACTTATTCGACAATAGCAAACCAAGAGCGGCTTTGACCGCCTCCATTATTTTAGCCATTTTATCCGCATTGTTCTTCGGCATGATGATTATGTTTACAGTAGGGATCTACATTATTGCTGCTATCCTGATTATTGGAGGAGCCTTTCTCATCATGAAGCCGCGACGCTCCTGGTGATAAGCAACCGAGGCTTTACTTGCGTAATGTCGAAAAAAGGAGTACAATAATTGAAGTGTGTCAAGCGTCGGCGCGTCGTCCGGCGCTTTCTTTTATGAAGCAAATGCACCACTCATATAGACAAAACAACATTTTGAGAGGATTGAATTTATGCATTCCAGAGATAAACTTCGCAACATCGCCATCATCGCGCACGTTGACCATGGCAAAACGACATTAGTAGACAAATTGCTCCAACAGTCCGGTACTTACCGGGAGAATGAACAAATCCAAGAACGTGCAATGGATTCCAATGATTTGGAACGTGAGCGCGGGATTACGATCCTCGCTAAAAACACGGCCATTAATTATAAAGATTATTTAATTAACATCGTGGATACTCCGGGCCACGCCGATTTCGGTGGAGAAGTTGAACGTATTATGAAGATGGTTGACGGCGTCTTGCTAGTTGTAGATGCTTTCGAAGGCTGTATGCCGCAAACTAAGTTCGTGCTAAGAAAAGCATTGGAGCAGAACTTGACTCCGATTGTTGTATTGAACAAGATTGACAGACCGAATGCACGTCCTGCTGAAGTAGTTGATGAAGTGTTAGAGCTATTTATCGAACTGGGGGCGAATGATGAGCAATTAGATTTCCCTGTCGTATATGCTTCTGCTCTTAATGGTACGGCAAGCAATGACCCTGAACAACAAGATGAGAACATGGAAGCTCTCTACCAAATGATTGTCAGCCATATTCCTCATCCTACAGAAGATGCTGAGCAGCCGCTTCAATTTCTGGTAACTTTAATGGACTACAATGAATATCTGGGTCGGATCGGTATCGGCCGTGTGAATCGAGGTATTATCCGTCAAGGTCAGACAGTAGCCGTAATGACTCGTGAAGGCGCAACTAAGCAAGGACGCATCGAGAAACTATTCGGTTTCCAAGGCTTGAAGCGTGTGGAGATTGAAGAAGCGGGTGCAGGAGACATCATTGCAATTGCAGGTATTAAGGAAATTAATATCGGTGAGACCATTGCCGATCCGTCGAATCCGGAAGCTCTTCCAGTATTGAAGATTGATGAGCCAACGCTCCAAATGACTTTCCTGGTCAATAACAGTCCGTTCGCAGGAAAAGAAGGCAAATGGGTTACATCCCGTAAACTTCGTGAACGTCTTTTCAAGGAAATCGAGACGGATGTAAGCTTACGTGTGGAAGAGACAGACAGTCCAGATGCATTCATCGTATCCGGTCGGGGTGAATTGCACCTAGGTATTTTAATCGAGAACATGAGACGTGAAGGCTTTGAGTTGCAAGTGTCTAAGCCTGAGGTCATTATTAAAGATATTGACGGCGTGAAGTCTGAGCCGCTTGAGCGTCTTCTGATCGACATTCCAGAAGATAGCATGGGCGCTGTTATGGAGAGTCTCGGTACGCGCAAAGCTGAAATGCTCAATATGACGAATAACGGAACAGGTCAAGTTCGTCTAGAGTTCCTTATTCCTGCGCGCGGGCTGATTGGTTACAGCACCTATTTCCTTACATTGACACGCGGCTATGGAGTAATGAACCATGCTTTTGATAGCTACGGTCCTTATGCGGGAGCCGGAGTTGGAGGTCGTCACACAGGTGTACTTGTATCCATGGAGACCGGTACTGCACGAGCATACGGTATATTGTCGATTGAAGACCGCGGCATTTTGTTTATCAGTCCTGGTACAGAAGTATACGAAGGGATGGTCGTTGGCGAGCACACGCGTGACAATGACATCGTAGTTAACATCTGTAAAGAAAAGCCGCTTACGAACATGCGTGCTTCGAGTAAAGACGACACTGTTAAGATTAAAACACCTCGTTCTTATTCCTTGGAACAAGCGCTTGAATACTTGAATGATGATGAGTTTTGCGAAGTGACTCCAAAATCGATTCGTCTACGCAAAAAAATTCTCAACAAGAGTGAGCGTGAACGTGCCGAGAAGAACCGTAAAGTAGCAGAAGCGAACGTATAATTCATGTAACAACATATAGAGAAAAGTCGCATAGGCCGATGCTGATCGGCCTTTTGCGGCCCTATTGGCAGGGAGGCCGATGATCTATGCAGAACTGGCTAGCCGAACATTTGTGGGTCACTTATTTGATTATCTACGTATTTCTCGTATACATTTATAATAAGGTTTTCCGCACGCGTAAACTCCCAGTACTGAAAGCAGCCATTGTATACATAATGATGGGAGTAGGAGCATTCATTCTACTGTTGTTCCAAGTTGACTTGGAGCTGCCTATCGTACTTTGTCTAGGTGTAGCAGTAGCACTGATGTTTATGGTTCGGATCCGTTATTGGGTAGAAAGCAGACAAAAGAAGTAATCTACTTTCCTTTCCTGCTCGCCGGGTGTCGGACATGTTGTTGAGAGGGCGGGGTGGGAATCCATGAACATGATGTGGTTGTGTCCAATAAATGGTCTGGAGCCATTCGTATTAGGAGCTGGACGAATTCCGTGTTTTCCGAGTGCGGAGCTGGATTCTTTTCGCAGCGAGCTAAGACGGATTCATCCCCGGTTGTTAATGATGTTCAAGGCAAATGTGCTGCTCGGGGAACCGACCGAATCCGATCTTTTCGCTGACAAAGCGGAGCGTTGTGGAATGGGGAAGGTTCCTTTTTCATTGGCTGAGAACAAGGAGATCCGCTTTGATACGCCCTCCCTCGCGCTTTCTTCATGTGCAAATGCGTTCATCGCGCGGCTCCTGCCGCAGGCTGAAGCTAGCCAGCTGATTGATGCAATGGGTCCATTAAAGTCAGCTGAGCAACAAATATGGCTTCGTGCGATGCAAGGCTGGATGCGTCAAGGAAAACACGTCATACTCATTCAGGAGGATCAGTTGATATGAAGCAAAGAGACGCACTCTACAATTGGTTACAGATGAAAATTGTTTCTGAGGAGCGCCCGGATGACGGGGCTGCTGAAGAGACATTGAGGTTCTTCGAGGAAATCCTGCGGGATGATCACCGGATAACTAATTTTATGGTTGACAGTATGGATAGTACAAGCATTACTGTTCGTTATGAATTAGACGGAGCTGCAGCACAAGAACGATTCGACCGTGAACTTGCGGAGCAACTGCTGCAGGAAATAAGTTCGAACCCCAAATATAATGAATAAGGGAAGGGGAACTCACATGCCCCCTGCACAATCTGAATCAACAACACTTACTCCAAGAAAAACTTCAAGAAAATCAAATCGGAAATCAAGATGGCTGTTGAAAACATTTCTTACTTTGTTCTCGATTGTTTTATTAGCGGGTCTTAGTTATGCAGGGTACTTATATATACAAATCAACAATGCCATTGAAAGTGTCGGCACCGATACTCCTGTTATCCCAGAGCAATCAGCTAAGAAGAAGCCGCTCACCGTTCTCCTGCTTGGTACAGACACACGTGCAGAGACGGGAAGCTTGAATACAGATGTAATCATGGTTGCTTCCCTGAATCCGGAGACGAAATCCGCAACTGTACTTTCCATCCCGAGAGATACCCAGATTAAGCTGTCTGGTGTAAAAACGAACAAAGCTAATGCGTTTTATGCAAATTTCATGGCAGCGGATAAGAAGACGGCAGATGCAAAAACGAAAGATTTGTTTGGTCGGTTTCTTAATATAAAAATTGATTATGTATCGAAGATCGACTTCAAAGGATTCGAGCAGGTCATAGACAAGCTAGGCGGTCTTACGATTGATGTTGATATGGATATGTGTTACACCGATCATGCGGATGGAACGAATATTAAGCTTAAAAAAGGTGTCCAGGAGCTTAATGGAGAGAAAACATTAGATTTTGTGCGTTACCGCAAGTCTAACTGCGGCACGGCAGAATCTAACGATATGGTGCGCAATGAGCGCCAGCAGCAAGTTATTGACAAGATGATTGGAAGTCTGAAATCCATAGAGGGTGTTCTCAAGCTGGGTCAGGTGATTGAGGCGATGGGCAACAATATGAAGACAGATATTCCTAGCGCCCAAATCAAAACGTTTATTGGGACATATATCGGGATCGATCGCGATAAGATAAATTATATTCATCTCGAAGGTGATTGGCAGAGCCCATACATCATCTTGAAGAATGAAGATATTAAAGCTGCGCAGACCGCTCTGAAATTAACACTTTCCGAACGTCAGTGATCTCGTTACTGGGCTAGTTATCCAGTGAGAGTAAAGGAAAGTGGCGGTCTATGGTTGCTGGACCGCTCGATGTGGTATAATGGAACTAAGCAATTCGTTGCTTATACTCCGTCATGACTATCAGGAGGATGAATGTATGGCCGAACCGGTTACCGCTTTGTCGGAGCAATTAATGAACCATTTCAGTGAAGAGAAGCTGGCACTGCTCAGCACGATCGATGCAGAGACAGGGGTGCCAAGCCAGAATGCCATTTCGTGGGTACATGCTGTATCCGACGGAAAGATTCGGTTTGCAGTGGATCAACGTTCCCGCATTGTAACGAATGTGAAGAACAATCCGCTGGTATCGATATCTGTGTTTGCTGGAGGATCAATCTATGCGATCTCCGGAAGGGTTCATGTTGTAATTGACGCCCTTGAAGGTGTTCCGTTCAAGCTGACTTGCTTGGATTTGGACATCGAAGCGGTTCGTGATGTAATGTTTTATGGTTCACGCATATCCGTACAACCTGAATATGAGAAAACATACGACAAACGCGCTGCCGATAAGTTAGACGGACAAGTGTTTGACGCCATGAAAAAAGCCTAGATCCAGTGGACTAGGCTTTTTGTGTCTTTATAAGGGTTGTCCTACATCTCTTTGTTGTTCAGCTTCTGACGGTCTTCCGATTCTGCAGGTGTATTATTTTGCGGAGTAATGTCTTTGGGGATCTGAGGAACGATCCTTCCGAGAATATCCGCTACTTCTTCTGCAAAACCTGCAATGGGTCGACCGCGATTAATGTCTTCGCGCATCTCAGCAATACGTCCATTCAGACCTAAGTCTGCTGTTACGAAGGCGTGAACGCCGTATGGATCCTTCCGCAGCGCTTCTGCCACCGAATATTTGATCACATCCACCCTGGACCGATCGAGCTTAGGATCTACTGTAATACCTACGATGGCTGTGTTTCCCAGCACGACGCATTTGACGTCTTGCACCTGAGGAACACTGGCTGCAAGAGCCTCCAAGCGCTCCCTAACTTCTCGTTTATTCGTAATAGGCGGCTTCTCTGGAACGGTTTGTTGAACTTTAACTTGCCCTGTTCTGTTATCTGGAGCATTGTTCGCCCAATCCTCTGAGGGAGTTGATTGTTTGTTGTTGTTCCCGCAGCCTGTGAGTACAGACAACAACAGCACCATGATAATCCAATATCGCATCGCTGATCGCTCTCCTGTCTTTTCCTTATTCGTCACCGTTAGTTTGTCCGCTTCATAAGCAAATATGTACGATTGCAGACACCAGGCCAGGGAGGAAACTCAAATGAGAAAAATCTATGTATTGGACACGAATGTGCTGCTCCAAGATCCAAATGCCATTTTTGCCTTTGAGGATAACGAGGTCATCATCCCTGCGATTGTGTTGGAAGAGATTGATACAAAGAAACGGAATGCGGACGAAATTGGCCGCAACGCTCGGTATGTGTCCCGTTTGATGGATGGATTAAGGGAAAAAGGGCGGCTGCATGACGGAATTGAGCTAGACCAGGGGGGCAGTGTAAAAGTAGAGCTGAATCATCGCAGCTTCATGAGAATGCAGGAGGTATTCGGTGAGATTACGAACGACAACCGTATATTGGCGGTTGCGCTTAATTACCATCAGGAGGAGCAAAGCAAAGAGAATCCAAGGCCGGTGACGCTTGTCAGCAAAGATACTCTTGTCAGAATAAAAGCGGATGTGCTTGGCCTTAATGCGGAAGATTATTTAACCGATCGCATTGTATCCTTGAATGATATGTATCCGGGGTACTTGACCATTCATGTGCATCCAGGCATCATAGACAACTTTTATAATGCCAGATTTTTACCCGTATCCAGCTTAAATCTTCCCTATGCCTTGCATCCGCATGAATTCATTATTCTGAAGGATGAGCTTGGGACCTCGAAGTCAGCCTTGCTCAAAGTGAATAGTGATGTTAAGAAGCTAGAACCGTTGTACCTAAGTAACGAACCAATCTGGGGAATCGGGGCGCGTAACGTTCAACAAAGGATGGCGCTCGAGCTGCTGCTTAACGATGACATTCCATTAGTAACCTTGACAGGTAAGGCCGGCACTGGGAAAACTCTGCTAACGCTGGCAGCAGGACTTATGAAGATTGAAGACGAACATAAATATAAGAAATTATTAATCGCTAGGCCAGTTGTCCCCATGGGCAAAGATATCGGCTACTTGCCTGGTGAGAAAGATGAGAAGCTTCGTCCTTGGATGCAGCCCATCTATGATAATCTGGAGTTCTTGTTCGATACAAAGAAACCAGGAGATATCGAGAAAATATTAGCTGGGATGGGCAGCATTCAGGTTGAAGCGCTCACCTATATTCGCGGCCGCTCTATTCCAGGGCAATTCATCATTATTGATGAGGCGCAGAACTTATCGAAGCATGAGGTGAAGACAATTGTCTCTCGAGTTGGAGAAGGCAGTAAAATTGTATTAGTGGGGGACCCAGAGCAGATCGATCATCCTTATCTGGACTCTTCGAGCAACGGACTTACCTATGTGGTGGAACGCTTCAAGAGCCAGGGATTAAGCGGACATATCAATCTGGAACGGGGAGAGCGCTCCCACTTGGCGCAATTGGCCGCAGATTTGTTGTAATCAAACAAGCACACAATGGGGGATTCAAGTACATGCTGTCGACACACAACCGAACAGAGCTATTACACTTTTACAAACATCACATTCATCATCAATTGTTGCCATTCTGGCAAAAAGCGGTTGATGAACAGCATGGCGGCATTTTCACCTGTTATTCGAATGATGGAAGTACACAAGTCAGCCGTGACAAATACACTTGGTCCCAAGGACGTTACGTATGGCTGTGGGCCAGGCTTGCAGAATGCTGCAAGAGAGGTTTGCTGGATGGAGACGCAGATGTTTATCTGCGACAGGCGGGGCAGGCGGTTCAGTTCTTACGCAACCATGCCTTGTTAGATAACGGCAATTGCGCATTCCTGCTCTCTGAGGACGGAACGCCTAAGGAGCCCATCACTGGAATGGGATACGATACTAGCTTCTTCGCTGATTGTTTCGTAGTGCTGGGCTGCGGGGAATACGCTCGCGTCAGCATGGATGCGGACTCCTTGGAGTGGGCATTGCAGCTATACGATTCGATCCGGAACCGATTGGCTTCCGGCACGCAGCGCAGCGAGCCGTATCCGACTGTGCCAGGCCTGGAAGCGCACAGCTTCTCCATGATTATGTTGAATGTCTCTCAGGAGCTGGCAGAGGCGTTAGCCGCGTTACAACATCCGAGAGAACAAGAGGTACGCGGACATACAGAAGCTTATCTGAATCGCATTTTGACGGTATTCGCGCAACCGGATCATACAGTATCAGAGCTCATTGCGGTTGATGAACATCTGGCAGATACCGTAATGGCCCGCCACCTCAATCCTGGGCATACGATTGAGTGCATGTGGTTCGTCATGACCGAAGCTAAGCGGGTTGGCAACATGACTGCGATTGAGAAAGCGGTGCATGTGACCAAGAAAGCGTTCGAGCTAGGCTGGGATGACAAATATGGAGGCTTATTGCATTATGTTGATCGCGACGGAGGTTCTCCGCAAGGGCGTGAACTAGGTGGTAATAGCTTCGAGCGCAATATTATTGAGACACCGGAGACGAAGCTTTGGTGGCCTCATTCCGAAGCGTTATATACATTATTGCTCGCCTATGAGATTACTGGTGATCAGGAACTAACAACGTTGTATGAGAAGACACATGCCTATACTTTTGCGACGTTCCCGCATCCGGATCGTGCAATAGGTGAATGGATTCAGATCCGTGATCGGGCAGGGGAACCGTTAACGAAGGTGGTCGCTCTGCCAGTAAAGGATCCTTACCACATCCTCCGCAATCTCCTGCTCATTGTAGAGCTGCTCAGCACCGAGGAGAAGGAATAAGTACTATAGACGCCAAACAACCCTGCAGAGCGCTTATACGCGCTTGCAGGGTTGTTTGATTAGTCTTACTTGAACTTCGGAAGCCAATCTCCATGAGCTTCGATCATCGCATCACACATAGCCACGATATCATCCATCGACAATTCGGCTGCTGTATGCGGATCCAACAAGGCTGCATGATAAATATGTTCTTTCTTTAATGTGCGGGCCGCTTCTATCGTAAGTAATTGCGTATTGATGTTTGTGCGATTCAGGGCAGCCAGCTGCGGCGGCAAATCTCCTACGTAAGTAGGTGTAACACCATTAGAATCAACGAAGCAAGGAACTTCCACACAGGCTTCCTTTGGAAGATTCGTAATGAGGCCTGTGTTCATGACATTGCCTCCGATTTTGAAAGGCACGTTCGTTTCAATCGCTTCCATAATTCGAGAGGCATATTCATGCGATCTTTGGTGTTCCAGCTCACGATTGTTCACAATCTCTTCGCGCATCGTTTTCCATCTCTCGATCTGATTAATACAACGGCGAGGATATTCATCCAATGGGATATTGAAGCGCTCGATCAATTCTGGATAGTTCCGTTTGATGAAGTAAGGGTGGTATTCAGCATTATGCTCGGAAGACTCGGTCACATAATAGCCGAATTTCAGCATTAGCTCGAGACGCACCATATCTTTATGCTTTTCTTTCTGTTTCTCGATTGCGCGTCGTTTGATTTCTGGATATAGATCGACACCATCCTTGGTGACTTCTAACAGCCATGCCATGTGATTAATACCAGCAATTTTAGCTATTACGCCGGTTGTATCAATATCCAAGTTTTTGAACAGATGAGGGACACATACTTGAACACTGTGACAAAGACCGACCGTCTTGACTCCGCCATCCGTGTTGAGAACATTCGTTAGAACGGCCATAGGGTTCGTATAGTTGAGGAATAAAGCATCAGGACACACTTCTTGAATATCGCGAGCGAAATCAAGAACTACTGGAATCGTACGCAGGTTACGGAAAATCCCGCCTATTCCAATCGTATCGGCAATCGTCTGGCGAAGACCGAATTTCTTCGGGATTTCGAAGTCTGTAATCGTACAAGGATCGTAGCCGCCGACTTGGATTGCATTTACAACAAACTTGGCCCCGCGCAGGGCTTCTTTTCGATCACTATAAGATTTGATGCTGCAAGTACTCCCAGATGTTGCTTTTAAATTAAGAAGCATCTGCTCGGAATCGCTGAGTCTTACTGGATCAATATCGAACAGAGCAATTTCGAAATGTTGCAGGGCAGGTGTCATCATGCAATCGCCTAACACATTTTTAGCAAAAACTGAGCTGCCGGCGCCTAGAAACGTTATTTTAGACATAAGGTCATTCACTCCCTATATTTAGTTCTTTCGCTTTCTACTATACTCGTAGTTGATTAGGTGAAACTATGGAATAATGCGATGAGGATATGGACAAATGTAGTTTTTTTGATACGATAGACCTGTACATATTACGAATGAAGGGACCGACTTAATCGTGAGTTCACCAACATATAACGTAGCCATCCACCCCTTTCCAGGTAAAGGAGAGCTTGTTGTTCTGTTCGCAGGTCATGAGCAGACGGCTCCATCCCATCAAGTAGGACCGCAGGTGCGTGACTATTACCTGATTCACCATGTGCTGAGCGGTAAGGGGACTTTCCAGTGCATGGGCAGCCAATATGACATTCGAGCAGGTCAGAGCTTTGTTATATTTCCAGGGGAACTGATTCGCTATGAATCCGATAAGGAAGACCCTTGGAGCTACAGCTGGATTGCTTTTAAAGGGACGATCGCAGATCAGCTGTTGAGCGGGCTCGGTATATCCCAGTATCATCCGGTTGTCAATCCAGTCAATTCTCGACGAACAGCGGCTCTATTCCGCAGGCTGCATACCGTGTTGGGCAAAGCGGATGCGAGCTGTGATCTGGAAAGCGGTGGGTTGATGCGAATGACACTCGCGGGTTATGTAAAGGAAGGACAAACACCGGTAACCGCAGGTAAAACAACCCATAATCCAATTGAGGAGCAGGTGGAACGCACAATACGTTGGTTGACGCTGCAGTATGCTCAGCCCATCTCTATTCAGGAGATTGCGCACTCACTCGGGTACCATAGAACACATTTATCGAAAATTTTCAAACAATATACGGGAGTGTCTCCCATGCATTTCTTGCTCAAAATTCGAATGGATCGCGCCAAGCTCCTTTTACTAGAGGAGTTGACGATCGAGCAGGTAGCATCTTCTGTTGGATATCCGGACTCTTTATATTTCTCCAAGCAATTTAAGAAGTGGCATGGCTGTACTCCAAGTGATTATCGCAATAATGTCCATACTCGGGTGCCCGACTATAACGATTGCAATTAAGGCCTATCTTACGAAGTGCATTTAATTCACAAAATGCTAAGTTTATGCTTACGAAGTGCATTTGTTTCACAAATGCTTAAGGAGGAATACTCATGCTAGAGGCCCAAGAGAATGCAAGCAGAAGAGAGCAGCTTTATCAATTACTAGGAAGATTACCTGATCGGACGAAACCGATACATGAAGAACTAGTGGCGGTTGAAGAGCGGCCCACTTGTCTAGTAGAGCACTTATATCTGGATTTGAACGGAATCGAGCGCGTTCCCGCATACTTCTTGCGCAGTAAGAATCAACAAGCTGAGAAGGCGCCTCTAATTATTTATCATCACTCCCATGGAGGTCGCTACTCGGTAGGAAAGGAGGAGTTGTTCGCAGGGGCTCCTTATTTGCTAGAGCCTTATTACGGAGAAACTTTGACGGATGCCGGGTATTCCGTGTTAGCCATTGATAGCTGGATATTCGGAGAACGCAGCGGGCGTTCAGAATCCTCCGTCTTCAAAGAAATGCTGTGGCACGGCCGCTCTATGCTCGGGATGATGGTCTACGACAGCTTGCGGGCTCTGGATTATGCGGTCAGCCGTCCAGATGTGGACTCTTCAAGAATCGGTACACTTGGTATGTCAATGGGAAGCACTCACGCTTGCTGGTTAGCAGCACTTGATCCAAGAGTGAAGGTGACCGTTGATCTATGCTGCATGACTGATTATCAAGCTCTGATCGAGAGCGAGGGGTTGGACGGTCATGGCATATACTATTATGTTCCTGATCTGTTAACCCATTTCACAGCCTCTGACATTCAGTCTTTAATCGCCCCGAGACCTCACCTGAGCCTGGCTGGCAATCTAGATAAGCTAACCCCGACGGACGGGTTAGATCGGATAGACAAGGCCCTGCGTAGTGTATATGAGAAGCAAGAGGCAGCTGAAGCCTGGCATATGAGTCGTTATGATGTCGGCCATGAAGAGACAGCCGCAATGCGTGAGGAAGCAATGGCTTTTCTAAGAAAATGGTTATAACCGCCTTATTCTATGGAATCCAACCATATCAAGCTGCAGCGGTATGCTTTTGCGATGCCTTCCATTAGGGGCTTGAACGTCTGGTCGACGGCATAACATTCTGCATCGTTGCCCTCAAATTGTGCAATAAGATGTTCTTCCATCTGTAATAGAGCTTGTTCTAGTTCTTTGTGCTCATCTGCGCGACTGAATTGGAACAAGCTTATTAGGTGTTGGTATAAATAGCGATTCCCACTGCGGCTCTCGAAGCCGTAGTCATCGTATGCAGCATAAGTCACTGCATCATCCGGAAGCAGGAGCAAGTCCAATTCTTCATACTCAAATTTATAATGCTGCATGAGCTGGGCAACTGCTTCTCGCCCGGATTCATCGGACACGATTAACGTTTCTTTATCCCTATCGAATAGAGGGACATCGGCCAATGCTTTCACAACCTGTGAATAGTAGCCTGGTCTTTTTCCTTCTGGTAATTGCATTTCAATGGCGATTTTGTGCATCTGGACCTCCACTATTTTTTCGCGTACGCGAATTTATTTGGTTCTACTATAAATTATAGTTCACGAATGCACAATTTTCATATATCATAGAAATGTTATTTAAGACTTTAGAACTAGCTAGGCCAAAGGAGTGCGAACCGAATTGCGCGACAGACGATGGCTGATGATTGCCTCAATCCTGTGTGTATCCGTTATTGTGCTATTCTTAACTGGTAACGTTTTCAATAACCGTATTCTAGTAGCAGATCCAGCACAAGGCCGTAATTCTGATGAACCGATACCGGAGCTACGACCCGGCGTAAAAGAAATTACGGTACAAGTCTCTATGGATGAAAAAGAATTCGCCGTTCTTAAGCAGCTTCGGCAACAGCACCAATCTATTCATACTGACCTATCCATAAATCTTGAAAATATTCCTAATCAAAATGAGGCATACACGAAGTGGAAAAAAGCATCCCAGCTTGGTGAGGCCCCCGACATTATGCTGCTCGATAACAATTGGGTGACTGAATTTGCTGCGCTTGGTTACTTGTTGCCGGTCGACTCGTTCCTGACAAGCGAACTCATTGCTCTGCAGATGGAGCAGGCGGTCAGTCAAGTGAAATGGAACGGGTATACGTGGGGTGTGCCAAAGGATGTAGATACTTATTTAATGGTCTACAGTGCGAAGAGGTTGGCAGAGCATGGATTTGAAAAGCCGCCTGCACAGGCTGAGGAGTTAATATCGCTGCATACCAGCTCTTCCAAGCCGGATGAAGGCAAATACGGCATATACATAGATTTTGAAGACCCGGTCGCATTCTTGTCACTTGCCAAGTCACTTGGCGGGGCCAAGGCTCAAGGGAAGACAGCCCCGTTGAAATTGACAGAGCCAGCCGTGACCAAGGCGTTTGACGCGTTGCTTGCAGCCCCTCGGGATACCGGGAAGGAGGATACAAAGTGGCTCGTTAAGTCATTTCCTTCTATATCCACTCCTACATGGAAGCCATGGGATCTACTCCAGCAGGGCCGCATGTCTGGGATGCTAACGACCCTGTCGGAATATAAGCTATATGGCAAAGACAGAGAAGGTCTCATCATGACTGGTTTGCCTTTTCCTAAGGGTGAAGCGATCTGGAAGAGCTCTTGGTTAAACGGGCGCAGCTTCTCGATCTCCTCCCGCTCGGATTTTCCTCAGGAAGCTTTTGAATGGATTAAAGATCTGACCAATACGGCCTCTAATTTGAAATTCTGGATTGAAGGCTACAAGCTTCCTTCCACAACGAACAGTTATCTTGTAGGCGGAATCAAGAATGACACATCTGTACAAAGTGTAGCTGCTTTTCTTGACAAAGATGAAGCAACAGTGAAAAGTCCGGTATACAATAGACAGCTGCAGCAATTAGAGACCGGCTTGGACCGATTGAGGAAAGGCGAGATCAGTTGGAAGATGTTCTCTGAGCAAATAGAACTGCAGTGGGGAGGCGGAGCCGTCTCGGGAGCAGCATCTAACACTGCTGCGGCAGGTTCATCCAATCAACTCCCATCAGCAGCACCTGTACCAAGCTCGGCCCCTAAGAATTAAGCTAGAGCCCTAATTTTAATGTGACCGTCAAGGTTCGATCTTTGACCTTCAGCTCTGAGGCTTGTAGAAATGAAGCGATCTTGCTTGGGTAAAAGCTTAGATCATGTTCTTTCGCGAACGACTGCGCAGTGGACTCCGGGAGCTTTATCCCGTTATATGTTATCTCACTCAAGTGAAATCGAATGGCGTTTTTGGGCTTTAATTCAAGCTCATAAACGCCTTTTATTTTTAAGGTCAACTCCCCTTGTTTCCCAATGGCTGTAATAATTCCATCCTCAAATGAGAAGTTTAGCTGCTGAAGAGCTGAGCTCTGTGCATGAATGAACGCATTCAATTCACTATCCCGAATCTGGAAAGTATAAGTAAAGCCCTTCATAGTTAAAGCATTAGGAGTTGCGGCTATTAGGTCAGGGAGCTTCTGCATAGTTCTGGCAAGTTCAGCAAAATATTGCTTGAACAACGGCCGTCCCTTGGTCTCCCAGCTCTTGTTTAACTCCAGCATTTGCTGGGTCACACTATCCTTGTTAGGTAAGGAAGCAAGCTTACGGGCGACTTCGTCCTGAAGTGCAAGGATTTGTCTTCGCTGATCTTCGTAACGGGATCGAATGGTTTGAAAGTCTTTTCTGGATTGCTCGAGCCTATCATTCAGTTCCGTTTTTGCTCGGAATACTTGAACATAACGCTCAAGCGTTGCGCGGTCACGTTCGGTTACGATCTGCATTTGCTCGAATACATATAAGGCGTCTTTCCATGTTTTTGCCGACAGTACCATAGACCATAACGGAACACGATCTCCTGTGTAAGAGGCTTGCAGCAATTGCTTTACCCTTTTGCTCTGATCTTGTATGCGCTGGTTGATCTCGATAAGACTTTGCTCCGCACTCTTAATTTGCTGGGACACTTCTCCTTCTTTCTCTTGCAGCTTCATGATTTCGCGATCCAGCTCGTATAGGCTAAGTCCCTTTTCTAATAAAAGTCCGGCTTGCCCGAGATCCTTCTCGGTCTCTGCGTGAGCGTACCCACCTCCAAGCACTAATACACAACTGATCAAAAAGACGGTGCCCATCCGGCGAAAGAATTGAATCATACTTTGTCCACGCCCTTTCCGTACTTAATGTATCGAAGGGAACGTGGATTCATGACAACAATATGAGTGTTATTTCATAAAGCTTTTGAGTATTTCATCAATAGGTAACGCGTCAGCCGGAACCTCTTGTGTGAAAGAAGGTACTTGATTGATTTGTCCCCACTTATTATTAAACTTGACGATTTGTTCGTGAGATGTTTTCCCGTTTTCTAAAAGCACAAAATGAATATCGGCCTGCAGTTCCTCCAGAAATCCATCCTTCCGCACGGAGGTTCGAATGTACCCAGGGGCTTGCAAAGCAAGGGTTGTATGACTCCATTTATTCTTGAACCCATCCGCTTGGGACTTCGTAATCAGCTTCTGCTTGAGCAACTCATCGCCCCATTCCAACAGCTTGCTTTGCAACAAAGCGGATAGAACCTTGGCGTTGCTTTCTGTAATCGCAATGGAAGCCCAGTGAGGATAATTGTCGTCCACGGTCTCCTCCATACGCTTGAACCATTTAGCCTCGATACTCGTAAGCCACCCTTCAATCCATCTTGCATAGGTTTGCGAGGATAGAGCCAAGCCGGAGGCAGCGGCAGACAAATCTACAGAGATATACTCATTGTTCGGGTTGAGCAGTGGAATCTGCATATACAATTTGTTATTGTTAAGGATAACGGGAATTTCGGGTATAACCTTCCCCCCAGTTGGTGTAAGCATGAGCTTGGATTCCATCCGGAGTGGATTAAGGCTAACTGCACCGGACCATTCCATATTGCTATTCGTCAGGGAATGAAGAAGAGAAGCGGTTAATGGATTCGAATCGGAGAGAGGGAGTGTATCATCCAGCTTCAGTTCCGATCGCCCTGCGAATGTATAGCTATAAATGTCAGCCTGCTTATGTAGAGCTTCTAGCACTTCCTCTTTGATCTTAACATTGTCAGAACAGCCAGTTACGAGTAAAAGTGTACTCCATCCAGCGACGACAACAGCAGTCAAACGCTTCGTTAGCGGTTTCATTCAGACAACTCCCTATCATAGGATGGTTAAATATCTCAGCAAAAGAAAATGTGTCTAACATACTATAAACGGAAGTGGAATGCAGATGACAAAAATGATCAGCGGGGTGATGTCCACCCTAATAGACTTAATGGAGAG
Source organism: Paenibacillus sp. J2R1T-4 (assembly GCF_059692235.1). Taxonomy (NCBI): domain Bacteria; kingdom Bacillati; phylum Bacillota; class Bacilli; order Caryophanales; family Paenibacillaceae; genus Paenibacillus; species Paenibacillus sp. J2R1T-4. The sequence goes on along the minus strand of NZ_JCAUBA010000006.1, from coordinate 123,202 downwards.
AAGCTCGGATAAACGCATTACATTTCATGATTTCATGGCCGTTTGTCTGTACGACCCTGAGCATGGTTACTACAATACAGATCGAATCAAAATTGGCAAAGAAGGCGACTTTTATACTAGTTCATCCCTAGGCTCCTTCATGGGGAAAATGTTAGCGAAGACTTTTATTCGACTCCTCCGGGAAGAGGGATGGGATCAAGGAAACTGGCAAATTGTTGAATGGGGAGGCGGGACTGGCCGATTATCCTTACATATTCTAGATCATCTTAAGGTAACAGACCTTTCATTATATGAAAAGCTCCAGTATACAATCGTTGATCGCAGCTCCTTCCATCGCTCCTTGCAGCAAGAAGCCCTTCTTCTTCATCCGCAAGTGCGTTTTCAAGAGCCGGAGCAATGGCTTGCCCATCACCAATCGGTTCCTACTATCGTATGCTCGAACGAATTGTTGGATGCGTTTCCCGTCCACCGAATTCGCTATTATCAAGGTCGGTTCGAGCAAATATTTGTAAACTGGGACAGCAAGAGAGAACAGTTTCAGGAGCAGTACGATGAACGGCTGGAACCCGAACTGCTGAACTTCATTGAGCAAGAACAGCTGCCAACAAGGGAACGCCAACATTTCGAAATTAATCTTGAAGCCGACCGATGGATTCGAAAAATGGCTGAACGGCTGAACCCGGGCGCCTTAGTTACGATAGATTATGGTGATGTAAGGGAGGAGCTGTACGGACCTCACCGCATGAACGGTACACTGATGTGTTATAAGAAACATCAAGCTCATGATAATCCTTATATAAACGTCGGTGAGCAAGATATAACAGCACATGTGAATTTTTCTTCTTGTATTCATTCTGGGCTTCAGGCGGGCTTGCAGAATTGGGAGTTGGAGACGCAGAGGCAATTCCTGGTTTCTAATGGTATTCTGGAGCTTCTGGTGTCGCATGACGGCTCCGATCCATTCGGATCCGCGGCCCGCAACAACAGGGCTATCCGTCAGCTGCTTCTAAGCGATCAGATGAGTGAGTTGTTCAAAGTGTTAATCCAAAGAAAATAATAATGCATAAATAATAAAAGGTGAACGATAGGCTGTTAACAACCAGCCATAACGTTCACCTTTTCTTGATTTCGCATCGAAAGCTACACCGACATTTTGAAGAACGACCAGTACGTAAATCCTGTAAAAGAAAGGACCAAGTACCCCCAGAAAATCAATATGTAGGCGCGTTCGGACAAATTCATATACCCTAAGATGACGAATGCAGTAGTCTGAAAGAAGAATAATAACGCCATTTCTTTCATATCTCCAGCCAAAGCCATCAGACCAATTGCAAGAGTCCAGAAGCCCAAAACCCGGAACATGCGTGCCACGATGAATCCCCCTCTCTGTCGAAACGGTCAATTTTCTACTGTCATTATACCGTTACGGGCTATAAGTGTAAACTGTGAAGCGTGACGATTTACCAAACTTTTTCTTTAGTCTTCCCAAAATGTCCACAATCATGTATGAGTGTCTAAAAAAATGGTAATACCAAATAGTATCAAATAGATTCTATGAACTCTATTATGGGCATAAAGATTAAAAAGTGGCTACTTTAAAGTTTGTTGGGAGGTTGTAGGCATGACGGCAATACGACAAGATGCCTGGAGTGAAGAAGACGATCTAATATTGGCTGAGGTGACCTTACGCCATATACGGGAAGGCAGCACGCAACTGGCTGCATTCGAAGAAGTAGGAGACAAGATTGGGAGAACGTCTGCAGCATGCGGGTTTCGCTGGAATAGCTGTGTGCGTAAAAAGTATGATGCGGCTATCTCGATTGCCAAAGCGCAACGTCAAAAACGCAGCCAATATAAAAAACATGCTGGAAGCGCATCTGTTGCAGCAATTGCTACCTTGGACCAGGCCGATTCCCTGAGCACTTACAAAAGTGAAGGCTTGAGTGAAGAATCGATTTCCATTGATGCCGTTATTCGATTCTTGCGTCAGTGGAAAGGAACCTACCAAGATATGACTAGGCATATCAAGTCCATCGAGAAGGAGCTTCGAGAAAAGGATGAAGAGCTTAGTATACTCCGCCGCGAGAAAGATAAGCTAAATCGGGAAATGAACATGGTGCAAACTGATTATCGAGTAGTCAATGACGATTACAAAGCGCTTATCCAAATTATGGACCGTGCTAGAAAGCTTGCCTTTCTCGTAGAAGAAGAGGATGAGCAGAAATCCAGATTCAAGATGGACGCCAATGGTAATTTGGAACGGATAGATGGATAACAACAATAAGATCCCTGGCTTCTTCTGATGCCTGCGGATCTTATTTTTTTTCACTAGGTTGGGGCAGGTTTCACGTCACTTTGTGGGGTGTGAGTGTCGGGGTCCCCGCAAAGTCATCGGATTAAGCTTCGTAGGTTTCACATCACTTTGTGGGGCATCTATGCTATGATTGTTGGAAAGTTTTATTCGAAATGAGGCGCGAAAAGATGGACATATGGTGCGTAGGCGGAGGATCCATTGGGATGCTGTTAACGGCCAAGCTAACTCTCGCTGGCTATAAGCTCACTCTGATTACCCATACGGATGAACAAGCGGAGTCGATTACACAACATGCAATAACCCTGATAGAAGTGAAGGATGGACAAGAATTCAAGGCCGTACCCTCAAATACAATTTCATACTCCAGATTAGTTAGCAATCCTGACACATGGATTAGCCAGAAACCGGATTGGATATTGTTGACCGTGAAGCAGCAGCACCTGACAGACGCCTTGTTACAGCAAATCGGTGACTGGTGCAGCAGAGGAAGCAGATTGTTGTGCTTCCAGAACGGGGTAGGTCATGTCGAACGATTGGCACCTTATGTTCCTATGCATTTACTAGATCTAGCAGTGACGACTGAAGGAGCACGCAGGACCGGTCCTGCGAAGATCGAGCACACGGGACACGGGATAACAAGATTAGGCAGTGCACAGGAATTGGAAGAAGGAGAGCACAGCAGAGCGATCCGATCTTCGCAAAAAAAACTAGCCAAAATGTTGAATAAAGCAGGATTCGAGTCCTTGTTGTCGAACAACATGAGGGAGGTAGCTTGGAACAAATTGCTAATAAATGCCGTCATTAACCCGCTAACCGCTATTCTGCAGTTTCGTAATGGAGAGCTTGTAGAGTCGGAACCATTAATCCCTCTTATGCGCGCCTTGTATGAGGAGGGGGTTCAAATAGCAGACTCTCTTCAGATTCGAATCCAAGACGATGTATGGGAACAATTGCTTGAGGTTTGCCGGAAGACGGCAAATAACACCTCATCAATGCTTCAGGATCTAACCGCAGGAAGAATCACGGAGATAGAATGGGTTAATGGTGCACTTATACATGAGGCTCATGCGCAATCGATCTCTGTGCCTACAAACGAAGCCATATATCGACTTGTAAAAGCGTTGGAGAAGCGGTAAGGGATCGGGAAGACGCCATTATCCTGGCATACGGAGCGGTGATAATGCTGTGAGAGCTTTTGCTAATATTTGGATTCATGTATACGCTTTTACTGCATTTGTACCTTTTTTATGGTTTTTCGTCCTATGGATTGTTTTCTACCTTAGGACTAGAGAAAGTAAGAAAGCAACCAAAATAGCGATGGATGTTACTACTTTTCTGCTAATTGGTTCTGTATCGGTCATGTACACGAATATCTTTCATAACAACTTCGGTTTTTTTATGATCTTGTTATTTTTTCTGATTGGATATGGATTAATTGGCAATTATCAATACAGGTTACGCGGGGCAATCAATCATATCAAAATCATCAAGGTAATATGGCGATTAGGTTTTTTTCTGTTGAGCACGGTCTATTTCATTTTTCTAATAATTGGGTTTATTCAGGCCATGAGAGATGTATAAAGGATTGAAGGGGGCATGGTGGGATGACGCTTCACAATATGATGGAAGAAATCGTAAGAAACTGCCTGAAAGACTTGATTCAACACCAACCTAAGCTAGCCGTATTAGACGATAAAAAGTTCGATGATGTGATGGCAATTACACTGAACAAGCTGCCGGCCAAGTATGTATCAACCTCTCGCGGAGAAGTATTTGCCAAGACACAGCTTCGCTTACAGGTGGAGACGGATGTGTATAGGGAACTGACACTAGCGATTGAACGGGTAACGACGACAGAATAAAGCAGCTTTACTTATAAAATACCGTACATAACTACTGCAGCTTTTACCTTAAGGTGAAGGACTGCGGTTTTTTGCTTTGGCTAATTATATCCTATAATAGTTTATTTCCTTCCTAGAGCTTATTTGTTTCCCTTATGATAAGATCACATTGATATGTCAAAAATATGAAAAGTCGGATTCTCGATGGCAATTCCAAAATTATATTTGCATGATACGTGACAGGAGATGGGGCACTATGGTACAAGTCCTAGTAGTTGATGATGAGAAAGAAATCCGCAATGGTCTTGTAACTCAGATCCCTTGGGCCGATTGGGGGATTGATGAAGTGTATCATGCAGATGACGGGGATACGGCCCTTGCACTTGCCTTGCTCCGCAGCCCCGATTTGATTGTCACTGATATTCGAATGCCTCGAATGAGCGGTTTGCAATTGGTTGAGGAGCTTTTCCGTAACGGATTTGCAGGGAGCATTATTGTAATTAGTGGATATGATGATTTCCATTTTGCCAAAGAGGCCTTCAAGTTGGGCGTATCTGACTATTTGCTTAAACCAATCAATAAAGAGGAACTGTCCAGGGCAGTTGCAGTTTCCTTGCATCGGATGAGGGAGCTGGACAGGCAAGAACAAAATCAGAACTTGTTTAGACAAAATTTTGAGCAGGCGCTGCCCAAAATGAGAGAAGAGACCCTGCAGGAATTGATCGAGAAACCGCACCACGAAGGTTTAGGATTGCGTATTGAGAACAAACTAGGCCAATTAAAGCTGGACTGGTTGATATCGGTACAACTCCATTTGATCGTAATTGGGATCGATGACCTGAAAGCGCTAACAGAAAAGAAACCTCCGGGAGAAAAAGAACTTATTTTGTTCGCCGTTGGCAATATACTGGAGCATATGTTCAATGAATACCATGTGGATCACTACGTTCTTTTCCGGTCTAAACAAGACAATTGGATCGCCTTATTCGCTAGCGGCCCAGTCTTTGATTCCTTCACTAAACTGGAGGCGTTTTCTGCAGCTGTCTGCGAGCATGTTAAGAACAACACAAAGATTCACATCCAAATCGGAATATCTCAAGAGACGGGGATACTGGGCCGATTGTACGATATGCATCAACAAGCAGTTGAATCATTAGTTTATTTGAAAGTGCATGGAAACAGGCCTGGAAGCGAAGAAGGCGAATTTAGCGGCACCGGCGGGATCAACTTGGCTAGTACCAAAGAATTGATGGAACAGTTGAAATACGGAACGGCAACGGATATTTGCGAGGCGATGGACAACTACCCGATATTGGTCAAGTCATGGAATATCCACCACCCGAAGGACCTGCAGCAATACACGTTCGAATGGTTGTTAGAAGTGTTCCGGACTGCTCAGAAGATGGGCTGGAAAGAATCATCCTGGGAGAAAAATCCGATCGCAATTTGGGAACACCTGGAACGTTTCGATACGCTCGAGTCGCTCCAGCAACAGATAACCGTTCAACTGCTGCAAGCAGCGGAAAGCATGAAGGGTCAATTCGGTTCACTCAGCCAAATCGTATACGAAGCACAGTGTTTCATTCAGCAGAGGTTCAATGAAAATCTGACGTTACAGATGGTAGCGGACCATGTTCATGTGACGCCCGTATGGCTGAGCAAGCTGTTCAAGAAAGAATCAGGTATGAACTATTTGGAATATTTGACAGAAATCCGGCTCAATAAAGCTGCCGAGCTTTTGATGGACTTGAATCATAAGGTGTATCAGGTCAGTTTCTTGGTCGGTTATCAGGATCCGGTCCATTTCTCCAGACTGTTCAAGAAAAAATTCAGCTGCACTCCGCAAGAGTATCGTAACAATCGGGGGAATCAGTTTGAGTAAACATCGTCTGCTGAGCCTGAGCGGATTCTCGATCCGGCATCAAGTCATTCTCCTTTTTTTTGTTGTCATTGTGCTGCCATTTTTGTTTATAGGCTACTTTGCCTACCAAAAATCTGTGCAAGCGATCGAAAACGTCAGCTCCATCGTGTCCTTGGAGATGATCAACAAGAATGCTAAAAACTTGGACAATTTTTTGAATTTGGTCGATGCAGCCCAGAACGAAATTATGTCCTCCGCGGAAATGCAAAATTTGTTAAGTGCCGAGCCCAATACTACACTGGAAGAAATGGAGATTGCGGCCGAGTTGAACCAAATGACCTTTTCCCTGAGCAGCAATCCCTATGCGTATTCCATTCGGATTTTTCCGATCGAGCCTTCGAGGTATCCAACCTTCACCTATTCGATTTATCAAGGAATTGACATTGAGAAGGAGAAGTGGTTCCAACAAGCGAAGGAAATGGCTTCGCCTTTCTGGCAGCTATTCTTGCCCAATGACAACCCGGTTCTCTATAAAGAGCCGATCTTCTCGAAGATCAAACGGTTGTACAGTTTGGGAAAATCACAGACACTTGGTTTTGTCTCTGCTGATATTAAAGTGAGTACGCTAGGCGACTATTTGGCTCCAGTGAAGATGCTGGATCAGCAGCAGGTCATGCTCATCGACGAAAACAAGGTGATCTTGTATCACCACGATCAATCATTGATAGGAACCCAAGTTGCCCCTATCGAGTTGACACAATTATTGAATAATAGCGACCACGATTCGAAAAAGATAGAGATAGATGGCAGTGAATATATGGTGACATACACCAAAATCCCAAATAATGATTGGAAACTGATAAGCATGCAACCGTTATCCGTTTTGACTCAGCCGGTTACAGAGATTGAAAGGATAAGCTATCTCTTTCTTTTCTTTTACTTTCTATTATCCGTGCTTACGATTGCGTACTTGACGGTTCGGTTTACTAACCCGATTCTCCGACTGGTGAAGTCCATGCGTCAAGTGGAGCAGGGGGATTTCTCATCAAGCTGGCCGCAGGTTCGCCGTCTGGACGAGATTGGGTGGTTGTACCGAGGTTTTGATAACATGGTCAAGCGAATCGAACAGTTGGTTCAAAACTCTGAGAAGGCAGCCAAGGATCGAAAAGAGTTGGAGTTCCAAGTGCTTACGCATCAAATAAACCCTCATTTTTTGTACAATACACTTGAAGTTATTCGCTGGAAGGCAGAAAGTCGGCAAGCAGACGATATAAGCGATATGGTTAGATCTCTCGGGAATTTGCTTCGTCTCAGCTTGAATGACGGCAGGGAATTGTCAACAGTCGCACGGGAAATGGAACATATACGATCCTATGTGAATTTACAGATCGCGCGCAATGATGTATCGATTCGTGTCGCTTATCTGATCGATGACGATATCTTGAAGCTTCCTTGTCTGCGGTTATTATTCCAGCCTTTGGTGGAAAATTCGATTGTACACGGCTTGCCTTATCTTGGAGAGGGAGATTCACTCAAGATCGTAATAACAGGCAAAATGGAGCAGTCGATGCTCCGATTCGAGATCCGTGATAATGGTCCAGGCATTCCGAGTCACATCCGGACCCACTTGTTATCACAGGATCCTGTCGAATCGAACGAACGGAAGGGAGTCGGCCTTCGTAACGTTCACGAAAGATTGGTGATATACTTCGGAGACAGGTATGGTCTCCACATTCAAGACAAGGCAGGGCCGGGCGCTGTTATCGAAGTAAGCCATCCGATGTTGACGGAGGATCCAAAAGGTGTGGACATGTGAATGGTATATGCAAGAGCATCTGACTCCACTCAGATGCTTTTTTAGTTGCATCTGTTTAATTTCCTCACAGTAAAGAACAACTTTGTTAGATATAAGGCTTGAACCTTGTTGCGATATAATGATGTAAACAGAGCAAAGGAGATTTGATGTGAAGACCAATACTGCTGATCATATGAGACAAGACCAACCTTTGAAGAGAATGAAAGCGCATCAAATAAATAGGATTTGGAAGAGGATTAAGAAGCAGCACATCTTGCTATGGATGTCTGTTCCGATCATCTTGCACCTGATTTTGTTTCAGTTTGTCCCGCTGTGGGGATGGTTGATGGCGTTCAAGGACTACAGTATAGGGCAAAGCTTATGGGAGGCTGAATGGGTAGGGCTTAAACACTTTAAAACATTGATGACGCATGACGATTTTCTTCGGGCCCTGCGCAATAACATCGTGATGAACACGATGCAATTGGCACTGGGTACAGTATGCGCCATAGGCTTGGCAGTTGTGCTGAGCGAATTGAAATCCAAATGGTTCGTACGCACGGTCCAAACGATGACGTATTTGCCCCACTTCGTTTCCATGGTGGTCGTGGCTAACATTGCAGTTATGCTCCTGTCTCCCGACAACGGTGTGATTAATATGCTATTGATCAAACTGGGTTTGATCGATAGTACAATCTTCTTTTTCGGTAAAGCGACATGGTTTTGGGTTATCCATACCCTTGTCCTGACATGGAAAGGGTTCGGCTGGAGTGCCATCATCTATTTGGCGGCAATAGCCGGGATTGATCCGACGCTCTATGATGCGGCGCAGGTGGATGGGGCGAGTCGCTGGCAGCGGATAAAATACATTATTATACCTTGTATTGTACCTACGATCGTACTGCTGTTGTTAATATCAGTTGGGAGTTTGATGACTGGCGGATTTGAATCTCAATTCTTATTAGGAAATGTCATTACCTCGGAATACTCAGAAGTAATCTCGATTGTAGCATTAAGGTTGGGGCTTAACGAAGGCGACTTTTCATTCGGAACCGCAGTCGGGGTGTTCAATTCAGTCGTCGGCGTGACCTTGGTGCTGATGGTCAATGTGATTGCCCGAAGGTATAAAGCGAACCTATTTTAAAGAATGGAGAGATAAAAGACAATGCTTCTTCATAGATCAACAGGCGAACGAATTGTCGATGCCGTGTTATACGTATTACTAGGCATCGTCGCTATATCTACGGTGTACCCTTTTATTTATTTGCTAGTCATATCCCTGAATGAGACATCAGATGCGATGAGAGGTAACTTATATTTCTTTCCCCGTAAGTTTACGTTAGATAATTATCTATATGTTTTTCAAAACGAACAACTGCTGAGAGCATCGATTAACTCTGTAGCGAGAACTGTGATCCAGACGGTATTGAACGTTTTCTTGTGCGGTATGATGGCTTATGTGCTAAGTCGCAGGGAATTCATGTTCCGGAAACTGTTCAACTTTCTTCTCGTCCTCACGATGTACGTAAGCGGCGGACTGATTCCTACTTACTTGCTTATTAAAAGTTTGGGCTTGATGAATACATTCGCCGTCTATATCGTCCCAGGTCTGGTAAGCGCATTTTATGTTTTCGTCATGAGAACGTTTTTCGAGCAACTGCCTGATGGGCTTATTGAATCCGGTTACATCGATGGTGCGAATGATTTTCGGATTTACACGTCCATCATTTTGTTAGTCAGCTTACCCGTCGTCTCAACAATCGCGCTGTTCGTGGCCGTAGCCGAATGGAACTCATGGTTCGACAACTACCTGTACAACAGTCGTAATCAGAATTTGGCCGTATTGCAATATGAATTGCAAAAAATGATTCAAACCGTTGAAGTGAGCACCAACAACGATGATGGCAGTGGCGAGGCTAGAATCATTTCACCTATGACAATCAAGTCGACATTGACCATTCTCGTTACCGTTCCAATCCTGTTTGTTTATCCTTTCCTGCAAAAATATTTTGTAAAGGGTTTGACACTGGGTGCGGTTAAAGATTGATTTTACGCTGTTTCCGACGTACACCCGGGAAGTCGGAAACAGCTTGAAATATATAGCAATATAAACAATTTTGGGAGGTCAAGAGCAAATGAGGAAGCGAATGAACAAGTTCAGCCTGTTAACCGCTCTATTATTAATGAGCATGGTAGTGCTTGCTGCATGCGGAAAAAGTGAATCACCTACTTCATCATCGTCGCCATCACCATCACCGTCCGCAGGGCCATCTAGTGCACCTGCAAAAACGCCTTTCACTTTCACCATGAACATGGATAATCCTAACATTAACTGGACTAGCGAAGTAGCACTGGAAATTACGAAACGTACGGGTGCGACGATCAAGTGGGACATCATTACCGGCGATTTCCGGACCAAAATGAACGTTTGGCTTGCTGCAGGAGACTACCCTGAAGTCATTAATATTCACGATAATACGTTAGAATCGTATGTCAAAGCGGGCGCTGTGTTGGACTTGGCCCCATTGATTAAACAACACGCTCCGAATATTATGAAGGCGTATAATAACGACTTGTCATTACTTCAACACCCGGATGGAAAAGTTTATGGATTACTCCAGCCTCCTACCAATAAAGTAGTTAGCCTTAATCAAACCGGATGGGTTAGTATTCAGGCAGCGGTATTAAAAGATGCCGGTTATCCTGCCATCAAGACACTTGAAGATGTCCGTACTATCGTGAGCAATTACATGAAGAAGTATCCAGAAATTGGTGGTGGCAAAACGATTGGCTTCTCCAATTATGGCGCTGCCAACCAGCTTTATAACATATTCGATACTGCCGCACGCAGCTATGTAGGTTTCCCTATAACAGCGCAATATTTCATCGATGATCAGAAAAATGCCAGACTCCGTTTCTTTGAGCCAGGTTATACGGATGCATTCAAGTTTTTCCAAAAGATCAACGCTGAAGGATTGTTCGATCCTGAATCGTTAGTACAGACGCAAGAACAGTTCACCGCGAAATGTACTCAGGGTCGTGTACTTGTAATATTCGGCGGCGGCGGTAATTGCACCTCTTCCCTTGAAAAGAGTATGATAGATCGCTCCTATATCCCGTTTGATATTGTTGCGCCTGGTAAGACAAAGCTGGTTGTAAAACCTTCCCAAACTGCAAGCAGAGGGGGCGACATGTGGCTTTCGATTACCAAAAATGCGAAGGATCCTGTTCGTATCATCCAGTTTTATGACGACATGTTTAAGCTTGAAAATCAAATTTTAGTGGGTTGGGGTATTGAAGGCAAATACTATAAAGTGGAAAACGGCAAACGGGTAGTAACGGATTGGTTCATGGATCAAATTAAAGCGAACCCAAGCAATTATTATGAAATATTGGGTATTGGATACGCTCGTCCTCTTTCGACCAACTATGCTTCCGGCTTTACATTGAGTGATGGTGATTTTGCGAAATTCGGCGACTCGGAATCCTATATTATGAGAAATTTGAATGCTGTTCATAAAGAAACGCTTGTTAAATACAATGCCAAGACGTTTTCTGATTTACTAATTAAAGGAACTGAAATGGATTATAACTTCAATCCATCAGTTGCGAAATGGACCGATGACATTAAGAAATTCAATACGGAAGCCATTGCAGAGTGGGGTAAGGCGGTCCAAAAGTTTATTTTTGAGAAAGATGCGGCCAAATTGGATGGGGTCTGGAATGACTTTCAGAAGACGCTCAAAGATAAGGGACTTGACAAACAAAATCAGGATGTTACGAAACTGTACAAAGATGACTTAGCTGCAGCGAAAAAATAAGCAACTAAAACCTGCCACGTTACCGTGGCAGGTTTTTTATACAATCCATATTGGTTCGAACTGGATCAGTCTCAACGCTGACCGTATTTCAAGCAGAACTTATTTCGAGTCCTCCATGTGCCAATGGGAATGCATCGTCATCGCACAGTTGGAATATTCGTTACCTTCCATTCGAATGTCACGGGTGTGTTCCTCCAGACAGATGCCGATCGTACGGTCTAGCGGTACTGCTTTGGAGAAGGAGATTTGGTTTGAAATTAGATCGAGATCATGCGTATGGCCGCGTATACGTATTCCAACGTAGCCCATAACATCAGAGCCGTTATCCTCCAGTACGTTGCTTTCAATGCGGTTATAGTTCGCCGCCATCGGATCAGATTCGTTCCGAAAGAAGATGCCGTAAAAGCGGTTATCGGACAGTCGATTGAAGCGAATCAGGTTGTGCGTATCCTTATGGCCGATGGAGAGCCCGCTCATTTGATTGCCGATTGCGACGCAATGCTCGACGATACTGTCCTGCACTCTCCAACAGAGGAAGATCCCGTCCATCCCGTTGTCCACAAATCTGGAATCTTTGATATGCGTTCGCTTCGTACCGCTTCCCGGATGGATCCCTTTCCCTCCGTTGAGGATACATTCACATCCACTAATGCTGATATCGGAACAGTGCTGGTAGCTGATACCGTCCCCGTTATAGTTTCTTACGGTACAGGATTCGATCAGGATATGTTGGGCCCCGAACAGGAAAATTCCCGCGTGTCGGCACCCATTGGCTAGCTGATTTTGGTTGTTTCCCTCTACAGTCAGATTGCAGATCTCCACTTGTTCGCAGTCATAACCGCTTATGACAGGTGTCTGTGTAGAGACGCAACCGTTATCATGAAGCTGGACAGTTGCGTTCATTTCCCGGTCGAGGTGGAGAATGTTCCCTTCCTTCCCGATTACGATTGCGACTGTTTCTCCGAAGCCCATGCTCCCTTGGGCATTTCTTACCGATACAGTTTGTCCAATCGGAAAATAATCGGGATCCCGTACGGTTATTTGGCGTTCATGCTGGTCCGCACTGGTCAATAGAGGGGAGACTCGTTCCGCACTTTGGAGCAGTACGGTTTGGTTGGCAACCCCTTCGAGCCTGACGTTCGAACGAAGATGTATCGTACTTGCAATTTCGTAGGTTCCTGCTCCGATCCTGACTGTTCCGCCGCCGAGTTGAGCGAGATGATCGATAGCGGCTTGGATGACAAGGTTCGTTCGGCCGATCAGATCTCCTGATGTTAGGCCTATGGTTAATACGGATGTTTCCATATGGTCTCCTTTCTTTTTCGCGATAGAGCTATTCATATTCCAGTCTATCACTAGCGTAACGGTGAGAACGATGGGGCAATTCCGTTTTTTACTGGGATGATGTTATTCTCTAAAGTTCGATACCTCCGATGAGTTAGTGCGGCGCTTTAATGTTTGATCAGAAAGGATAAAAGCTCCGCAGTAAAATTTAACATTAACCCGTATATGGAGAAGGCTGTTCGTTCTAACATTAAGGATAGGCGTAAAGGACAGGGCCGCACGGCGATGGAGGCCGGGAAAGGGAATGCTATGACAGAGAAATCAATGAGGCGTATCAGGCTTAGTCGGTATTGGAGAATACGAGGTTTTGACAACAAGGAGGAGATCCCCCATTCCGTTCACAACATCGGGTACGATGAGGCGGGGTGGCTGGAAGCGAATGCGCCGGGTGATGTCCATTCTACACTGCTTGCGCACGGTGTGATCGATGACCCCTACTATTCGACCAATGATCAATCTTGCAGATGGATGGAAAGGAAAGTATGGGTTTATCGAATGGAGTTCGATGTATTGGAGGACATCGTCGATTCACGCGTCTTCTTGAATTTTGAAGGACTAGATACGCTTGCTGAAGTATTCGTTAACGGGCAATCGGTTGCTTATTCGGAGAACATGTTCGTGTCATTGACCTCTGAGCTAACCGGATTGTTGAATGAACGCAGCAATGTGGTCGTCGTCCGTTTCGATCCCGTACTGGAATACGCAAAAACGAAAGACGTCTCGCGATTTTGGTCGAAAGTGAATTATGAACGCATATGGCTTCGCAAGTGTGCTTGCAATTTCTCCTGGGACTGGGGTCCGCGGATCGTGACCGTAGGCATCTGGAAGGACGTGTGGCTGCAAATCGTCGAGAAAGCCAGAATCGACCATCTGTTCTTTCGAACGCTGTCAATCGGGACGGATGGAGCTGAAGTGGAGCTAGATGTTGAGGTCAGCGGATTTGAGGCTGCAATTCCGTTGTGGGCAGAGATTTCTTTGAAGGGTTCTGGCGAAACATTGCGGTATAAATCGTCGGTTGAAGGCGGGAAGACAACGATAAGATTTCATGTAGCCAATCCCGAATTATGGTGGACTTTCGATCAAGGGAACCCTTATTTGTACGAATTGACCGTGCAGCTCCGAGCGGATGAACACATTGTCGATACGGTCATCGAGATGGTCGGGATAAGGACGATTGAAGTCAAACAGCGTTCGGAAAGTGGAAGTCCCCGATTTACATTTGTATTGAACGGCAAAGAACTATATGCGAAAGGCGCAAACTGGATTCCTTCCCATAATTTCATAGGCGCCATCGAAGATGAGCGTTACACGGATCTGATCACTCTCTCCCGTGAAGCGAACATGAATATGCTGCGGGTTTGGGGCGGCGGTATCTACGAGAAAGCGGCGTTCTATCGGGAATGCTCGCGACAAGGGCTGCTCGTTTGGCAAGATTTCATGTTCTCGTGCAGCGAACTGCCTGATTATGACGTGGATTTCATGGCTAATGTAAAAACGGAAATTATTGCGAATGTGAAAATGTTAAGAAACTATCCGTGTATAGCAGTTTGGGCAGGCAACAACGAGAGTCAAGCGATCCACAGCGAGAAAATGTATTACCGCAATGATTATCGTTTCTATGGAGAAAAAATATTCCATGAGCTCATTCCACAGCTGCTGGAAACCCTTGACACTACACGTTTGTATTGGCCAAGTTCTCCTTGGGGCGGAAACGATCCGAACAGCTTCGAGGAAGGGGATACGCATAACTGGGCCGTATGGGCCGGCGATGTATACCCTCGCAGATACGGGGAGAAGTCGAATATGGATGTGTCGCCATATGGAATTTCATACCGAAGGTACGCCGACGATACGTCGAAATTCAGCAGCGAGTTCGGCATTCACGGGAGCACGGTGAAAGAGACACTGAGGCGTAATATCCCTGAATCGGAACTTTACTACGGCAGCTTTGAGCTGGATTACCGCAACAAGGACTATGAACCTGAGAAAGCGGATATTACCATGTCCGGTTATTCGGGAATGCCGGGTGATTTGGATCAATACATCGATTTCTCCATGTTATGCCAAGCTGAAGGGCTCAAATTCGGAGTGGAGCACTTCCGCAGAAGAAAACCGGAGAACAGCGGGGCATTGATCTGGCAGTTGAACGACATTTGGCCCGGGATCAGTTGGAGTCTGATCGACTATTATTTATTTCCCAAAGCGTCCTACTACTATGCCCGTAGATTTTACAACCCTATTCTGCTGTCCTTTAAGGAAGAGTCAGGACGAATCTCGTTATGGGTGACGAATGACAGCTATGAGAGTTTTGAGGATACAGTAACCGTCGGTGTCCAGAACTGCTTCGGCAATCCGACTTATGAGCAATCGTTCACGATCAGAATCGCCCCGAACTCTTCTCGGCTCATTGTGGAATTCGCTCCCGCCGAGGTCGAATGGCGCTTGGGAGTGATCGACCGGAGAAGCCACTTCTTGTACGCACGGAGCGGACGCGAGGATGTGTACGACAATCATTTCTTCTTTGCAGAACACAAGGATCTGCGCTTTCGTCCATGCCACCTGAAAGTCGAGAAGAAGGAGTATGCGGATGCGGTCGAAATTACCTTGGAAACAGACTGTTTCGCACGTTTCGTCAAGCTGGAATGTCCGGTCGATCACACAATGTTTTCCGATAACTACTTCAATCTGCTGCCGGGTGAGAAGAAAACGGTTCTGGCGAGCAACCGTAAAGGTACGGCTATCTCAGCCGCATGTATCAGCGTTAAGGCGTTGAATGCAGGTAAGGGTAGGTTTGGTTTATGAGGAAGGGGGAGTGAGGTGGGTATCGAGAGCGCACCAACGCGGGTTGAACTGCGTGAAAGATTGCTTCGGCCCGATCAAATTTCAGGCTCCGAAATGCTGTTGCGCAGTCTTTTTCTAGAAGGTGTGGAATGTATCTTCGGTTATCCGGGCGGCTCCGTCCTTTTTATCTATGACGCTATTTATGATTTTGCCGGACTCAAGCATTTGCTTGCCCGTCATGAACAGGGTGCGATCCATGCTGCTGATGGATATGCCCGCGCTTCTGGCAAGACAGGGGTCTGTGTAGCCACTTCCGGCCCAGGGGCGACGAATTTAATCACCGGAATCGCAATGGCTTATAAGGATAACGTTCCGTTAGTCGTAATAACAGGTAACGTCCCTCTAAGCAGCAGGGGGACCGATGCCTTCCAGGAAGCGGACGTGATCGGTATGACGTTGCCTATCACCAAGCATAGTTACTACATCACAGATGCGGAACAAATACCGACAACCGTTCGGGCAGCGTTTGAAATCGCCTCCACTGGCCGAAAAGGACCCGTTCTGATCGATATTCCGAAAGACGTATCTTCACATAGGAAAGTGTTTCAGTATCAGGAACAAAGGCCGTTAACCAGATACTATCGGCCCGAGGTACATGTTGAACCGCAAATGCAAAGAGAAGTTGAAAGAGAAGCCTTCCCCGGTCAATTAAGCGATGAAGAAATCTGTTGCAGCGGAATGTTGACAACAAGAGGAACACTGAGCCTAATATCCAAGTCCGCACCAAGTGATGTCATCGTAACGGTGGATGAAAGACGCTATCAAGCAATGATTATCGATTGTTTCCGTTCTGTCACGCAGCGTTCCCTCATTGCTCCTAGTGGGATGGAAGCGCCGGGATTCAGCTTGCCAGCAGCTATTGGCGCCCAAATGGCGTTCCCGGGACGGACAATATTCTCGATCAATGGAGAGGGCGGAATTCAGAAGTGCGCACAAGAAATGGCCGTATGCGCCATCCACAACATCCCATTGAAGATCGTCGTATTTTCCAGTCGGGAATCATCGGAGAAGAAAAGTCCCGATTTTGTGAAATTGGCGGAAGCGTATGGCCTGAAGGGATTCGAGGCAGAACGGTTCGAAGAAGCGCGAGAAATATGGACAGAAGCGATGAAATGGAGCGGACCTGTCCTGGTCGAATTCAAGATTGAAGGAGGAACAGAAAATGAGAAATAGTTGGTTAATTCATGACATGATCCGTATTTGTCCACAAACCGGTAACGTATTAGAAACGGAAGTGGTGCACAATCTCAAGGAGACACCTGAAATTGAATCGCTGCATTTGATTTCTCCGCGAAACGCTTATGTTTCTTTTCAAATTATCGTACAGCTGAACAAGGGTGATTCGAATGAAGTTGACTTCTACCCCGAGGCGCTAAGATCCGATGAAGATGTGATATCGGCTTCTGAATATAACTTGTTTGTGCAATGGTATCATTGGGTAGAAGGGAATTATGTTCCGGATGGGCTCGTTCCATGGAAGTCGGGTCGCACGATTAATAACCCCTTTTCTATGCCAACGAAGCTGAATGCTATTCAGGATCAAGCATACGGCGCGATATGGGTGGATTTGTTCGTCCCTCCAGACGTTAAACCCGGCGAGTATCAAGGGACGTTGTTTGTTAAAAATGGCGGAGACACTGAACAGCACAAAATCGAATTAAAGGTGTTGCAAACGGTCATACCGAACGAATCGACGATCACCGCCGACTTGAATAACTACGCGGACACCATTTCTACCAAATTCACCCATTTGGATGGGCAAGAACAGCGTTACAATGACGGATCGTATTTTGCTGTGGAGAAACAATTTTACCAATTGGCGCACGAGCATCGAGCTCTTTTTCACAATCTGCCTTATCAACATTCAGGTAAGATGCCTGAAAGCTTTGCTCCAACATTGGAAGGGGCCGGAAAATCCATAAGGGTGAAGGACTGGTCTTTGTTTGATGAGCATTTTGGCCCTTATCTGGACGGTTCTGCCTTTAAAGACAGTAAACGGGGAGAAATCCCAATTCCCTACATGTATCTCCCGCAAAACTTTCACTGGCCGGCAGACTATGCCAAGTTCGGACTGAAAGGGTATACGACGGAGTTTAAAACGATTTTACAACAATTTTACGATCATTTTACGAAAAAAGGCTGGTTGTCAACAAAGTTCGAGTTGTTCCTAAACCATAAGAAAAGGTATAAATTGTTTCCCTATGACGGGGATGAGACGCGCTTTATCTGGGATGAGAAGATCAATGATATATTCTATGAAATGAGTCGGGACGTGCTGGAACGCCAAGATGGGGCTAAGTTTGTATTTCGAACAGATTCGAGCTGGTGTTACGGGCTGCACTATAAGAAATATGCAGATATCATTTCCCTATGGGTAGTCAGCGGGCTAATTGTTAACTGGTATGACGGAAGTGTGCCGTATCTGCAGGATCATGGAGCCACTGTTTGGACCTATGGAAGCGCACAAGGGCTTAATACGAATTTGCTCGGCACCGCAATCACACCGCTCGTTTGTGTAGCGCGCGGGGTGAATGGTTTTGATTACTGGAATAACGTCGAATGGGGGAAGAACTGGGCTCAAACTCCGGAAGCAAACGGAAGAACGACTTTGTTTTATCCCGGCGATGAGTTATTCGGCATCTTCGGTCCTATGCCATCGATTCGATTGAAAGTATTGCGGAATTCCATGCAAGTAGCGGAATGTATGGAACAGTGGATCAAGCAGAACGGTAAAGAAAGCCGCATTGAAATGTTGAATTTGGTCGGTTCTATTCTTGACGGGGAGGGTACATTCCATTCTCCGAAGCCGCCGGAATTAATTAATATTCCTCCATATGAATGGACCAACCAATTGCTAAGCGATGCGGCACCGACTGCTTTTCACTTAGGTAAATCGCCAGAACTGTTTAATGAGTTGAAGTATAAACTTTGGAACCTGATCGGTTAGGAGGGCGAATGAAACATGGCTAATTCTTATGAATTAATGGAAATTGCCCGAATCGGCGTGCTTTATTTAAATGGAGACCTTATAGAAGAAGCGATGACCCCGGAACGCCGCGCCTATACAAGCACGGATGATATAGATTTTGAGGAAGTCAGTTATAACGCTTTGAAAAGAACGCTGTTGCTGACCGAACGTATCGACATGACTCGCAACATCATTGCCGTACTTTGGGTCAGACGGCCCGATCAACCTCACAGAGGAGAGGTGCTTGTTGCAGGAAAATCGCTGCCGGAGGAAGGCTACGATGTAGTGGAGTTAAATCCAGCTATGAATCGAGCTTTATCCGGACTGCCAACCCGACGGGTGCGTAAAAACGGTGAAACTGTTTATTACCCCGTACGTGATTCTGACGAAGATATAGTAGGTATGCTTGAAGTTTCCGAGCTGAGAGCAACGTTTTTTATATGATCTCTAAGGTCTAACTCCCTGACAGCCAGCGAACAAGCGGCCCCCGAACGATGTGTCATTCATCGTTCGGGGGCCGCTTTGTTACAAACAGGTCATTTTCGCGAAGGATTGTCCAAGAATTTATTGTCGAACTATGTATAAACTTGCCAAATAAAGACACATTAAAGACGATGACAATATTTTACCCCTAATTGATCAATATATTACGTGTATTTTTTCGTGAAGGGGAAGTATATTAAATTTCGTATGACAGAAGCATAGAGAGAAATAAAATTTCATGAAGGAGGATTTTCCATGTTTAAGGGGTTCAGCAAAAGTGTAATCGTTTTCATGAGTGTTATTCTGCTTGTGGGAATGGTTTTGACCGGCTGTGCAAGCAAATCAGGCAGCGGCGGAAGCGAGCAAGTGTTTCGGATGATTTTGGGGTCTGAGCCTCCATCACTCGATCCAGGTCTTGCGCAAGATAACAATTCATCTACAGTTCTTCGCCCGATCTATGACGGGTTGACAACAAAAGATGAAAAAGGTGAAGTGAAAGGGGCCGCTGCTGAGAAGTGGGAAGTATCGAAAGACGGTCTGAAGTACACGTTCAACCTTCGTAAAGATGCAAAATGGTCGAACGGAGACCCGGTTAAAGCTAGCGACTTCGTATTCGCATGGACTCGCGCTTTGGATCCTGCTTTTGCAGCACCGTATGCATACCAATTGTATTACATCAAGAACGCAGAAGAGTATAACACTAAGAAAATCACCGATGCTAGTCAACTAGGTGTTAAAGCTAAAGATGACTACACGTTAGAAGTGGAGTTGAAAGCACCGACTCCTTATTTTGAAAGCCTGGTTTCTTTCTACACATACTTTCCGTTGAACGAGAAGCATGTAAAAGCAAACCCTAAGTTTGCTGCTGAAGCTAGCACAATGGTAACAAACGGCGCCTTCTTGATTAAAGAATGGAAACATAACGATTCCGTTACCCTAGTTAAGAATGACAACTACCATGCTGCAAAAGATATTAAACTTGCAACTGTAACAATGAAAATTTTGAACGATGCTAACACCCAATTGCAAATGTACAACTCCAATGAAATTGATTGGGTTGGCCGTCCGGTAGGGGAAATTCCGGTTGACAAATTGCCTTCCTTGAAAGCTGATAAGAACTTCGGTCTTCAAGTTAAAGGGATTGCATCGACATACTACTATGAGTTCAACACCAAGCAAGCTCCTTTCGACAATGCTAAGATCCGTAAGGCATTCGCAATGGCGATTGACCGTAAAGCCATTGTTGATAAAGTAACACTTGGCGATCAGATTCCAGCATTCGGATTCGTTCCTCCAGGAATCAAGGGAGAGAGCAAAGAATTCCGCGCAGAAGTGAAAGACACCGAATACTTCAAAGAAGATGTTGCTGAAGCAAAGAAATTGCTTGCTGAAGGTTTGAAAGAAAAAGGCCTGGATAAACTTCCGGTTGTTACATTGATCTACAATACAAGCGAAGGCCACAAGAAAATTGCTGAAGCTGTTGTAGACATGTGGAAGAAAAATCTTGGCGCAGAAATCAAGCTTGAGAACCAAGAGTTCGGTGTATACATCAAGAACCGCCAAACAGGCAACTTCCAAGTTGCTCGTGCAGGTTGGGGAGCCGACTACAATGATCCAATGACTTACGTCGATCTGCTTATGACAGGCGGAGGTAACAACAACTCCAAATACTCGAATGCAGAATACGATAAACTTGTTAAGGAAGCCTTGAGCTCCCAAGACGACAAGAAACGTATGGAAGCAATGGCGAAAGCCGAGAAAATCATGATTAACGAGATGCCAATCATTCCAGTCTATTACTACACTGGAATCTGGGCACAAAAAGCGTACGTGAAAAACGTATTTGTCGATTACAAAGGTGATATTGACTTCACTAGAGGTTACATCGAGAAAAAATAAGGCCAGAGCTAGTAAAAGTTCGGGGTATATATGACCGTATATATACTCCGGGCTTTTTTTAAATTTTCAAAGATAAGTTCACTATTGTTGGGAAATCATACAATTGGACAGTATACGTCGAAATTGTTTACAATAATTAAGGTTATGTTAACTCGTTTTCTTAACTTGTAGGAGGTGCTGCGGTGATTCGCTTCTTGTTGCGAAAGCTGCTGTTTGTTCTCGTTTCTTTGTTTGTACTGGCGACAGCCACTTTTTTTCTGATGAAGGCTATTCCTGGGGACCCTTTTATGTCGGAAAAGATGCCCTCTCCAGAAATTAGAGCTAATCTGATGGCTTATTATGGACTGGACAAACCCATTATGGTTCAGTACTTGAATTATATTAAGCAAGTTATAACTTTGGATTTAGGTGTTTCTATGAAATGGCAGGGCCGAACGGTTAATGGGATCGTAGAAGGCTCTTTTGGTAACTCCTTACGCTTGGGGTTGTGCGCAATCTTGTTCGCGGTATCTGCAGGTGTCACATTAGGTACAGTCGCTGCGTTGCGTCATCGCAAGTTTTTGGACAACCTGGCCATGATCATTGCTGTGTTGGGCGTATCGGTACCTAGCTTTGTAATGGCAACTTTGCTGCAATTCGTGTTTGCCGCTAAGCTGCATTTCTTCGATGTGGCAGGCTTGAATGATCCTTTCGATTACGTGCTGCCCACGCTAGCCTTATCATTTGCTCCGATTGCTTTTATTGCCCGTCTGACGCGCTCGAATATGCTTGAGGTCATGAATTCCGACTATATCAAAACAGCTAAGTCAAAAGGGCTGACAGGTTTCGTTATAACGGTGCGTCATGCATTAAGAAACGCGATTCTTCCTGTTATTACTTATTTGGGACCTTTAACAACCGGTGTAATTACAGGATCAGTCGTTATTGAGAAAATATTTGGTATTCCCGGATTAGGCAAGCATTTCGTCGAAAGTGTCGGGAATCGAGATTATACATTAATTATGGGCTTAACCTTGTTCTACGGCGTTATTCTGATGTCTGCTCGTTTCTTAACAGATGTTGCTTACGTATTCGTAGATCCTCGTATGAAGTTGACCGGCGGAAAGGAGAAGGCATAATGGCTGATCGTAACAAACAACTCTCCGCAGATCATTTGAAGCCATCGAATTTTCGTAAGCTGAACCGGGATGAAGCGGCAGGCGACAAAATTGTTCGACCAAGCTTATCTTCATGGAAAGACGCCTGGCTGCGTCTCAAGTCTAACCGGCTTGCCATGATTGGTCTTGCTATTCTTATTATCCTTGCATTCATGGCCGCATTTGGACAGATGATGACGCCGCACGATTATTTCTCCAATAATCTGGATCAGACGAATCAACCGCCTTCTAAGGAGCACTGGTTCGGTACGGATGATCTTGGACGAGATATGTTCGCCCGAACTTGGATGGGAGCTTCGATCTCTCTGCAAGTAGGCTTGTTCGCGGCGCTGATTGACTTGATCGTTGGTGTAATCTACGGCGGTATTATGGGCTACTTCGGGGGACGTACGGATGAAGTAATGAGCCGAATTTCTGAGGTCCTTTATGCGATTCCTTACCTCCTGATCGTAATTCTGATGGTTGTAGTATTCGAACCTAGTATGATGACTATCATTCTGGCCTTAACCATTACGGGATGGATTAATATGGCTTGGATTGTACGTGGACAAATTATGCAATTGAAGAATCAAGAGTATGTATTAGCCTCTCGTTCTTTGGGTGCAGGCATGTCACGCATTCTGTTCCGTCATCTGATTCCGAATGCATCAGGTCCGATCATCGTTACCTTAACGTTGACGGTACCGTCTGCTATATTCGCTGAAGCTTTCCTAAGCTTTCTCGGTCTCGGTGTAAGCTCGCCGGCCGCATCATGGGGAACGATGATATCAGACGCCATCTCGGCTTGGGATGTATACCCTTGGCGAATGATTTTCCCTGCAGGATTTATTAGCTTGACCATGTTTGCCTTTAACGTATTCGGAGACGGTTTGCGTGATGCATTCGATCCGAAGATGAAGAAATAAGCTAGACGATTTGGGAAGGAGGAACCTGCAATGGAAAAAATATTGGATGTGCAGGACTTACGGGTTTCGTTCCGCGTTCACGGGGGAGAAGTACAGGCTGTGCGCGGCGTCAGTTTTCATGTGAACAAGGGAGAAGCAGTCGGAATTGTTGGTGAGTCCGGTTGCGGTAAAAGCGTGACGGCTCAAACGATTATGCGTCTTATCCCATCTCCTCCCAGCATGATTAAGGGAGGGTCAATCAACTTTTTGGGCCAGGATCTGCTGAAGAAAACCGAGCAGCAAATGCAAGGAGTTCGAGGCAAAGAGATCGGCATGATCTTCCAAGATCCAATGACTTCCCTCAATCCTACTATGACCGTTGGTAAACAAATTTCTGAAGGTCTAATGAAGCATCAGAATTTGTCTGCTAATGCAGCTAAGCGAAAAGCGATCGAAATGCTTGGCCTCGTTGGAATACCTAATCCGGAAGATCGAGTGAAGCAGTACCCGCATGAGTTCTCCGGCGGTATGCGTCAACGGGTGATGATCGCGATTGCTTTAGCTTGTAATCCTGCTCTACTTATTGCTGACGAGCCTACTACGGCTCTTGACGTAACCATTCAGGCGCAAATTCTGAGATTGATGAAGAACTTGCAGCAAGATATGGGGACATCCATCATCCTGATTACCCATGATCTTGGCGTTGTCGCGGATATGTGTGACCGTGTAATCGTAATGTACGCAGGTAAAGTGGTGGAGACAGGGACGAAGATGGAAATATTCAAGAATCCCAAACATCCTTATACAAAGGGCTTGTTACGGTCTATCCCGCGTCTGGATCAGAGGAAAGAGGAACCGTTGATCCCTATTCTCGGAACACCTCCTGACCTCATTAAACCGCCAGTGGGCTGTGCATTCGCCGCTCGCTGCAGTGAAGCGATGGAAGTGTGCTTAAGTATTGATCCGGAGGCTACTCGTTTCAGTGACACCCAGACAGCCCGTTGCTGGATGGCTCACCCGCTTGCTCAGGCTCAGGAGGTGGCGAAATGAGTCGTAACCTGATTGAAATTCGTAATTTAAAGAAATATTTCAATATTGGAAAAGGCCAGTCGCTGAAGGCTGTCAATGATATAAGTCTGGACATTAAACAAGGGGAGACCCTTGGGGTGGTTGGAGAGTCTGGTTGCGGGAAGTCAACAGCTGGAAGAACGATCCTTCGCCTGTATGAACCGACAGAGGGTTCTGTCAACTTCAATGGAACGAATATTTATTCCTTGTCTGGTTCCAAGATGAAGGCGCTCCGCCGCGAGATGCAGATGATCTTCCAGGATCCCTATGCGTCTCTTAATCCGCGGATGACGATCTCTGATATCATCGGAGAAGCGCTTGATGTGCATAAGCTAGTGCATAGCAAAGCGGAGCGTAAGCGCCGCATTGAAGACCTGCTCGATCTGGTCGGCTTGAACCCCGATCACGTGACGCGTTACCCGCACGAATTCTCGGGCGGACAACGTCAACGGATCGGTATAGCCCGTGCGCTTGCTGTTGATCCTAAGTTCATCATCTGCGATGAACCAATCTCCGCGCTTGACGTTTCTATTCAAGCGCAAGTGGTGAACTTGCTGCAGGAATTGCAGAGCAAGATGGGCTTGACGTATTTGTTCATCGCCCATGACTTGTCCATGGTGAAGCATATCAGTGACCGCGTCGCGGTTATGTATCTGGGAAAAGTCGTCGAGATCGCAGAGAGCGGCGAGCTGTATGCGAATCCGAGTCATCCTTACACAAAGGCGTTGCTGTCCGCCATTCCGATTCCGGATCCGGAGGTCGAAGCCACACGCGAACGTATCGTGCTAAAGGGAGACCTGCCAAGTCCGGTCAATCCTCCAAGCGGTTGTCATTTCCGTACGAGATGTCCGCTTGCCTCTGAGAAATGCGCGGCCGTCGAACCGCCTTTGGTAGAGACAAGGCCTGGACACTGGACTGCTTGTCACTTTGCTTGATTTACTTTATGGCCGGCTCCTGTGGGGCCGGTCTTTCTTGTCGCATGAAGCAGCGGATTGCATATGCTTTTGACGAATCCTGCTCATAGATGTAAAATCGGAAATGGTGACAAAATACATATTGCACCGTGTATGCTACTTTGACCAACAAGGAGGGCCATGCATGAGAATCGAAGAATACCCTTGGCTACCGAATCAGCCACTGGCCCGGAATTACATAGAGTCTTTCGATTCTGTGAGCTCCCTGTACACTTACAATCCCCATGATCCGAATAAATTCGCTGCTCGAGCCGAATGGTTAGACCGCGATTTCAGACCGTCATTAGACCGCGGCAAGCTGGCTCGTGTCCTTCGGGACTACAATCAAGCTGTCGGCAATGCACCAGAGGCTATGGAAGCAATCGATGCGCTGCAGGATCCACGAACACTTGTCGTAGTTGGAGGGCAGCAAGCAGGACTGTTCACTGGACCGTTGTTGGTGATTTTCAAGGCTATTACGGTGCTTCAGACAGCGAGATTCGCCTCTGAGCAATTGAACAGACGAGTAGTTCCAGTATTCTGGATTGCGGGAGAAGATCATGATCTGGATGAAGTGAATCAAGTGAATGTATTGACGGATTCGCTTTCTATCCATAAAATCAAACTAGCGACAGTTCCGGAGAAAAGAGGACCAGTCAGTTCGGTCTCCATATCTCAAGAAGAGTGGCAGGAAGTGTTGGAGCAGTTAGAGGCTTCCCTGATGAACACGGAATTCAAGGCTAGTTTGATGGAGCAAGTCAAGGAGGCCTGTCTGAACTCCTCCTCGCTTACGGATAGCTTTGCACGCTTAATGGCGCAATGGTTCGGTTCGTATGGTCTCGTTCTCATTGATTCTGCTGATCCTTCATGGAGACGATTGGAAGCCCCTATGTTCAAGGAGCTTGCTGAGAAGGAACGAGAATTGAATACAGTTCTGCTTAACAGCCAAACTGAATTGCAGCACCTGGGTTTCACGCCTCAAGCTGAGGTACGCTCGGAGCAAGCGAATTTGTTCTTCCTACAAAACGGAGAACGTCTGCTGTTGCAAGTCGACAACGATGGCAACTACTCAGACAAACGAGGCGAGCTGAAGCTGACCCGTGAGGAGCTTATTACTATTGCTAGCACTCGGCCCGAGAAGCTCAGCAATAATGTAATGACACGTCCGCTTATGCAAGATTATATGCTGCCTGTTCTTTCCGTCGTCCTCGGTACCTCGGAGATTGCATACTGGGGTGTACTGAAGAATGCGTTTGAGTATGTGGGTATGCAAATGCCAATTCTTGAGCCGCGGATGGAGTTCTCACTAGTGGAAGGAACGCTCCAGAAGCAGATGGGCAAATATGGGCTTACGTTCGAGGATATTATCTTGCACTTTGATCGCAAGAAGCAGGAGTGGCTGGACAGTCAAGGCTCGCTGCAGCTTAGTGAGACATTTGCCGAGATCAAGCTTCAATTCGCCGATTTGTACAAGCCTGTTATTGATCGGGTTGGTACCATTAATCCCGGAATGCGTAAGCTGGGGGAAACGAATATGGCTAAGATTGTGGAGCAGATTGAATTCCTCGAGTCTCGCTCTAACGAAGCCTTTGAATCTCAGTTTGAATCTGCTCTTCGTCATTGGGAGAGACTTCGCGTGTCACTGTATCCTCAAGCTAAACCTCAGGAAAGAGTGTTCAACGCATTGGCTTACTTCGTCAAGTATGGCGACGGCTGGTTGAAAGAGCTAATCACCACACCTATGCAGCCGAACGGCAACCATCGCATTGTATCGTTTTAACCAATTTTAATGATTCATCATTATAAGGAGGCAACACACAAATGACAGCCAAAGAAAGAAGCATTATCGCAGATCCATCCTCAGCACCAGAAGGTCATTTGAAGATCGATTGGGTAAGAGCCCATATGCCGGTTCTGAACCGAATTCGTGAGCAGTTCGAGAAAGAACAGCCGTTCAAAGGATTAAAAGTAGCGATATCCTTGCACTTGGAAGCCAAGACAGCCTACTTGGCAAAAGTAGTTCAAGCAGGCGGAGCAGAAGTAACGATTACCGGGAGCAACCCTCTCTCCACACAAGACGATGTTTGTGCGGCGCTTGTGGAAGATGGAATAACAGTATTCGCCAAGTACAACCCGTCTCCTGAGGAGTACAAGGAATTGCTGATTCATGCTCTTGAAACGAAGCCTGACCTCATCATTGATGACGGCGGTGACTTGGTTACGATTCTTCACTCTGAGCGTCAAGACTTATTGGCTCAAGTAAGAGGCGGCGCGGAAGAGACCACAACCGGGATTCTGCGGTTGAAGGCGCTTGAGAAGGAAGGCCAATTGAAGTTCCCGATGGTTGCAGTTAATGATGCCTTCTGCAAATACTTGTTCGATAACCGTTATGGTACAGGTCAATCCGTATGGGATGGAATTAATCGCACAACCAACCTTGTAGTTGCTGGTAAAACAGTTGTTGTTGCAGGTTACGGCTGGTGCGGTAAGGGTGTAGCAATGCGTGCCAAAGGTCTTGGCGCAAATGTTATCGTAACCGAGATTGATGCGATTAAGGCTGTTGAAGCTTATATGGACGGTTTTGCTGTAATGCCTATGGTGGAAGCAGCCAAGCTGGGAGATTTCTTCGTAACCGTAACAGGCAACCGGGATATTATTCGCGGAGAGCACTATGATGTAATGAAGGATGGCGCCATTCTTTCCAACGCAGGTCATTTCGATGTAGAAGTGAATAAACCAGAATTGGAATCCAGAAGCTCATCCATGCGTACCGTTCGCCGCAATATCCAGGAATACGCGCTCAAAGATGGCCGCTTGATCTATGTACTGGCAGAAGGCCGCCTTGTTAATCTGGCTGCTGGTGATGGACACCCGGCTGAGATTATGGATATGACGTTCGCTCTTCAAGCCATGTCTCTTAAATTTGTGAATGATCAGTACGAAGCAATCGGTAACAAGGTTGTTAACGTGCCTTACGAGCTGGACGAGCAAGTTGCCCGCTTCAAGCTGCAATCCCTTGGCATGGGTATCGATAATTTGACGAGTGAGCAGAAGTCATACTTGGATAGCTGGGCAGAGCACTAAGAAGCCCGCTCTTCCTTAACCAAGCATGATAACATCCCCGTTCCGACCTTTTTGGTCGGAAGGGGATTTTTTTATTGATTTTTCCAATAACTTGCAACCCAGTGGCTGGAAATTGCGTCTGGTTGTGTAGACGGTTACAAAAGCGATTAGCAGCTTGAAGGGGGCACGGTATAATCATGACAAGCCAATCGAGAAAGTGGGCAAGGAGCTGGAGGCGGGGAGTTATTCTTGCTTTTACGACATTACTGATTATTATCTCATCAGTAGGCTGCAGCAGCGGCAATAAAGATTCAGCAGAATCACTCAATAATCAGAAGATGAACGATTCTGCTGCCTCCGCTCCTCAGAGCATAGCTGCAGCTTCAGGATCAGATGGAAAAGCCAAAACAGAGAGCGCAACATCCTCAGCAGCTACATCACCCGTTAAGCCCAATGGGATGTCGCTGACAAACAGCGCAGGAAGCTATGATCGGAAAATCATTTATAAAGCTAATGTTACGATGGAAGTGTTGAATTATGGGGATGCTCAATCGGAGATCAAGAACCAGACGATGTTAGCGGGCGGTTACCTTGTGCAATTCTCTGAGAATCGGACCGCGTATGAACAGAGCGGGACCTTAACCGTGAAAGTTCCAGCATCCGGATTTACCCAATTTATTACCACACTTGAACAGATGAAACCCAAGACTATTCAACAAAACATTCAAGGGCAGGATGTGACCGAGGAATTCGTCGATTTGACAGCAAGATTAAAGGCAAAACAAGTAGTGGAAGCCAGGTATTTAGACTTTCTAAGTAAATCAGCCAAGACAGAGGAGCTAATCAGCTTCTCCAATGAACTTGCTAAAGTACAAGAAGAGATTGAGAAGATTAAGGGCCGAATGACTTATTTGGAGCAAAATGTGGATTTCTCGACGGTTGAGATTAGATTGTATCAGAAATTGGAAGGGGCTAAGAAGCAAAACGAGCCGGCGGATACATTTGTTAATCAGATTAAACATGCTGCCGTCTCAAGCACTGCCGTTATATTCAACGTACTGCAAGCCTTGCTGCTGTTCGCTGCAGGAGCGCTGCCTGTGCTTGTAGTGCTTTCTATCGCTGGAATCCCTGTGCTGTTCTGGCTCCGCAAGAGAAGACGCGATCTGGCCGCACAACAACAGCGCGCACAGCAGCTGAGACAAGAGAATGCCCTGGCTCTTTCGGCAGAAAACGAACCTTCAAAGTGAAATAATGCTTTTAACCACATAAACTTTTTTAAGAAATCCTGCCCTCAAAAGCAGGATTTCTTGTTGTTGTGGCGAATTTGTTCAAAGCAGTGGTGAAAAGTGGGTGAAAGTGGAGAGAAAGGGGGCGAGTACGGATGTTCATGGGGGAATATCAGCATTCTGTCGACGAAAAGGGTCGAATGATCATTCCTGCCAAGTTCCGTGACGCTCTTGGACCCGAATTCGTAGTAACCCGCGGGCTTGATAATTGTTTGTTCGTTTACCCTAAGGAAGAATGGGCGATTCTCGAACAGAAGTTAAAGGCACTGCCGCTTATGAAGTCTGATGCTCGCGCTTTTACACGGTTTTTTTTCTCCGGTGCAACGGAATGCGAATTGGATAAGCAGGGGCGCATCAACATTCCCAATACACTTTGCGAATATGCCAAACTCGAGAAAGATTGTGTCGTTCTTGGTGTTTCCAATCGAGTTGAGATTTGGAGCAAGCAAGTTTGGGAAAGCTATTTTAAACAGTCTGAATCGTCATTTAACGAAATTGCCGAGAAGCTGGTAGACTTCAACTTTGATTTATAGCGGAGGACATCATCTATGTTTCACCATATAACAGTTTTAAAGGAAGAATCCGTGGACGGCTTGAATGTGAAGCCTGACGGCATCTATGTGGATTGCACGTTAGGAGGAGCAGGACACAGCGCGTTAATTGCGTCCCGATTGAACGAACGCGGCAGATTAATCGCCTTCGATCAGGATGATACCGCGTTAACCCACGCGAGGAATACTTTAGATGCTTATATGGACCGTGTTACATTAGTCCGCTCTAACTTTCGCCATTTACAACAAGAGCTCAGTAAGCTCTCTGTCCCCACTAATGCAGAAGGGCTGCCGCAAGTGGATGGAATATTGTTTGACCTGGGTGTATCCTCTCCTCAATTTGACGACGCCGATCGGGGATTCAGTTACAACCAAGACGCCGAGTTAGATATGAGAATGGACCGTAACGAGCCATTAACGGCCAAGATCATCGTGAATGAATGGAGCGAACAGCAAATCGCGCGAATTCTGCAAGAATACGGGGAGGAGAAATTCGCCCGTCGTATCGCCAGAACGATAATTTCGGCCCGGGAGAATGAACCGATCACGACTACAGGCCAATTGGCTGAGCTTGTGAAGCAGGGCATTCCTGCCGCAACACGTCGTACAGGCGGCCATCCGGCCAAACGCAGCTTTCAAGCGTTAAGGATCGCCGTTAATGATGAGCTTGGAGCATTCGAGGATGCACTGGAGCAGGCTATTCGCTGCTTGGCACCCAATGGAAGAGCTGCAGTAATCACTTTTCACTCGTTGGAAGACCGAATCTGCAAACAGACCTTTGCTAAATATGTAGGGAAATGCACATGTCCAACTGATTTTCCGATGTGTGTGTGCGGGAACACGAACGGGACGCTGCGGCTAGTGAATCGGAAACCGCTCGTACCTACAGATGATGAATTGGAAGTAAACCCAAGGGCTCGATCATCGAAACTAAGAATTGCTGAAAAAATCGAAGTGATTTAACGAAGGAGGTAATAAGAGCGTGTCTGCATACATACATGGGAATTTGGCGTTAGAACCGAATAAGGACAATCGCAAGCCGCAAGTAAAGGAAACGAAGAAGATCGTATATCGGAAGAGGCCAATCCCTGTTCAGGAGAAGTTATTGTATTTATTCACTGTACTTATATGTGTAGTTGTCGCGAGCGTCATTATATGGCGTTATGCACAAATCTATGAGATGAATACTCGGATTCAAATGATAGAGAAGGAAGTCAAGACTTTGCAAGTTGAGAATAACAAGCTTAAGCTTGAAATCAGTAAAGCCCAGGATCCTAAACGTCTTCAGGATTTGGCTAATCAATATGGGTTGGGACCGCATGAGAATCAAGTCAATCAAGTAACCCAATCGAATTCAATTGCAACCAAGAAGGCAGATCCTTCCTCTGGGAAGACGCCCGTTGCAATGAAAACCGAA
This sequence comes from Paenibacillus sp. J2R1T-4, assembly GCF_059692235.1. Classification (NCBI taxonomy): domain Bacteria; kingdom Bacillati; phylum Bacillota; class Bacilli; order Caryophanales; family Paenibacillaceae; genus Paenibacillus; species Paenibacillus sp. J2R1T-4. The sequence goes on along the minus strand of NZ_JCAUBA010000006.1, from coordinate 91,656 downwards.
TAGAGAGGTCGGGCCGATGACAAAAAAAACGAAGCTGCGCACCTTATGGATAGGGGGAGTTTTCACCCTATTTTTTGTTGTACTCATATCTAAAATGTATTTTATGCAAGTAGTGGGCGCTACGGACCTGATGGAAAGAGCCCAGGAGATGTGGGAGAAGGACAAAGTGCTTCAACCGGTGCGCGGTTCCATTCTGGATCGCAACAATCATATCCTGGCTGAGGATGGCCCTTCCTACACGGTTATTGTTAATCCCAAAGTCATTAATGTGCTGGGCACGGAGCGTGAAATCGCACGCGGATTATCTTCCATCATTGGGAAGCCCGAGCAAGAAATAATGGAAATGGTTACAAAAAAGAAAGAAAAAGGGGAGTTTTTTACTTGGGTAGAAGTCCGCAGTGAGGGTTGGAAGATTGATAACGATCAGGCGGATGAGATCATGGACTATTTCAAAATGGAGAAGCCGAACGACAATCGTAAAAATTTATCGACCAAAGGAATCAGTCTCGAGGAATCCGCGAAGCGTTACTATCCTTCCAATCAGATGGCTTCTCATATATTAGGTTATTACGATAAGAACGGGAAAGCAGTCGGGGGTCTGGAAAGCAAAAACAATGAACTTCTTAGCGGGAAGGCAGGACGGATTATAACCGAGAAGGATCGGATGGGATACGAGCTGCCTGATGCCAAAACAAGCTATGAACCTGCTGTAGACGGCAAATCGATTCAACTTACGATTGATCAACAGATTCAGTCTTATATGGAAAATGCAATGGAGAAGGCTTTTGTGCAGTTCAAACCGAAGAGCATGTCAGCCATTGCCGTTAATCCAAAAACGATGGAAATATTGGCAATAGCGAATTACCCTAACTTCAATCCAGCGAAGTATTGGGAAACGAAGGATCAGAAAGATTTCTACAATCATGCGATTGCCTCCCAATACGAACCGGGCTCTACCTTTAAGCTGGTTACATTGGCGGGTGCCGTAGAAGAAGGGATTTTCAACCCGAACGAAGTGTTCCAATCGGGCTCCATTTCGGTTCCTGGCCGCACGTTAAGCGACCACAACGGATCCGGCTGGGGAAAGATCACTTACCTGGAAGGACTAAAACGTTCGAGTAACGTTGCTTTTGTCAAGCTGGGGTATGAGAAATTAAAGGAAGAGAAGCTAAAGGAATACATCAAGAAATTCGGATTTGGCGAGGTAACAGGCATTGATCTACCTGGTGAAGCTAAAGGAATGGTCAAATTTCAATACCCTGTAGACTATGCGACTGCTACTTACGGTCAAGGCGGGGTTTCTGTTACTGCAATCCAGCAAGTGGCGGCCTATGCGGCCATTGCCAATGGCGGCAAATTAATGAAGCCTTATATTGTGAAATCCGTAGTGGACAGCAAGAGCGGCGAGGTAATCGAGGCGAAACAACCGCAATTTGTGCGGCAGGTCGTTTCCGAGAGCACAGCGAAGCAAGTAAGTGAGTACCTGGAGCAGGTCGTTTCCGATAAGGTTGCTGGAACAGGCCGATCCGCTGCTATTGACGGTTACCGGGTTGCAGGCAAGACAGGGACGGCACAAATCGTTACAGATGGACAATATTCTAAAGATACATGGCTGATTTCCTTTATTGGTTATGCACCGGTAGAAGACCCACAAATATTGGTGGCCGTAATCGCGGATGAGCCTGATCTGGGGGGCGACTATCATGAGGGTAGCAAAGTAGCGATTCCGGTATTCAAGGATATCGTAACCCAGAGTTTGCGATACTTAGGGGTATCCGCTAAGGTGAAGACCGATGCAGGCACTGCTGTTGAGAAAAAACTCTCTGTGCCTGATATGATGAATCAGACCGCTACTGACGCCAGGAAAACATTGAGTGCACAGAAGCTTAATTATGAGACGATCGGGAACGGCGCTAAAATAATGTCCCAATTTCCGGCGGCAGGCACTGAAATTAGCAGTTCCCAACGAATTTATTTATTAACCGAACCAGTTGAAGCAGCTGAAATCCCGGATCTGCGAGGCAGATCCTTACGAGATGCACTAGAGCTTTGTTCGTATATGAAGGCCGAATGTCAAGCTTCCGGTGAGGGGTATGTTGTCAATCAGACGGGCACGGTTGAAGGGGAGAAGAGGCGAATAAGTCTGGAGCTCAAGCCTTGGACCGAGAATCAAGAAGGAGCTGCAGCAGGCAAACAAACGGCAGCCGCTACTAATACAGGCAAGACATCTAACGGGACATCGGGCAGTCAGACGCTGCAATCTTCAAATTCGAACTCGAAGTCAACAAACAAGATTACGCCAACCCCGACTCCAACGAAAAAACCGTAGACGAGCACACGACAGCTTGTTCTATCCCTTTTATGAATCGAATAGTCATGTTAGGAAAAGGTCTGAGACAAGTTTAACGGATCAGACGTTTCAAGCTTGACGAATCGAAGCGAAGGGGGACGTCCTGTCGTGAAAGTTTCTAACGTAACTGTTCGACGCCGGTTGTTTCTTGCACTAATTATCTGCACTATACTTTTTGCGGCATTGCTCATTCGGTTAGGGTATGTCCAGCTATGGAAAGGTCCTGAGCTTGCTCAGCGGGCTGAAGATTCCTGGAGAAGGAATATTCCCTTTGCAGCCAAACGGGGAGAGCTCTGGGACCGTAACGGGGTTCGGTTAGCCTATAATGTAACCTCGCCATCCATTATGGCGATTCCGGCACAAGTGAAGGATGCGGATACAGCGGCTAAAGAGCTGTCGCGGATTTTGGAAATGGGCGAAGAATCCATCAAGGAATTTATAACGAAAAAAGAAAAGATCATTAAGATCAATCCAGGCGGGCGTAAAATCACCGAAGAAAAGGCTGAAGCTGTTCGACAATTGAAATTGCCTGGTATCATTGTGGCGGAAGATAACAAGCGCTATTATCCATTCGGATCGTTCGCATCTCATATCATGGGATTTACCGGAATTGATAATCAAGGGTTAACTGGCATTGAACTGTCCTTCAATAAAGAATTAAGCGGCATTCAAGGGAATATTGCATATCTGGCTGATGCGCGAGGCGGCACAATGCCGAATTCATCAGATCAATTTATGAAGCCCAGAGACGGACTTAACCTGCAATTGACGATTGACAAACAGATTCAATCTTTCATGGAGCGGGAGCTCGATCAGGCCATGCTGCAGTTTCAAGCGAAACATGTACTAGGCATTGCGATGGACCCGAACACAGGTGAAATATTAGCCATGTCCAGCCGACCAACGTATGATCCGACTAATTTCAGAGACTACCCGACAGAGGTTTATAATCGTAACCTGCCGATCTGGATGACATATGAGCCTGGATCCACGTTCAAGATCATTACTTTGGCAGCGGCAATAGAAGAGAAGAAGGTGGATCTGAAGAATGACAGCTTCTACGATCCGGGATTCATTGAGGTAGGAGGCGCTAAGCTTCGTTGTTGGAAGAGAGGCGGGCACGGCAGTCAGACTTTCCTGCAAGTTGTAGAGAACTCTTGCAACCCGGGCTTTGTGGTCTTAGGTCAGCGGCTAGGTAAGGAAAAGCTGTTCGATTACATTTACAATTTCGGCTTTGGTAAGAAAACAGGAATTGATCTTGGCGGGGAAGAGAACGGGATTATGTTCAAGCCTTCCCGTGTCGGACCGGTTGAGTTAGCTACCACTGCTTTCGGTCAAGGTGTCTCCGTTACTCCCATTCAACAAATAGCGGCTGTTTCGGCAGCTATTAATGGCGGCAAGTTATTTAAGCCCCATGTCGCCAAAGCTTGGGTGAATCCGGAAACAGGGCAGACGGTCGAGACCGTTGAGCCGGAGCTCGTGCGTCAGGTAATCTCGGAGTCTACATCCAAGACGGTTCGGGAGGCGCTCGAAAGTGTCGTGGCCAAAGGAACGGGGCGAAACGCGTTTCTGGATGGCTATCGGGTAGGCGGCAAGACAGGTACAGCGCAGAAAGTTATTGGCGGACGTTATTCCCCGGATGAGCATATAGTATCCTTCGTAGGCTTTGCGCCAGCCGACAACCCAAAGGTTGTCATCTACATTGCGGTTGACGATCCACAAGGGTTACAATTCGGAGGTCTGATTGCAGCTCCTATTGTGCGTAATATTATGGGGGACACATTGCGTTATATGGGTGTGGAACCAAGCAAGGACCAAGTGCCGAAGGATTACAGGTATGGGGAAACTCCGATCGTAGAAGTTCCAGATCTGGTAGGCCGCACGGTAATTGATATTTATGAAGATATGAATGCCGATTTTACACTCGAGAAGTTCGGAAGCGGCTCTCAAGTAGTTAGTCAAGCTCCAAAAGCAGGTCAACGTGTGGACAAAGGGTCAACGATCCGTATTTATTTGTCCAACTCTGAGAATAACTGATTCTTTCCAAACAACTTTTTGTCTATAATAGATAAGGTTGGGTAATAATCTGCTTCTATGACAATACGCAAAGGGGAGAATGGAATGCAACTGCGTGAACTGGCTTCCTTGCTAATGTTATGCAAGCTTGAAGGAGAAGGCACGACAGAGATTACGGGCATACAGACAGACTCTCGCAAAGTATCCTCTGGGGATTTGTTCCTTTGTATCCCTGGACTGGTCCATGATGGCCACGAATTTGCTGCAGCGGCAGCAGAACGAGGAGCAGCCGCCCTTGTTGTTGAGCGCCCGGTAGCTGTAGATTTGCCGATGCTGATTGTGAAGGATGCTAGGCTCGCAATGGCTGTATTGGCTGCTCATTTCTACGGTTATCCCAGTGAACAGATGAAGTTGATAGGAATTACCGGAACGAATGGGAAGACAACGACAAGTTATATTCTTGAGCAAATGTTAAGTGATTGCGGTTGGCGCACTGGACTTATGGGCACGATTGCTATGAAAGTCGGTGAGGAGTGGACCGAAGCAGTCCGTACTACACAGGAAGCTATAGATTTACAACATAATCTCAGTCGGATGGTAGACAAAGACACCGATGCATGTATAATGGAAGTTTCCAGTCATGCGTTAGAGCTTGGTCGTGTCAAGGGTTGTTATTTTCGAACAGCCATATTCACGAATCTGACGCAGGATCACCTGGATTTCCATGGCACAATGGAACGATATCAAGAATCCAAAGGATTATTCTTCGCAAGGATGAGTAATGCTTATCAGGCAAATCCCGATAAAAGGCAGTACGTCATTCTGAACGGGGACGATGCTGCATCGGAATCTTATAGGGCCACTACCGCTGCGCAAGTGATTACCTACGGCCTTAAGTCGGTCCATGATGTGTATGCCGCTAACATTAGGATCACAGCACAGGGTACCGCGTTTCGTCTTTACACATTTGCTGGTGAAACAGATGTGCACATGAGGCTGATTGGCAAGTTCAATGTGTATAACGCACTTGCTGCAGTTGCAGCCATGTTAGTGGAGGCATTCCCTCTGGAACGCATCAAGGAAAGCCTGGAGCGTGTACGCGTCGTTCCCGGCCGGATGGAGTTAGTGGATGGAAGTGATCAGGAATACGCAGTAGTTGTCGATTACGCGCATACCCCTGACGGATTGGAGAATGCTCTGACAACGGTTAAGGAATTCGCGGAAGGTAGAGTTATCACGGTCTTCGGCTGCGGCGGGGAGCGGGACCGCACCAAACGACCAATAATGGGTCGAATTGCTTCCCAATATAGTGATTATGTGATTGTCACTTCCGATAATCCCCGTTCCGAGAATCCGGATGCGATCATACATGATATTGAATCCGGCATTCAAGCAAAAGGTGTAAATAAACAATCCTATATATTGGAAAAAGATCGTAAGCAAGCGATTCAAAAGGCTATTGAAATGGCAAGCTCCACCGATGTAGTATTAATTGCGGGAAAAGGTCATGAGACAACCCAGATTATAAATGGAACAGCGATTTATTTTGACGACCGATTGGTCGCCCAAGAAGCGATAAGGGGAAGAGACCAGTGATTAGACGAACATTCTCACAGATTCAAGAAATGGTGAATGGTACGAATGCTAACGGAACGCATGAAGCATTGTCCATTGCAGGGGTGTCCAAGGATACTCGTACGATCCAACCAGGCAATCTTTATATCCCCATTATTGGGGAGCAATTCGATGGCCATGACTTCGCCGAAGAAGCGGTTCGCCGAGGCGCAGCAGCTGTTCTTTGGCAGGAAGACCATCATCCGGTGCCTACAGGGTTCCCTGTCATCATCGTGGATGACGCTCTCTTGGCGTTGCAGCGGTTAGCTTTTGCCTATCGCAAACAGCTTAACGTAAGAGTAATAGGAATAACGGGCAGCAATGGTAAGACAACTACGAAAGATTTGCTTGCTTCCTTGCTCAGAACAACCTATAAAGTCCACAAGACGTCTGGAAATTTGAACGGGGATATCGGTCTTCCGCTCACCCTTCTGGAGGTTTCTGAAGATACCGAGATGGTTGTGCTAGAGATGGGTATGCGAGCCAGATATGAGATAGAATTATTATCTCGATTGGCGCTTCCGGAAGTAGCCATCGTTACGAATATTGGAGAATCCCACATCCAATTGCTTGGATCACGGGAGGAAATCACTAGAGCGAAGCTTGAGATCTTAAGCGGTCTCAAGGAAGGGGGATTGTTCGTCTATAACGGCGATGAGCCCTTGATTGAACAATTGCTTCCACAGGTTGCGAAGCCTGAAGGGATGCTGCGGTATCGATTCGGTTCAACAGATAGCAGTGATATTTATCCGTCTGGGATGATGATGGATGAATTCGGGACTCATTTTACAATAGAAACAGCGAACGGATTAAGTTATTACATCCCCATACTGGGTCAACATAATGTTATTAATGCTCTGGCTGCCATTACCGTCTCGAAATATATGGGTGTTAGCGATGCGGATGTAATGAAAGGACTTAAGTCCGTTCGATTGACCGGGATGCGAATTGAGCAGCTGCGCGCTCCATCAGGCTTGACGATTCTGAATGATGCCTACAATGCCAGCCCGACTTCGACAAAAGCGGCGATTGAGCTGTTGCAGCAATTGGAAGGCTATCGGCACAAAATTATTGTGTTGGGTGATATGCTCGAGCTTGGAGACAGGGAGAACGAATACCACGAAGAAATCGGGAAACTGTTAAGCTCGGATCAGGTGGATTATGTATACGCCTACGGGCCATTATCGCGGGAACTTGTAAAAGCGGCTGAGAAACGATTCCATCCAGGCAAGGTGAAATGGTTCGAGACGAAGGCCGAGATTGTCCGAGAAATATTACGTGTTACACAACCTGAGGATATTGTTTTGGTTAAGGCTTCACGGGGTATGAAACTAGAAGAAGTAGTGAATGGATTATTGGAGCTTTCCAGTTAATCTAAGAAAGGGAGGAGATGGTAAATGGAACTGAATGTGATCCTGTTTACGCTGGGAGCTGCGTTTGTGCTTGCTCTGATCGCAGGGCCGCTATTTATCCCGCTGCTGAGACGGTTGAAATTCGGTCAGCAAATACGCTCAGACGGACCGCAAGGGCATTTGAAAAAAGCAGGTACACCGACAATGGGCGGCACGATCATCCTGCTGGCCCTCTCCTTGGCTTTCTTGCGGTTCTCCGATAAAACAATTGAGGCTGTCATACTGCTCATTGCTTCGCTCGGCTATGGATTGGTGGGGTTTCTTGACGACTATATCAAGATCCTGTTCAAACGTTCACTTGGTCTTACAGCTCGGCAGAAGCTTGTCGGTCAGTTGCTTATATCAGGAATCGTCTGTTACTTGTTATACCGCGGCGGTCATAACACAGATATAAGCATTCCTTTCACTGACCTGACTCTGACAGTTGGCTGGTGGCTGTATGTTCCGTTTGTGGTGATCATGATGCTAGGAATGTCCAATGCGGTCAATTTCACTGATGGCCTGGATGGATTGCTGGCAGGCACAAGTGCAATTGCTTTCGGAGCGTATACGGTTATTGCAATGATGCATTCCAATATGGAGACTGCTATTTTTTCGGCCGCAATGGTTGGAGCTGTCCTGGGATTCTTAGTATTCAATGCACATCCTGCTAAAGTGTTCATGGGGGATACGGGTTCGTTAGGAATTGGAGGCGGATTAGCTGCTGTTGCGATCCTTACGAAATCTGAATTGTTAATATTGCTTATTGGCGGAGTATTCGTGATTGAAATGCTGTCCGTTGTTATTCAGGTCATCTCGTTCAAGACACGCGGGAAGCGCGTATTCAAGATGAGCCCGATTCACCATCACTACGAGTTGGTGGGGTGGTCTGAATGGAGAATCGTTCTTACATTCTGGTTCGTCGGCCTTGTATTTGCAGGGGCGGCACTTATTAACTTATGAGGTGTAGCAAATGAACCATCCATCACAATATGCCGGGAAAGAAGTTGTGATTCTCGGCCTTGCCCGAAGCGGTGTTGCAGTTGCGAAGCTGCTTCATCAGTTCGGTGCGCGAGTCACCGTAAACGATCAAAAACCGCTTGACCTATGCCCTGAAGCCGAACCTCTAATGGCTCTGGGTATTTCTGTTCTATGCGGAGGACATCCGGATACGTTGATCCACCGTGGTATTTCGCTAGTTGTGAAGAATCCTGGGATTCCTTATTCGATTGCGCCTATTCAGGAAGCACTGCGTCTCGGGATTGAGATTGTAACGGAAGTGGAAGTAGCAAGTCTGATCTGTGAAGCGCCTATCATCGGTATTACCGGATCGAATGGAAAGACAACGACGACGACTTGGGTCGGGGAAATGTTTCGTGAAGCCGGACTGTCCCCGATCATTGCAGGGAACATCGGACGTGCGCTATGTGAAGCTGCCGAGGAAGCATCATCCGAGGATTGGATGGTTGTGGAGCTGAGCAGCTTTCAGTTGAAGGGCACCAGTCATTTCAAACCGCGAATAGCTTGTCTGCTCAACATCTCAGAGGCTCATCTCGATTATCACGGCACGATGGATGATTATGTTCAGTCTAAGTTGAAGCTTTTTGCCAACCAAACTGCTGAAGATGCAGCCGTGTTGAATTGGGATGATGCTGTGTGCCGCGAGCTAATCGAGCGTGGAGGCGTTAAGGCGCAGTTATGGCCCTTCTCGATCAAGGAGAGGCTTAGCAGAGGGATTTATCTGGAACCGCCTCTGAAGGACGGAGAGCGGCTCACAGAAGCACATGAAATCGTATTTTCCCATGGAAGCGATGATCGTGTTCTCGAAGAAGATGCTGCATCAATAGTAACTCCCATCGTTAAAGCACTAGAGCTAGGCATCCCAGGCAAGCATAACGTGCAGAATGCTCTGGCAGCTATCGCGATTGCGTTTGCTGCAAAGGCCAATCAGCCTGCCATAACCGAAGCACTTAGGAAATTCCGCGGAGTTGAACATAGGCTTGAGCTTGTGCGGCAGCATGCCGGTATCACTTTCTACAATAATTCCAAGGCAACAAATTCTCTGGCTACCATAATAGCCTTTGAGTCGTTCGAGCAGCCGATCGTTCTCATAGCCGGAGGCAAGGATAGAGGGACTTCCTACTCGGATCTGCTGCCTTATTTCCAAAAACATGTGAAAGCCGTTGTTACATTGGGGGAAACAAGCGAGAAAATCGCTGAAGTTGCTATTCAAGCGGGGATTTCCGACGTAAAAGTGGTCGATACTGCTAACAGCGCGGCCGATGCCTTACATTCGGCAGTCCAGGAAGCATATAAGTTAGCGGCTTCCGGAGATGTCGTGCTGTTATCACCGGCCTGCGCCAGTTGGGACATGTTCGAGTCTTACGAGGAACGGGGACGCATTTTTAAACAGTCGGTGCATAACCTTGTATAGTAGGGGGGATTGAACAAGCCCCTCAATCTTGTTGCAAGAGGTGTGCGGCGATGTCAAAAGTTCGTTCTTCCCCCGATCCCTGGATTTTGCTCTCTACGTTGTCGATTCTGACAATAGGCGTTGTCATGGTGTACAGCGCCAGCGCCGTTATCGCATTTCATGACTTCGGTGATTATGGGTATTATGTGAAACGTCAGCTCGTGTTCGCAGTGTTAGGTGTAATTGCAATGTATTTTACGATGAACACGGATTATTGGGTATGGAAAAAGTTTGCCAAGCCTGGACTCCTTATTTGTTTCGTCCTGCTGGTAATCGTGCTTATTCCAGGAATCGGTGTTGTTCGCGGCGGAGCGCGCAGCTGGCTTGGTATCGGATCTCTAGGCATACAGCCTTCTGAATTCATGAAGCTAGGTATGATTGTGTTCTTGGCCAAGCTGTTGTCAGAGGAACAGTCGGGGATTACAAGGTTTACGAAAGGCTTACTGCCTCCCTTGCTAATCATGGGAGCCGCTTTCGGAATGATCATGCTGCAGCCTGATTTGGGAACTGGAGCTGTGTTAGTAGGGGCCTCGCTTATTATAATCTATACAGCGGGAGCTAGAATCTCACATCTCCTCATGCTCGCTATGGTAGGTGTGCTAGGCTTAATTGGTTTGATCGTCGCTGCACCATATCGGCTTCTGCGCATCACCGCATTTCTGGATCCATGGCAAGATCCTCTTGGTGCCGGCTATCAAATTATTCAATCGTTGTACGCGATTGGACCTGGGGGCTTAGTTGGACTCGGTTTGGGCATGAGTCGTCAGAAGTACAGCTATTTGCCCGAGCCGCAAACAGACTTTATCTTCTCCATCATTTCGGAGGAGCTTGGCTTTATTGGCGGAGCGGCTGTCCTGCTCTTGTTCCTTCTTCTTGTATGGCGCGGCATGCGTGCTGCGATCACTGCGCCAGATACGTTCGGCAGTCTGCTAGCAGTTGGTATAGTAGGGATGATTGCCGTTCAAGTGATCATTAACATTGGTGTTGTAATCGGCATGTTTCCGGTTACCGGCATCACCCTGCCGCTCATTAGCGCAGGGGGCTCGTCGCTAACGCTTATGCTGACAGCGATCGGGGTGCTTCTTAATATTTCTCGCTATTCGAGGTGAAGACCAAATGACTGACCGCAAGATCGTATTCACCGGAGGAGGATCAGCCGGCCATGTCACGCCGAACTTGGCGCTGATAAGCAGACTCAGAGACTCCGGTTGGAATGTTCAATACATAGGGTCAAGCGAAGGAATTGAACGCGGGATTATCCAAGAGGCGAACATTCCGTTTCATGCGATTTCCTCGGGCAAGCTGCGCCGATATTTCGACCTCAAAAATTTGAAAGACCCGTTCAAAGTTATAAAAGGATTATGGGATGCTTATCGAGTCCTTGGTCGTATCCGCCCGCGTGTTGTGTTCTCCAAGGGAGGATTCGTATCTGTGCCTGTAGTCGTCGCTAGCTGGATGCGTAGAATACCCGTTATTATCCATGAATCGGATATAACGCCAGGTCTCGCCAATAAACTGTCGCTTCCATTCGCTACGAATATCTGTGTTACGTTTCCAGAAACGATGCGGCATGTGCAAAGCGGCAAAGCAATATGCACCGGTCTTCCTATTCGCGATGAGATGTTGGCTGGGAGTGAAGCCAAGGGAAGAGCACTCTGCGACTTCCATAGGCAGAAGCCAGTTCTCTTCATTATGGGAGGCAGCCAAGGGTCGAGGATTATTAATGAGGCTGTACGAGTGGAAGCATCGAGACTGCTTGAACGGTTCCAGATCGTGCACCTATGCGGAAAAGGCAATCTGGATGCTGCAATGGAGGGCGTTCGCGGATACAAACAGTTCGAATATGTGACCCATGAGCTTCCTGATCTTTTGGCCTTGGCTGATGTAGTTGTTTCTCGTGCGGGCTCCACATCCATCTTTGAGTTTCTGGCTTTGCAGAAGCCGATGTTACTAATCCCTCTATCCAAACAAGCCTCGAGGGGAGATCAGATTCTGAATGCAGCATCGTTCCAAGGGAGCGGCTTTAGCGAGGTGCTTCAGGAAGAGGAGCTTACACCTCAGCTTTTATATGATCAAGTGTGCGCCTTATATGATCAGCGCCAAGTGTATATGGACCGTATGAAGGCTCATTCGAGTCGAGACAGCTTGTCCATGATATTGAATATGATTCACAAACTATGAAGTCGAAGTTTATCCCAGTCCCTCATAAGCATTTCTAACCATGACAACTCCCGGAATAATAACTAGGCGTTTGTCACACATGGTTCAGTTTCTCATACTATACACTATAGCCGTGACAGACACCGGGCACACTTATTTATACAACATGAAGCGAGAGAAACGGCCGTTTTCTCCTTCTTGCGTCTGATTAAGTCCCCGTTCTGTAAAGGAGGTTCCACTATGCAATCCATAATATCAGAATTGCAAGCTGCTCAAGTTGGCGACATCTTGCCGAATGAACCGCTTGCGCCTTATACAACTTGGAAGATTGGCGGTCCGGCGGATTTGCTCGTCATTCCTGATAGTAAAGCCCACTTGGTTGATACGATCCGGATTCTGCATCAACATTCGATGCCATTCGTGCCCATAGGTCGAGGTTCGAATATGCTGGTGTCAGATAAGGGAATTCGCGGTGTTGTTATCAAGCTGGGTCAAGGGATGAATGAACTTCGGTTTGAAGGGAACCAAATCCATGTAGGCGGAGGTTATTCGCTTATTACATTGGCCGTCCAAGCGGGCAAGGAAGGTCTGACTGGATTAGAATTTGCCGGGGGTATCCCTGGTACAGTAGGTGGAGCCGTTTTTATGAACGCGGGAGCACACGGTTCGGATATGTCGCGAATTCTCAAAGAAGCTGAAATTGTGCTAGAAACCGGAGAACTGGTTCGACTTCCACAAGAGGACCTGCTATTCGCTTACCGTCATTCCGTACTCCATACGTTGCCGGGCATTGTTACTGAAGCAGTGCTCGAGCTCGTTCCTGGGGACCGCAAAGAAATTGCGGCCACCATGGCGTCCTACAAGGAGCGCCGAATACGCACACAGCCTCTGCATTTGGCAAGCTCAGGCAGCACGTTCCGCAATCCAGACCATCAATTCGCAGCCAAGCTGATCGAAGACGCCGGACTTAAGGGAGCGCGTGAAGGCGGGGCGGAGGTCTCGACTCAACACGCGAACTTTATTATTAATACTGGTGAAGCGACAGCTAATGACGTCCTGCGTTTGATGGAACGGATGCAAAGCGTTGTATTTGAACGCTATGGCGTTCGACTTGTTCCCGAAGTATTGATGGTTGGGGAAAAATGACGGTTGTGACACTTCCGGTTTCTGCTTGCACTGCAAGCTTTCGGGAGGGTGAAACATTGGAAAAATTGGTTATCGAAGGTGGGAGGCCACTGTCCGGAACGATCCGCATCCATGGAGCGAAAAACGCGGCACTTCCCATCCTGGCAGCAAGCATGATGGCGGAGGGCACCCACAGAATCGAAAATGTGCCGGATTTACTCGATATTCATGTGATGTTAAGTATTTTACGCAGCTTGGGCTGCAAGGCGGAGCTGCGTGATGAGACGGTTACGCTTGATACCGGACCCGCTCACTCCTCTCACATTCCTGAAGAACTAATGAAGCAAATGCGTTCCTCAATCTTTCTTATGGGCCCTTTGTTAACCCGTTTCGGTGAAGCGCAGGTATACCAACCTGGAGGCTGCGCAATAGGGGATCGGAAGATCGATCTGCATTTGAAAGGACTACAGGCGCTTGGCGCCGAGATTCAAGAGTCCGGTAATACGATTATTTGCAGGGCTCCCGTTCTGCGAGGAGCCGATATTGTCCTAGATTTCCCGAGTGTAGGCGCAACCGAGAATATTATGATGGCTGCTGCAATGGCTCGAGGCACTACTACGATATACAACGCAGCTAGAGAGCCAGAAATTCAAGATTTGCAAAATTTCTTGAACGCCATGGGTGCTCGTATTATCGGAGCAGGAACAGATACGATCACGATTGAAGGGGTTACTCGTTTAGTGCCATGCGAGTATCGTATTATTCCAGACCGGATTGTAGCAGGTACCATTATGGTAGCTGCGGCCATTACAAGAGGTAACATCCAGTTGACCCATGTTAATCCTGCTCATATGAACTCCGTCAGTCATGTGCTGCGACGAGCGGGTGTTCAAGTACACATTGACGGTGATATAATGAACGTAAGCTGTTCTGGACGCCCTAAGGCGGTGGAACGAATCGTAACGTCACCTCACCCCTCTTTTCCAACCGATTTGCAGTCTCAAGTCATGGTTCTTCTTTCCTTGGCAGATGGACTGAGTATTATTAAAGAAACGATCTTTGAAGGCCGGTTCAAACATGTTGATGAGCTCGGACGAATGGGAGCTGACATCCGTGTGGACTTAAACTCAGCATTCGTTCGCGGGGTTCCTCGGCTTTACGGGGCTACCGTGGAAGCGACGGATCTACGAGCGGGCGCAGCGTTAGTCATAGCGGGACTTGCCGCGGCCGGGACGACGATTGTGGAGCAAATTCATCACATTGATCGAGGTTATGACCGCATTGAACTCATGTTCAGCAGACTGGGTGCCAGAATTGAACGGTTCATGCCAGTCACCAACAAATAGCCCTAGTTGCATGGATTACATGATTCATAGATTTGCTTAGAATGGAATTCAGGCGCCGCACACGTCCCCTTTCTTACTCAGGAAGGGGACCAAAGGCGTATTTATACATCTGCAATACTTTCGAAGTGCGAATGTTTCACATTCGCTAAGCTTATGCTTTCGAAGTGCGAATGTTTCACATTCGCTAAGCTTATGCTTTCGAAGTGCGAATGTTTCACATTCGCTTAGCTTATGCTTTCGAAGTGCGAATGTTTCACATTCGCTAAGCTTATGCTTTCGAAGTGCGAATGTTTCACATTCGCTTAAGGAGGTTACTATATTGTCGCACCCCGTGCAGGAGAAAATGCCCGTACTGAGAGAAGAGAAGCCAAGAAGACGCAGCAGCCGTAAGCTATTATGGTTCCTGTTCTTGTTATTTGTAGTGCTTCTGGCGGTTCTTTTCTTCCGTTCCTCTATTAGCAAGATTGAGAGAATCGAAATTACCGGGCAAGAGCTGCTTCCCGAGGATACGATTAGGAGCTCGCTCGGCATCCAACCAGGGGATCACTTTTTCGGTATTCGCTCAGGGGCTTTAAAGGACAGGGTCAAACAATTGCCTTTAGTGCAAGATGTGGAAGTATCTAAGAAGTTCCCAGGTCTTGTAAAAATTAAAGTCAAAGAATATGCCCGTGTCGCCTTCCAATTTGGTGCTGATGGGAGAATAGAAGCGGTGTTAGCGAATGGATTGACGGTAGCTGCCGGAGTCGGACAAGCTGTGCAATTGGACAAACCCATTCTGACCGGATGGAAGGCTGATGATCCTTGGTTAAGGAAACTTTGTGAAGCATTAGCCAGCATCCCTTCAACGCTGTTGGCTGAGATTTCAGAGATCAAGCCTTCGCCCACTTCGACCTACGAAGACAAAATCAAGATGTACACACGCTCTCCATTTGAAGTATATACAACAGTTGGTTACTTGGCACAAAAAATGACATATTTAGAAGAAATGATTGCTCAAATGAGAGAAAAAGAAGTGGAATCTGGTGTTTTTGAGCTGCTTGAAGTGGATACGCATACACCTTTCGAACAATATTACAACTTGAAGCCTTCGCCAACTCCAAATTCAGGTAAAGATACTAAGAAGAACGGCTAGCATTTTTAAAAGAACACTACTCATTTATTTGAAGAAATGATAGTATTGTAATGATGTAGTATTGCAGTTGCTAATATTTACATTGCAAAAACGTCATAAAAAATTGACGAAAAAAGAGGGAAAATATAAACCGTGTGGAATATGTACAAAAGCAAACTTAGCCATAACAGGTTTATTTCCAGTATACAGGAGGTGCCAAGGGTTGAGCAGCAATGACATCATTGTGAGTTTGGACATCGGTACATCCAAGGTTCGAGCGATCATCGGTGAGTTGAATAATGGAGCCATCAATATAATTGGGGTCGGTTCAGCTGACTCTGAAGGTATTCGTAAAGGTGCTATTGTCGATATTGACCAAACCGTCCAATCCATTCGGAATGCAATAGATCATGCCGAACGGATGGTAGGTATACAGATCTCGGAAGTGTATGTAGGTATTACAGGCAATCATATTGCCTTACAGACGAGTCACGGAGTCGTGGCCGTATCCGATGAAGACCGAGAAATTGGAGAAGTAGATATCGAGCGTGTACTGCAAGCTTCCAAAGTAGTTGCATTACCTCCTGAACGTGAGATTATTGGCGTTGTGCCGAAGCAATATTTAGTAGATGGATTAGAAGGAATTCAAGATCCTCGCGGAATGATAGGCGTTCGTTTGGAAGTAGAGGCATCCATTGTCACAGGTGCCAAGACCTCCATACATAACCTTATTCGCGTCGTGGAGAAGGCGGACTTGAAAGTATCGGGTCTCATTCTCATGTCTCTAGCTGCAGGCCAGATGTGCCTCTCTAAGGATGAGAAAGCGATCGGAACCGTACTTGTTGATATTGGTGCTGGAGCGATCACAGTCGCCATCTACGACGAAGGCAGCTTGATTGCAACATCGACCATTCCGATTGGCGGAGAATATATCACGAATGATATTTCGATTGGGATTCGTACTCAATTGGATATTGCCGAGAAGATCAAGCTTAAATTTGGCTGTGCGATTGTGGAACATGCAGCCGGTGATCAAGTATTCAAAGTAAATCGAATTGGCAGTAACGTCGATAAAGAATTTTCCCAAGTTGATTTGGCGAACATAATTGAGCCGCGCGTGCAGGAAATATTCCAATTAATCCGTGCAGAAGTTGCACGTCTTGGATATCCAGAGCCTGCTGGAGGTTATGTGCTTAGCGGTGGGGCTGTAACAATGCCCGGCATGTTGGAGATTGCACAAATAGAGTTGGAGAATTCCGTCCGTATTGCCGTTCCCGATTTCATCGGAGTCCGCGACCCATCGTACACGAATGGCGTAGGAATTATCCAGTATGTGTACAAGTATTCCAGACAGCGCAGCACATCCGCTGTAAGGAAAACAACGAAGAAGGCAGCAGCACCTGAAAAAACTAAGGTTGGATTGATGGAAAGGTTCAAGAACTGGATTAGTGAGTTTATCTAAAATTCTAGCGGCGCTATGATTATACGGGAACGGTTAGGGGGATTTTGTGGAATGTTTGAATTTGATTTGGATACAGACCAATTAGCCAAAATTAAGGTGATTGGTGTTGGCGGCGGCGGCAGCAATGCGGTGAATCGAATGATCGAGTTCGGTGTAAAAGGTGTTGAATTCATAACCGCTAACACTGATGCACAAGCGTTGCATACAGCCAAGTCGCAAATTAAGCTTCAGTTGGGTGAGAAGCTTACACGCGGATTAGGCGCAGGCGCGAATCCGGATGTAGGTAAGAAAGCAGCCGAAGAATCACGTCAGCAAATTATTGATGCACTGAAAGATTCAGATATGGTATTCGTTACAGCTGGAATGGGTGGAGGTACCGGTACAGGTGCTGCTCCCGTAATTGCTGAGATTGCAAAGGAATGCGGAGCGTTGACAGTAGGTGTCGTCACACGTCCATTTACATTTGAAGGACGCAAGCGTGCTGCACAGGCTGACGCGGGTATTCAAGCTCTTAAGGAAAAAGTGGATACGCTGATTGTCATCCCGAATGACCGCCTGCTTGAGATTATCGATAAGAAAACTCCGATGTTGGAAGCTTTCCGTGAAGCCGATAATGTTCTTCGCCAAGGTGTAAAGGGAATATCTGACTTGATAGCTGTACCAGGACTAATCAACTTGGATTTCGCCGATGTCAAGACGATCATGACAGAACGAGGATCCGCTTTGATGGGAATCGGTGTCGCCAAAGGCGAGAATCGGGCTGCAGAAGCGGCTAAGATGGCGATCATGAGTCCTTTGCTGGAAACCTCGATTGACGGTGCCAGAGGGGTGCTTATGAATATTACAGGCGGTGTTAATCTGAGCTTATACGAGGTTAACGAAGCTGCAGATATCGTCGCTACTGCATCCGATGCTGAAGTGAATATGATCTTTGGTGCAGGAATCGATGAGAATTTAACAGATGAGATAGTGGTAACAGTTATTGCTACGGGCTTCGAACACAAGCCTGCTGCTGTTGCTCCGCCTCGCCGTTCCCCAGGTGCGGTCGAGCCTGCGGAGAAGTATGCTAACCCGCTCAAGCCTTTTGGTACTCAACCATCTAGTGATCAATTAGATATTCCTACATTTTTGCGTAACCGCGGGAAAAACAACCCTGGCGGACGCTAGTATCACTTCATAGAATTAAGTAAATGAAACGCCGCTGCGGCTTGTCCGCATGCGGCGTTTTTGTCTGTTATCCCTCAAAACGAACAGGGTGGGTGTCCAGACCTACCCATAGAACAGCAAATTTCGCTAAAATTAGATGCATTACAGTGACAAGTTTAGACAGACTTTGGAATAGGCTTACTATATACTAAACTCAATCGTTGATCCGGTTGGGCGTTAGTTGCTAGATGGAAGGCAGATAAGGGTTATTACAAGAGTGAAGCAGCAGAAGCGGAGGAATGATTGTGGTCGTCTATCTGGATCTCATCTTCCTCATTAATTTGTTCGTAGACGGAATAGTCTTGTACTTAACGGCTTGGACACGCAAGCTTCCTGTAAAGACTTGGAGAATAGCTCTTTCTGCGACAATAGGCGCTTCGTATGTGCTCATGATGTGGAGCCCTACCTTATCCTTTATGTTTACTATCGTTGTGAAATGCGTACTTTCTTTAATCATGATTGTTGCTGCTTTCGGCTTTGGTGGGATTCAAGCATTTTTACGCAATCTCGGCGCATTCTATCTGATTAACTTTGCAGCAGCAGGAGGCGTATTCGCTCTATACTTTTTTACTCAGTCTTCTAGTGAAGTGATGAATGGGATTCTAGTTACTCGAACTGGAGGAATCGCATTTCAATTGCAGATCGGGTTCTGGTTCACCGTGATCGGACTGACCTTCATGATCTGGTTCTACAAGCTGGTGTTCTCTGCTACCCGAAGACGACAGGCGATGACACAATATTTGGCTCAAGTACGCATTTATATTGGGGACTTCGAATCTCAATGCACAGGGCTTGTTGATACGGGTAATCAACTGTACGATCCTTTGACCCGAACACCTGTCATGGTGCTGGAAGCCGAACAGTGGAGGGAGATGCTCCCGCCGGAATGGATGAAGCGTATTCGAATGTCTGAAGTGGATCAATTGATAGCGACGATTGGCGACGACGAGTGGATTTGGCAGGACCGCCTAAGACTAGTCCCGTATCGGGGAGTTAATCGAGGCACTCAGTTTATGCTGGCTGTGAAGCCTGACAAGGTGGTGGTTAAGTTTGCCGACAACGAGATTGTGAATGCCAAAGTTTTAGTCGGGTTGGACGGAGGCACTCTATGCGCTGACGGATCTTACCACGCCATTATCCATCCTACGCTCGTGCAATTAGAAGCTTGACACTTTTGTTGTGCTTCGAACGCCTTTCAATACAATCACATAACAACAAAATCCAAATCTTAAGCCAACATTGCGGTGGCAATAGTAATCAGGAGGTAACCCCATGCTCTTGAAAGTGAAATTGTTTATGCATCTTTATTATTATCGCCTCTTATTCTTACTTGGCTTGAAGAGTGAGGAGATTTATTACATCGGGGGCAGCGAGGCTCTTCCACCACCTCTTTCACGAGAAGAAGAAGAGTACTTGCTTGAGAAGCTTCCATCCGGCGATTCGGCTATCCGAGCTATGCTGATTGAACGCAATTTGCGCCTTGTCGTGTATATTGCCAGGAAATTCGAGAACACAGGGATCAATATTGAAGATCTTGTCTCCATTGGCGCGATCGGACTGATTAAGGCAGTCAATACGTTTGATCCTGAGAAAAAAATAAAACTGGCTACATACGCTTCTCGCTGTATTGAGAATGAGATCCTTATGTATTTGCGACGCAATAGTAAATTACGCACGGAGGTATCGTTTGATGAGCCTCTTAACATCGACTGGGACGGTAATGAGTTACTTTTGTCAGATGTGTTAGGGACCGAGAATGATACGATTTATCGTAATATTGAAGAGCAAGTAGATCGGAAGCTTTTGCATAAAGCGTTGGATAAGCTCTCCGAGAGAGAACGTATTATTATGGAGCTGCGATTCGGACTTCAAGATGGGGAGGAAAAGACCCAGAAGGACGTCGCCGACATGTTGGGAATATCGCAATCTTACATATCAAGGCTGGAAAAACGAATAATCAAGCGCTTACGCAAGGAATTTAATAAGATGGTTTAAGCTAGACACGGTGCAGAAGACACCGTTTTCATAACAATTTGCCGTTCAGCAATGACCTGCGGGCAGCGCATAAAAAAATCTTCCAAGGAGATAATGTACATTAATGTTTCTCCTTGGGAGGTAGTACACGATGACCCGAAACAAAGTCGAGATCTGTGGTGTTGATACTTCAAAATTGCCTGTACTTACGAACGCTGAGATGCGCGAATTGTTCGTGCGGCTTCAAAAAAACAAGGAGCGGATGGCAAGAGAGAAGCTGGTTAACGGAAACCTGAGGTTAGTGTTAAGCGTAATCCAAAGATTCAACAATCGAGGCGAGTTCGTAGATGATTTATTTCAAGTGGGCTGTATCGGCTTGATGAAGGCGATAGACAATTTCGATCTAGGTCAGAACGTCAAATTTTCCACTTACGCAGTGCCGATGATTATAGGCGAGATTCGCCGCTATCTGCGTGATAACAATCCTATCCGGGTATCTCGCTCGCTGCGCGATATTGCTTACAAGGCTTTGCAGGTCCGGGATAGCCTGACGAACACGAATTCACGTGAACCGTCCATATATGAAATATCTGAAGTTCTGAATGTACCTAAGGAAGATGTTGTGTTTGCCCTAGATGCGATCCAAGATCCCGTTTCTTTGTTTGAACCGATTTATCATGATGGCGGTGACCCCATCTACGTGATGGATCAGATCAGTGATGAACGGAACAAAGATGTTTCCTGGATTGAAGGAATTGCCCTAAGGGAAGCGATGCGTAAGCTGAATGATCGTGAGAAAATGATATTATCCATGCGATTTTTCGAAGGTAAGACGCAGATGGAAGTAGCCGATGAAATTGGTATTTCTCAAGCTCAAGTGTCACGATTGGAGAAATCGGCGATCTCGCAAATGCAGAAGCACGTTAAATCGTAGGGAATGGGACAGCTCCTGTAGAAGGGGCTGTTTGCATTTCCTGAGAAAAAAAGTTGCGCTTCGTCCGACAAGAAGGACATTTCCGAACAGCCCGACATATAATGGACTGTAGGCTTAGGCGCTAAATCCGCGTGCTTGGCCTAACTACAGACGATTCGTGGTGATGCTTCGTGAAAATATCAGATTTTCAATCCAAGGACGTCATCAATATCGTGGATGGGAAAAAGCTGGGGCAAATTAGCGATTTGGAGCTCGATCTTCGACAAGGCAGGATCGATTCGATTGTGGTGCCGAACCAAAGCAAGTTTTTTGGGTTTTTCGGCGGTGGAACAGACGTAGTTATCCCATGGCGCAATATCGTAAAAATCGGCATGGATGTCGTTCTGGTGAAGCTGGACGATGCCCGGGTGTACAGATCGGCAGAAGAAGGAGATGTACCTCAGGACTATAATAATCGTTCCTACCGATAAGAGGATCTCTGAATAGGCGTGCGTCCAATAAGCTGGGCGGAAGCCTTTTTGGTGTTACTATGGTAAGATTAAGGTTGGGGGTGGACGTGATTGTATGACAACAGAACCATTTAAACTAATAGCGGACCAACAAGCAGGTTATCATATAGCAGAGTGGCAGGAGCGATTTCCTTATGTTAGTGCCGGAATCACATCCCGCTCAGGCGGTGTTAGCGAAGCGCATTTGCTGTCGATGAATTGCGCGCTTCATGTTGGAGACGATGAAGATAAAGTATTCGCTAATCGTACTATACTGGCTGATCAGCTGGGTGTTCCTTTCGAAGCTTGGACTTGTGCTGAACAAATACATGGCGATAGAGTAGCGCTAGTGACAGCTAGTGATCGAGGGAAAGGCCGTTTGAGCCGTGAAGACGCTATTCAGAATACGGATGCATTAATTACGAATGAACCAGGAGTGTGGCTCACTGCCTTTTTCGCAGATTGTGTTCCTTTGTACTTCTTTGATCCTGTCCAGAAAGCAGTTGGACTCTCGCATGCTGGTTGGAAAGGGACGGTGCTCCAAATAGCAGAAGCTACTGTCAAGGGGATGGCCGTGCATTTCGGAAGCAAGCCAACTGATCTGATGGCAGCGATTGGTCCTTCAATTGGCGGATGCTGTTATGAGATTGATGAAGCGGTTGCGAATCCGGTGTTAGCGGCCTTGAAGCAGATCGGAATCTCTGAAGCAGATGACAGGTTTCTAGCCTCCAGATCGGATAAGCCAGGTAAATATATGTTGAACTTGCAACAATTAAACAGACAAATTATGATAAAAGCAGGAATTTTGCCGAGTCGTATCGAAATATGTGGCATGTGCACAAGCTGCAGAACAGATTCGTTCTTCTCCCATAGGAAGGAGAAAGGCCGAACCGGGCGGATGACTGCATGGATTGGCATAGACCTTAAGCGCTCCTAGTTGGAGCTGGAGGGTAGAAGGCGGAGGACAGCAAGTGAGCATTCAGCAAAGAATTGAGCAGGTGGAAAGACGGATCCAGGCTGCCTGCTTGCGCAGCGGAAGAAGCCGCGGGGAAGTACAGGAAATAGCCGTTACGAAATATGTTTCCTTAGAGACGACCAGACTGGCGATGCAGCAAGGGCTAATACATATTGGTGAGAATCGCTGGCAAGATGCTCAGGCCAAATGGGAAGCGCTTGGCTCTCAAGGCGTGTGGCATTTTATCGGTCATCTGCAGACGAACAAAGTGAAAGAGGTTATTGATAAATTCACTTATATTCATTCATTGGACCGACTATCTCTTGCCCAGGAATTGGACAAGCAGGCTGCCAAGCGAAATATAGAGGAAGTGCGTTGTCTGATCCAATTGAATGTATCGGGTGAGGAGTCCAAACAAGGCTTGGAACCGGAGGAGCTGCTAACGTTCGCCGAGAAGCTTACCCTTTTCCCGAGACTCAAGATTGCAGGACTTATGACAATGGCCCCCTATGAGATGGAGGCCGAAGCTACACGTCCTGTTTTCCGCGAATTGAGGGAATGGAGGGATAAGCTTAATGCAAGCGGAGTGCTAGGTTATACGGTTTTTCACTTGTCGATGGGCATGTCTAACGATTTTGAGGTGGCCATTGAAGAAGGTGCGACCATGGTCAGATTGGGAACCGTGTTAGTGGGTAAAGAATAGGAGAAGCTATATCATATTGGAATCGAAGGAGGAATATAAGATGGGCGTTATGAATCGTTTTTTGAACTTTGTCGGGCTGCAGGATGAAGAAGAAGTGATTGAACGGGAGAAAATCGTGGATGAAACGGATGAAAATGAAACCTCATCGACAGATCCCCGTAAAAATAAGGGAAACATCGTAAGTATTCATTCTCAACGCAACACGAGAGTTGTGTTAGCCGAACCTCGCTCATATGAAGAAACACAAGAAATTGCAGATCACTTAAGATCCCGCCGTCCTGCAGTTGTTAATCTTCAGAGAGTGCGTCCAGACCAAGCTATCCGTATTGTAGATTTTCTGAGCGGCACGGTTTATGCTTTGAATGGCGGTATTTCGAAGATCGGTCCTAATATTTTTCTATGCACCCCCGATTCGATTGAAATACAAGGCGCTATTTCGGACATGATGGATGAAGAGGAAGAATACAGAAAATCGAGGTGAACACGTTGTCAGAAGTCACAATTCTCAACATCCAACATTATATTTCACAGTTGGGAGTCATATATCAATACCTGGTTATTGCCTATGTTCTTCTCTCATGGCTGCCAAGTGCGAGAGAAAGCTTTATTGGTGAAATCCTAAGCAAGCTGGTGGAGCCTTACTTGAGTCCTTTCCGCAGATTTATTCCGCCGATAGCAGGGATGATAGATATTTCTCCAATAGTCGCGTTAATTGCATTGCGATTTGTAGTAATGGGGATTAATACGGTAGTCGGTTACTTGTTAAGCATGTTTTAATCATAAAAAGGTGATGAACTTTGCAACCTGAAATATACAAGCATTTCCATCCAGATGAACATCATTTTGTCGATAAAGCCTGGGATTGGCTATTCCGTGCAAGCGAGCAGCATGCTGTAAAGCTGACGGATTTTCTTGATCCCAGACAGGCATACATATTCGGTACCCTGGCGGGCCGACACCCGGATGCCGGGGTCCAATTATTCGGCGGGCATGAGCAAGCGGAACGGAAAAGGGCCTGGATTGCTCCAGACTATATGCAGTCTTCGGAGGATAGCTTCCAGCTGTCCGTGCTCGTCATTACTTCGGAGGATGCACAGTTTGGCAAGCTGACACATGGAGATTTCCTTGGATCGTTGCTCGGACTTGGCTTGAAGCGTGATAAGATCGGTGATATTTATGTGTTGGAAGGGCAGTGTCACTGTGTAATTGCGTCGGAGATTGCCGATTACATTCGGCTTCAGCTTCAGCAGGTGAATCGAGTTCATGTTAGGACTGATTTGGTACCCCTCACACAGTTGCAGACCTCCGCACAAACACTTGATGAAATGAATCTCTCTGTGGCCTCTATGCGGATGGATGGAATCGTTAGCGATGTTTATCGATTAAGCCGGGCAAAAGTGCTTCCTCCCATTAAGAACGGACGTTGCAAGGTGAATTGGAAGGTCGAAGAGGATCCCAGTCAGATCTTGAAGGCTGGAGATGTGATTTCATTCCAGGGCTTTGGAAGGTTTCGTATCATCGAGGCCCAGGGCGAGACAAAAAAGGGGCGTATTCGACTGAAAGTCGGGAAATACGTATAGGGCTGATGCAGGATTTTGCATCATTACGTCGAATGGTAAGAAGAGAAGAACGACACGGAACGTGTGGATTCTTCCAAATTTTCAGGAGGTGCACCAATGCCTTTAACGCCATTGGATATACATAATAAAGAATTCGGCCGACGTGTGCGGGGCTATGACGTAGATGAGGTCAATGAATTTTTAGATCAGGTGATTAAGGACTATGAGGCTTTAATCCGTGAGAATAAAGATCTTCAGAATCAGATACATGGTCTTCAGGAGCGGCTAACCCATTTCTCGAATATTGAGGAGACGCTCAGCAAGACTATTATTGTTGCGCAAGAGGCAGCGGATGAGGTGCGCAGCAATTCCAAGAAGGAAGCGCAGCTTATTGTAAAAGAAGCAGAGAAGAATGCCGACCGCATTATCAATGAATCCTTGTCGAAGTCACGTAAAGTATCGATGGAGATTGAAGAATTGAAAAAGCAGGCTTCCATCTACAGAACGAGATTCCGGACCTTGGTCGAAGCTCAACTCGAGATGCTGCGCAATGACCAATGGGATACATTGAACAGTGGCAGCAGGGAGAAAGAATCGATCCTTGAATAAGGACAAGTCACTCATTTGACGAACATTCCACCATTCGCTATACTTCATCATAGTATGATCCATGGGACAAACCGCGATAGCGGTTGTTTTTCTGACATTACAAGAAAGTTATATATAGTTCAAAGCGATGACTGGGACGAGTAGGTTCGATCAGGACGGCATCAGCGAGCCGGGGGCAGTGTGAGCCTGGCAGCCGTAGGCGAATTCCGAATATCACCCAGGAGCGTATCTTGATGACGAGCGCACAATCTACGTTCGTTCTAGAGAGCACCGGGTGGTTCCCGTTATTCAATCGTCGAGTGAGCGTGTTATGCGATCTTCCTGATTCAGAACGATCGTAGACGCTTATTAGGGTGGTACCGCGAGTAAGCTTCTCGTCCCTTGTTGGGATGAGAAGTTTTTTTGTTGGCAATAAACAATAGTTCATTAAGGGGTGAGAGTAATCTATGGATTACAGTAAAACGTTAAATTTGCTGCAGACAGACTTTCCTATGCGAGGCAATCTGCCGCAAGCTGAGCCTAATATGCAACAGCACTGGGATGAAATCGATATCTACACTCAAGTACAGAAGCGTAATGCGGGTAAGCCCAAATTCATTCTGCATGATGGGCCACCATATGCGAATGGAGATATTCATATTGGTCATGCGCTTAATAAAGTGCTTAAAGATTTTATCGTCCGTTACAAATCGATGAATGGATTCGACGCGCCTTATGTTCCGGGCTGGGATACGCATGGTTTACCTATTGAACAGGCCATTGCGAACGGTGGAAAGGTCGATCGCAAGAAGATGACGGTCGACGAATTCCGCAAGTATTGTGAGGAATATGCCTTGCAGTGGGTAGAACGTCAAAAAAGCCAGTTTCAGCGTTTGGGAGTTAGAGGAGACTGGAAGAACCCTTATATCACTTTGCAGCCCCAATATGAGGCCCAGCAAATTCGTGTATTCGGGGATATGGTAGGTAAAGGCTATATTTATAAGGGGCTTAGACCTGTGTATTGGTCTCCTTCTTCCGAGAGTGCGCTAGCCGAAGCTGAGATCGAATACCGCGAGAAGACTTCGGCATCCATTTATGTTTCGTTCGATATCAAGGACGGCAAAGGGATTGTGCCTAATGATGCAGCGATCGTGATCTGGACCACTACACCGTGGACACTGCCTGCTAATCTGGCCATTACGGTGCACCCAGAGTTGGAATATGTAATGGTGGAGACAGGTGGGAACAAGTACATCGTAGCTCAAGGCCTACTTCTTTCCGTTAAGAAGGAGCTTGATTGGAGCGAGGTTACAACCCTTGCAACGGTGAAAGGCTCCGAGTTGGAATTCGTTTCCTGTCAACATCCATTCTATGATCGGGAGTCCCTGGTTATATTAGGCGATCATGTAACGCTCGATGCAGGAACAGGGTGTGTCCACACTGCGCCGGGACATGGGGAAGATGATTTTTACGTCGGTCAGAAATATAATTTGGGTGTATTATGCCCTGTGGATGACCAAGGTCATCTGACCTCGGAAGCGCCGGGCTTCGAAGGGGTATTCTACGACAAGGCGAACAAGCTGATTACGGAGAAGCTGGAGCAGTCCGGGCATTTGCTCAAGTTAAGCTTCATCCAGCATCAATATGCTCATGACTGGAGAACTAAGAAACCTGTAATATATCGAGCAACGGAGCAATGGTTTGCCTCTGTGGACAAATTCCGAGGGGAGATGCTGGAGCAGATTAAACGGGTGAAATGGACACCGAGCTGGGGCGAGATACGTCTGCATAACATGATTGCGGATCGTGGAGACTGGTGTATATCCAGACAGCGTGTATGGGGTGTGCCCATCCCGATCGTATACTGCCGTTCTTGTAATTCTCCGTTAGTGAATGAAGCAACCATTGAACATATAGCTGCCATTTTTGATAATGTTGGCTCAAACGCTTGGTTTGTTCGAGATGCGCAGGAATTATTACCTGCCGGAACGAGTTGTGAGTCATGCGGACATGAGCATTTCCGTAAAGAAACCGATATTATGGATGTCTGGTTTGACTCCGGGTCCAGCCATGTTGCCGTTCTTGAGTCACGTCCAGAGCTTCAGTGGCCTGCTGATCTATACCTCGAGGGATCTGATCAATATCGCGGATGGTACAACTCTTCTTTAATCACTGGAGTTGCGGTTCGCGGTCAATCCCCGTACAAAGGCATTCTAAGCCATGGATTTGCGCTTGATGGTGAAGGCCGCAAAATGTCCAAATCATTGGGGAATACAGTTGATCCGAATCAAGTATGCGGCAAGCTCGGCGCAGACATATTACGTCTATGGGTCGCTTCCGTAGATTATCAGTCCGATGTACGTATATCCGATAACATCTTGACGCAAATTACCGAAGTATACCGCAAAATACGGAATACGCTCCGTTTCTTGCTGGGTAATCTGACGAACTTTGATCCTGCCGAAGACAAAGTCGAGTTTAACCAACTTAATGAGCTGGATCGCGTTGCTGTGCTTCGTCTTAACCGGATGGCTGAGAAAGTGCTCCAGGCTTATGAGAACTATGAATTCCACGTTGTCTACCAAGCAGTTCATCATTTCTGCGCGGTGGAGATGAGTGCGTTCTATCTGGATATTGTCAAAGACCGCTTGTATGTCAGTGCACCTGATGATAAGCAGCGTAAAGCATGTCAATCCGTATTATTCGAGACCTTGACGGTAATAACTAAACTAATCGCACCTATTCTGCCGCATACCGCAGATGAGGTTTGGAAGTTCATTCCAGGTACAGACACTTTAAGTGTCCAATTATCGGATATGCCAGTCATTAATAAGACGCTTTACGATCCTTCCCTCGAACAGAAGTGGGATTCATTTAATGAAGTTCGCGATGAAGTGCTGAAGGCATTAGAAGAGGCGAGGAAGAACAAAGTTATAGGGAACTCGCTTAGCGCAAGCCTGCATTTGTATCCGAACGCAAAGACCGCTGAATTGTTAGCTCAGTTCAATGATCTGGATAACTTGTTCATCGTATCCAAGGTAACGAATCATCCTTCGACTGAAGAAGTTCCGGCAGATGCGGTCAAGTTAGAGCTAGTGTCTGTTTCTGTGAAGCAGGCTGAGGGTGAGAAATGTGAACGTTGCTGGAACGTGACGCCAGAGGTAGGGGAAGACAAGGAACATCCTGCACTTTGTAGACGTTGTTCATCCGTAGTACAATTACTATAATCAGGCTATGCGAACAGGTGGAGAGCCGGCAGTAATCAACCGGTTCTCCCATACAACTAAAGGCAGCAGGGGGCGGCAATTCGATGGATAGTACAACAAGCAGCCAGGAAAATTCCTTGGATTCGAAGCAATTGTCAGCATTAAATGAGCGGTTAATTAAAATTGCCAATCAAATGGAAAAAACCCAAATCGCTGACTATGTGATGCTGTTGAACAAACCTCGAAGGTTAATTGCCATCAATTTGTTGTTCGGAATTGCAAGAGGTGTAGGGATTGCGATTGGATTCACTTTGTTTACTGCTTTGATTCTTTATGGACTTCGTTTATTAGGAGCTCTGAATTTGCCTATAATCGGTGACTTCATTGCGGATATCGTCAAAATAGTGCAGGTGCAATTGGAAGGCAGAGCGTTCTGATGATTGAAAAGGCGTGAAGGCGACCTTAAACATCTTCAATTCGATCTGGCTCTAATAATGGTTCTCCTTCGTGTTGGTCCATATACTGCTTGTATTGTTTGTTGCGAACAACCGTAACATGCTGCCCGTAAATGTCTGTGGCCAAAAAGCTTTCTAATGACTCTACGTAGCCTTCATTCTCATCTGCTTCAATGTACATATCCTTATAGCCATGGATCTCGTTATCTTCGGCCATGGCGGGGGAGTTGGAGGTTCCCCAGCTTTCAACGATTTGCCAGGCGTCTTCACCGTCGAATTCTGTTTCATCATCTCTACCGTCAACACTGGAGCGGCCAAATGCTGGCTCAAGCACTTGCTCCTCTACAGGGCGGTAATCGCTGACCGGTGCCTGCGGGGATGCATGCTCGATGCAGGTGGTAGCGGTTGGAACGGCCTGGAGCCTCTCAAAAGCAATGGGTCGGCCGCACTGTACACATAAACCATAATTACCGGAATCCATTCTGCTAAGAGCATCAAGATTTTGTTCCATATGACGCTCCGCATTGTGATTCAAAGCTATGTCTTTACTGCGCTCGAACATTTCCGAGCCCAGATCAGCCGGGTGGTTGTCGTAAGCAGATAACTCGCCTGTGGACACACTGGTTGAATCGTCAAGCCCGTATTCTTTGCTAAGTTCCTCATGCAGTTTCAGGTCTGATTGCTCTTCCCAAAGCAGTTGCCGAAGCTCATCGAGTTGGTTTTGGTTCAAATGATTCATGTTCCGACTCCTTTTCGAATGCTTAAGATTCATATGCTCATAGGGTTTACGGAGACGTCCATTTTTAGTGAAGGAATAATCAGGGTAATCAGGTTGACTAACAGCGAGTAGGAGGATAATGGAATGATTTATTATTTGTACGCTCTCATTGTGCTCGTACTGGATCAGATCACGAAGTGGCTCATTGTTAAAAATTTGGAGCTTTATGAGACTCGTCCGGTGATAGGGGAGTTTTTTCAGATTACGTCGCATCGCAATAGAGGCGCGGCATTCAGCATATTGCAAGATCAGAGATGGTTTTTCATTATCACAACAACGGTTGTTTTAGCAGGGATATTGTGGTATTTGAACAAAATCCGCAAGGAAAAAAGCAAGAAGCTGCTTGGAGTTGCGTTAGGTTTGCTGCTGGGAGGAGCGCTTGGAAACTTCATTGATCGTCTTCTGTTCGGGCAGGTCGTGGATTTCCTTCAGTTCCATTTCCAAATAGGCGGCGTAATTGATTATATTTATCCTATATTTAACATAGCGGATTCAGCCATAGTCATTGGGGTTATTCTTATATTCTTAGACTCCATACTGGAATGGCGGAAAGAAAGAAGAGGGCAAACACATGAGCTGGACGGAACAGGAAGCGGATCATAATGAAGCTTTGGAATGGGTAATCGAGCAGGAGCATAACGGAGAACGAATCGATAAATTTGTTACGGAATCCTTGGATGAAGAAACATCTAGATCGCAAATTCAGATATGGGTCAAAAGCGGACATGTGAAGGTTAACGGAGCTGCTGTCAAATCGAACCATAAGCTGTCTGTTGGAGATACAGTTGTTCTTGAAGTTCCTGAGCCTGTTGCAAAAGATATAGCGGCAGAGCCGATACCCCTTGATGTCGTGTATGAGGATTCGGATCTGATCGTCGTCAATAAAGTTAGAGGCATGGTCGTTCATCCTGCGCCAGGGCATACTTCGGGGACGCTTGTAAATGCATTTATGCATCATTGTAAAGACTTGTCCGGAATTAATGGAGAGCTGAGACCTGGAATCGTGCATCGCATTGATAAGGATACATCTGGTCTGTTGATGGCAGCAAAAAACGATAAAGCTCATATATCATTGGCACAGCAGCTCAAGGATCATTCTGTTACGAGGGTGTACACGGCTGTTGTTCAAGGAAATGTGGCCCACGATCATGGAACGATTGATGCTCCATTAGGAAGAGATCCGGCTGACCGCAAAATGTTCGCCGTTACGAATCGCAATAGTAAACATGCTGTAACTCATTTTCTGGTTCTTGAGCGTATCGGTAATTTCACGGTATTGCAATTGAAGCTGGAAACGGGTCGGACGCATCAAATACGGGTTCATCTTAAGTTTATTGGTCATCCGTTAGTCGGTGATCCTGTATATGGTCTTCGCAACCGATTCGATAAATGGATGGAAGGACAAGCTCTTCATGCAGGTTCACTTGGATTTCGCCATCCGCGAACAGACGAATATATGGAGTTCGAAGCTCCACTCCCAGACGATATGGTTAAGTTGTTGGAAGTGTTAAAAATGATGTAAGCAGGAGAGATCATGCAGAGAACGGCACATGAAGCGGGGAGCAGAGTGCGCTAATGATAGGCAGGGAGAGGAGTGGGGAACATATGCTTGAGCATCTCGTTAATTCGAGTGTGCAGGGGATTCAAATTTCAGGCATTCGTAAAATATCCAATTTAGTCGCGACCTACAAAGATGCACTGACGCTTACAATCGGCCAGCCAGACTTTCCTACACCCGCGCACATCGTGGAAGCGGGAAAACGGGCATTGGACGACAATCGGACTGTGTACACACCAAATGCTGGGTTGCCGGAGCTCAGAAATGCGGCTGCCCATTTCATTCGGGTGAAGTATGGAATGGACTACAATCCGGATAGCGAGGTTATTGTAACCGCAGGGGCAAGTCAGGCGCTGGATATTACGCTTCGCACGATACTGGAAGCAGGCAGTGAGGTTATATTGCCGGGACCGTTATATCCAGGGTATGAACCGATTATCCGGCTATGCGGCGGGGTGCCCATGTACGTGGATACGACTGGTAACGGCTTCAAACTTACAGCTTCCTTGATCAAGGAGCATCTTACAGAGCGAACGCGTGCGATCGTGCTCTGCTATCCGTCGAACCCGACGGGGCGTGTGATGAATGAGGCTGAGTTGAAGGAAATTGCAGAGCTTGTGCAGGACCGCGAGCTGTTCGTCATCTCCGATGAAATCTACAGTGAGTTAGTTTATGACGGGAGTCATCACTCTATATCAACAATAGGCTCGATGCGCGAGAAAACCATTGTAATTAATGGGCTGTCGAAGTCACATGCTATGACAGGCTGGAGAATCGGGTTCACATTCGCACCCGCCTACCTCACCGCGCATATGGTTAAGGTGCATCAATATAATGTAACCTGCGCCAGTTCTATCAGCCAGTACGCTGCCGTTGAAGCACTGACGAATGGAATCGATGATGCGGAGCCGATGAAGGTGGAATATCGCAAGCGCAGGGACTATGTCCACGCACGTCTGATTGGCTTGGGGTTGCATGTGGAGAAACCAGAAGGCGCCTTCTATTTGTTCCCTTCCATTCAACCATTCGGAATGAGCTCCATGGAGTTTGCGATGAAGCTTCTGGAAGAGGAACGAGTGGCTGTTGTACCAGGGGATGCATTCTCTGGACATGGCGAAGGATACATCCGATTGTCGTATGCTTATTCCATGCAGGTGTTGGAGCAAGCGCTCGATCGATTAGAGCGGTTCGTTAGTCGAGCTAGGTAACAGTACTATTTTCTTCCGTATTTAAATGCAGAAAACCCTCTGGAGTCCGTGATGATCTCCAGAGGGTTTTCTGCATTATTGGGCTGATTTCCAGCGGAAGTATCGGCTGACTGTGTCAATCGCCACATCCATTGCTTGTTCGTTAGGCTCAAGCTTGGCATGGTGCAATCCGTATGGCGTATCCACTCCAAGCCAGAACAGGAAGCCGGGAATTTGCTCAAGGAAGTATCCAAAATCTTCACCTGTCATAGCTTCAGTACAATCAATGAATCGAACCGCACCGTTAGCTTCATCCGTTCGAAGCCATTCTCGGAATTCGAGGGTCAAGGTTTTATTATTATAGACTTGCAAATAATTAGAGCCGTAGTCGATGTCGACCTGACATTCGAATGCCGCTTCAGTGCCTTTGGCAAGTGCTTCAATTCGTGACTTGATGAGCCGCATGGAACGATCCGATAACGTCCGAATCGTGCCTTCCAATCGCGCTTTTTCGGCGATTATGTTCTGGCGTGTGCCGCTTTCGATCCGACCCACTGTAACAACACCAGAGTCAAGCGGATTTATATTGCGTGACACAATGGTTTGCAATTGAGTCAGGAAGTGCGCCGCCGCCACTACCATATCATTGGCGAGATGCGGGAAGGCAGCGTGACCGCCTTTGCCAGTCAAATCGATGAACAGTTCGGATGTGTTCGCGAACAGAATACCAGGCTTCGTCGCGATGGTACCCACCGGATACTCCGGTGCAATATGAAGCGCGACGATCTGTTCCGGCTGCCATTCGCGGAATTCCTCGCTCTCACGCATGGGCAGCGCCCCGCCTGGACCTTCCTCAGCAGGCTGGAAGATGACGACAAGATCGTCCTCCATTGGCTGCTGAGTGAAGCTTGACACTATGCCAAGTCCGATCGTCATGTGCAGGTCATGGCCGCATGCATGCATGTAGCCCTCATGAACAGACTGAAAGTCATATTGAGTGTCTTCGCTGATCGGCAATCCGTCCATATCGGCGCGGAATCCGAAACGCCGTTTCGGATCCGTGCCTTTAATAAGAACAAGGATACCAGTACGCCAAGTCTTGACCTCGAGCCGTTCTTGAGGAAGAGAGGCTATGAACTGCAGCAGGAACTGCTGGGTCTTGAATTCCTGGAAACCCGGTTCGGGGATCCGATGAAGCTGTCTGCGAATGTCGGAATAACTGCCGATCGCGGTCGTCATAAGCTTGTCCCTCCCGGAGATGCTAGATTACAGGGTGCGAAGCTCTTGAAGAATTTCGGTTTTGGATTTGGTTTTGTCATCCACTTGTTTGATTACTCGAGCAGGAGCGCCGGCAACTACAGTGAATGGAGGCACATCAACAGTAACGACTGCGCCAGCGGCTACAACGGAGCCTTGTCCAACACGTACGCCTTCCAGGATAACAGCGTTAGCGCCAACCAGAACATCGTCTTCAATCACACAAGGTTGAGCGGAGGGAGGCTCAATAACTCCAGCTACAACTGCTCCTGCGCCGATGTGGCACATTTTACCGACTTTTGCACGACCGCCAAGCACAGCGTTCATATCAATCATAGTGCCCTCGCCTACGGAAGCGCCGATATTGATCAAAGCTCCCATCATGATAACAGCGTTGTCGCCGATGGAGACCATATCGCGAATGACTGCGCCCGGTTCGATGCGAGCATTGATGTTCTTCAGGTCAAGCATTGGAATGGCGGAATTGCGGCGATCGCTCTCTACAACATAATCCTCGATATTGGCTTTATTGGTCTCCAGAATAGCCTGAACAACTTTCCATTCTCCGAACACTACGCCAGAGTTACCAGTAATGAAGGTTTGAAGCTCGGAACCGAAGTCGATTTGCTCCAGCTGACCTTTCAGGTATACTTTAACAGGTGTTTTCTTCGTACTGTTTTTAATGAAATTAATAACTTCCATTGTATTCATTTCAGTCATAATAATAGTCTCCTTTATAAATGGTCTACCCTCTTTTATAGCATAAAAGGGTGGGTCAATCAATCCTCATCATTCGACTTGCATAAACAGTTTGATAAGGAGTATTGACTTATTTTGTCGAACGTGAGATAATTTCTTTCAGTTAAATAGCACCTTTAAGTCGGTCCCGTGAGACTGGCAAGGTATTCGAATGGAAGTAAAGAAGGGATTCTCTGCTTGGACAGGTTATGTCCTAGGGAGAATGCTTACCGATAGGCTAGCTTGTAAGCCTAGCTCATATCGCGTATGCGTATAGTCCTTTCACACGAACTCCTTGCCAACAGGTAAGGAGTTTTATTTATGTCCAGTATCACAACCAACGCACTGAAGAGAGGAGACTCTAAGAGGATGGCTCCCGACAAACACGTCATCATGGACGAAATAGCAATTCGCAGAGCGTTGACACGGATTGCTCATGAGATTTTGGAAAAAAATAAAGGTGTGGAAAGCTGTCGGTTCATCGGGGTCCGCACCAGGGGAATTTACCTGGCTCGAAGAATCGCGGAACGAATAGCGGAGATTGAGGGTGTGCCGGTACCTGTCGACGAGCTCGATGTACGGCGATACCGCGATGATGTAACAAGAGTGCATTCGGGTGCAATGGCTCCTGCAGGAAGCTCGCTAGAGATTGAAGACAAGAAAATCATCTTGTTCGACGATGTTCTCTACACAGGACGCACCGTACGCGCTGCAATGGATGCTCTGATGGATCTAGGGAGGCCGAGGATGATTCAACTGGCTGTCTTGGTAGACAGGGGACACCGTGAACTGCCGATTCGCCCAGATTACGTAGGTAAGAACTTGCCCACATCTAAGCTGGAACAAATCGAAGTCCGCTTGGACGAAGTGGACCAGATCGATGAGGTCATCATATTGCAGCAAAGGGGAGAAGCTTAAATGACACAAACCTATGTAGGGACCGATCGCCATTTGCTTGGACTTCAAGAGCTTGGAGCAGATGAGATTCGCAGCATACTGGAACGTGCCGCTTATTGGGACCAACAGACGAACAAGGTTACTTCCTTACTGAGCGGCAAATTTGTTGCCAATATGTTTTTCGAGAATAGCACGAGAACCAGGTTCTCTTTCGAAGTTGCCGAGAAGAGGCTTGGTACGCAAGTATTGAACTTCGCAGCAGCGGCGTCAAGTGTTGAAAAGGGCGAGTCTATATATGACACGGTGCGCACGCTTGAATCGATGGGGATCGACGCAGGAGTCATTCGGTTGAAGCCCATTGGTGTACTAGCCGATCTGGCAAGCAAAATCAAAGTACCTCTGATCAATGCGGGAGACGGGAATAACGAACACCCCACTCAGGCCTTGCTCGATCTTTACACTATGCGTAATCACTTCGGTGAAATAAGAGGACTCACGGTAGCGATTATCGGTGACATCCTGCACAGTCGAGTAGCTAGATCGAACTTGTGGGGATTGCAGAAGCTTGGAGCTAGAGTGCAATTCTGCGCACCACCTAATATGCAAGCTCCAGAGCTACTTAAATACGCCGACTATGTACCTATAGAACAAGCGCTGCAAGCCGATGTAGTTATGATGCTCAGGGTACAGTTAGAGCGTCATGAGAAGGGGATGTTGAAATCAGCCGAAGAATACCGGGAGCAATACGGCTTAACAGTGGAGCGCGCAGCACGTATGCAACAGCATGCCATCATCATGCATCCCGCACCGATTAACCGGAACGTCGAGATCGATGACGAGTTGGTTGAATGTGAGAAATCCAAGATATTCACGCAGATGCAGAACGGGGTTCCGATTCGCATGGCGGTTGTGGAACGGGCTTTGTCAGGTTCCTAGCACGAAAAGTCATGGACTTGCGGCAAAATGAAGGTCAAACAAATCGAATGACAGTTCAGGAGGGCACATGGGAATCTGGATACTTAACGGCAGTGTTGTAGAGCCAGGCAGCGCCGAGCCAATTAAAAAGCATTTCTATATTGAAAATAATAAAATTGCGGATATAAAGGAAGCATGGGTTGGCGGAGAACCGGATACCGCAGGACACGAAGTTATCGATGCAGCGGGTAAGCTCGTCTCGGCCGGACTAATCGATATGCATGTACACTTGCGTGAGCCTGGGTTCGAGCACAAAGAGACAATTGCATCGGGTACAGCTTCCGCTGCAAAAGGCGGATTCACCACCATCGCATGCATGCCGAACACACGGCCGGTTATCGATACAGTAGATACGGTTAACTACGTACTCGATAAAGCACAAACGGCACAATCCGTTAAGGTGCTGCCATACGCTTGTATCACCAAGAACCAGCTGGGCCGGGAGTTAACGGATTTTGCAGCGCTAAAAGCTGCTGGTGCGATTGGATTCACAGATGATGGAGTAGGCGTACAAAGCGCCCAAATGATGAAAGATGCGATGGCGCTTGCTGCTTCAATGGACATGCCGGTTATAGCACACTGCGAAGATAACACATTGGTTGAAGGCCTCTTCGTCTCAGAAGGAGAGTTCGCTCGCAGGAATGGCTTGAAGGGAATACCGAATGAGTCTGAAGCGATTCACGTAGGCAGGGATATCCTGCTTGCAGAAGCAACAGGTGTTCATTATCATGTATGCCACGTCAGCACGGAGCAGTCGGTCCGGCTGATTCGCCAAGCGAAGCAGCTTGGGTTCCGGGTTACTTCAGAAGTATGCCCACACCACTTACTGCTCTCTGATGAAGATATCCCAGGGATGGATTCGAACTGGAAAATGAATCCTCCACTGCGTACACCTAGAGATGTACAGGCTGTCCTGGAGGCACTGGAAGACGGGACGATCGATATCGTCGTAACCGACCATGCTCCTCACAGCGAAGAAGAGAAAGCGCGCGGTATGCAGCTGGCCCCATTCGGCATCGTCGGATTCGAGACGGCATTCCCGCTGCTTTACACGAAGTTTGTCACTACTGGAAGATGGACGCTCTCCTTTTTACTCGAGAAAATGACGGTTAAGCCTGCAGAAGTATTCAGACTGGATACAGGTCGTCTCGCCATAGGCGCTGAAGCGGACATTACCTTGATTGACCTAGACACAGAACAAGAAGTTGATCCTGCAACGTTTGCCAGCAAGAGCCGCAACACACCGTTCACCGGTTGGAAGCTTAAAGGCTGGCCGGTAATGACCATGGTAGCAGGCAAGGTAGTTTGGACAGCATAACCCATAGAGGAGTGAATGTGGATGCAAGCAAGATTATTATTGGAAGATGGTACGCTTTTTACGGGCAAAGCTTTCGGCAGCGAAGGGGAGTCTGTTGGTGAAGTCGTATTTAATACAGGAATTACAGGATACCAGGAAGTACTATCCGATCCGTCCTACTGTGGACAAATCGTGACGATGACTTACCCGCTGATTGGGAATTACGGGATTGCACGGGATGATTTCGAATCGATTCGCCCGTTCATTCATGGCTTCGTCGTTCGCCAACATGAAGAAGTGCCTAGTAACTGGCGCGCCCAGTATTCCGTTGACAGCTTGTTGAAGGAATATGGCATCGTTGGGATCAGCGATATCGACACTCGTATGTTGACTCGCATCATCCGCCATCACGGCGTAATGAAAGCCATGTTAACGACAACAAACCGTCCTGTTGAGGATTTGTTGGAGCAACTAAGAGGCAGCAGCTTAATGACCGATCAAGTATCACGCGTATCAACAAAAAGCGTGTTCAGCTGCCCAGGAACGAAGGACCGCGTAGTATTGGTTGATTTTGGCTCCAAAAGCGGGATCATCCGTGATTTGTCGAAGCGGGGTTGCGACGTAGTAGTTGTGCCTCAGGATACGACAGCCGAGCAGATTCGCCGCTTGGCACCTGACGGCGTGTTGCTCTCCAACGGTCCTGGCGACCCTAAGGATGTGCCGCATGCAGCTAAGATGATTGAAGAGCTTCTGGGAGAAGTTCCAATCTTCGGGATCTGCTTAGGCCACCAACTGTTCGCACTAGCATGCGGAGCCGATACCGAGAAGATGAAATTCGGGCACCGCGGCGGAAACCACCCCGTCAAGGATTTGGAATCCAACCGTTGCTACATCACTTCCCAGAACCACGGTTACGCGGTGAAGGAAGAGTCGATTACCGGCACGGACTTGATTGTAACGCATATCAACAATAACGATAAATCGATCGAGGGCTTGAAGCATGCGAAACACGCGGCATTCTCGGTCCAATATCATCCTGAGGCAGCCCCAGGGCCTTTTGATTCCAGCTACTTGTTCGATGACTTTATAGCAATGATAAGCAAGTTCAAGAAAGATCGTCCGGGATTGCCGCGCCAAGCAGAGTTCATCGCTGCCCGACCTAACCGCCAATCACCTGCTGTGAAAGGGGAACTAGCATATGCCAAAAAATAAGACACTCAAAAAAATATTAGTGATTGGTTCCGGTCCGATCGTAATCGGTCAAGCTGCAGAGTTCGATTATGCGGGAACCCAAGCCTGCCAAGCCTTGAAGGAAGAAGGCATGGAAGTTGTCCTGATCAACAGCAACCCAGCAACAATTATGACCGACACGAACATGGCACACAAAGTATATATCGAGCCCATTACGCTTGACTTCGTATCGCAAATTATTCGTCAAGAGAAGCCTGACGGCTTGCTTCCAACACTTGGAGGCCAGACAGGACTGAACATGGCGGTTGAATTGGCCCGCGCAGGAGTGCTGGAACGGGAGAACGTGAAACTGTTAGGCACTCAATTAACAGCGATCGAGAAAGCTGAAGACCGCGACTTGTTCCGTAACCTGATGAACGAGCTCGAACAACCTGTACCAGCAAGTGTTATCGTAACAACCGTTCCTCAGGCTGTGGATTTTGCTAACGAAATTGGTTACCCGATTATTGTTCGTCCAGCCTATACATTAGGCGGCACAGGCGGCGGGATCTGTAATACGGAAGAAGAGCTGCTTGAAACTGTTTCCTCCGGACTTCGCTACAGCCCGATTGGACAATGTCTGGTAGAACGCAGCATCGCAGGGATGAAAGAAGTCGAATATGAGGTTATGCGTGATGCGAATGACAACTGTATCGTAGTTTGTAATATGGAGAACTTCGATCCGGTTGGGGTCCACACTGGAGACAGTATCGTAGTGGCGCCTAGCCAGACGCTGTCCGATCGTGAATACCAAATGCTTCGTTCTGCATCGCTCAAGATCATTCGCGCCTTGAACATTGAAGGCGGCTGTAATGTACAGTTTGCGCTTGATCCACACAGCTTCCAGTACTATGTAATCGAAGTTAACCCGCGTGTAAGCCGTTCTTCCGCGCTTGCCTCCAAAGCGACTGGTTACCCGATCGCCAAGATGGCAGCCAAGATCGCGATTGGTTACACATTGGATGAAATCGTCAACCCGGTTACAGGACAAACTTATGCTTGCTTCGAGCCGACCCTTGACTACATCGTATCGAAGATCCCGCGTTGGCCGTTCGACAAGTTCACAAGCGCCAACCGTAAATTAGGCACGCAAATGAAAGCGACCGGCGAAGTAATGGCAATAGGCCGTACTTTTGAAGAGTCGATTCACAAAGCAATCCGCTCTCTTGAAATCGGTGTTCATCGCCTGTACCTTAAAGGTACTGAGCTGTTGGATGCTGACACACTCGAAACCCGCATTGCTAAGCCGGACGATGAACGGATCTTCCTCATCGCCGAAGCTTACCGCCGCGGCTACACCCTGCAGCAAATTCAAGATCTTTCGAAGATTGACTGGTGGTTCTTGAACAAGCTGGAAGGTATGATTCGTTTCGAATCCGACTTGCAGCAGCAGGAGCTGTCGGATGAGCTGTTACTCGAAGCGAAGCGCAAAGGGTTCACAGACCGCGCGATTGCTGAGATTCGTGCTGAAGCCGGATTAACGAGCTTCGTGAAGGAAGCAGACATCCGCACGCATCGTCTGGATCGTAACATGAAGCCAGTCTATAAGATGGTTGACACTTGCGCAGCTGAGTTCGAAGCCACTACACCTTACTACTATTCGACATATGAAACTGAAGATGAAGTATTGAAGACGAGCAAAGAGAAAGTAATGGTGCTTGGTTCGGGTCCGATCCGAATTGGACAAGGGATTGAGTTCGACTACTCCACCGTTCATGCAGTATGGGCGATTCAAGCGGCAGGCTATGAAGCGATTATCGTGAACAACAACCCGGAGACTGTATCGACAGACTTCAGTACATCAGACCGTCTTTACTTCGAGCCTTTGTTCTACGAAGATGTGATGAACATCATAGAACACGAGAAACCGATTGGAGTTATCGTACAATTCGGCGGTCAGACCGCGATCAACCTGGCAGCACCTTTGACACGCGCTGGTGTGCGGATTCTAGGAAGCAGCCTGGAAAGTATCGATGCTGCTGAGGATCGTAAGAAATTCGAAGCACTGCTCACGCAGTTGGATGTAGCTCAGCCTCCGGGCGGCACGGTAACATCCGTCGATCAAGCCGTAGGCGTTGCTTCACAATTCGGCTATCCGGTACTCGTTCGTCCTTCCTACGTGCTCGGCGGACGCGCGATGGAAATTGTGTATTCGGATCAAGAGCTGCTCAGCTACATGGAGTATGCGGTGAAGATTAATCCAGAGCATCCAGTCTTGATTGACCGCTATATGTTAGGTAAAGAATTGGAAGTAGATGCTATCTGCGATCTGGAGACGGTTCTTATTCCAGGGATTATGGAGCATGTAGAGCGCGCGGGCGTTCACTCGGGTGACTCGATCTCGGTGTATCCGCCGCAAACCGTATCCGATGATATTAAGAATCAAATTATCGAAATTACCATCAAGATTTCGAAGGCTCTTAACGTAGTAGGACTTGTGAATATCCAATTCGTCATCTACAAAGATCAAGTGTACGTCATTGAAGTGAATCCGCGCTCCTCGCGCACAGTGCCTTTCTTGAGCAAAGTGACAAACGTGCCGATGGCGAACGTGGCAACTCGCGTTATCCTGGGCGAGAAGCTTGCTGACATGGGCTATGAAACAGGCTTGTGGCCGGAAGATGATAACGTCTCTGTAAAAGTACCTGTATTCTCATTCGCCAAGCTGCGCCGTGTAGACACGACACTTGGACCTGAGATGAAGTCGACAGGGGAAGTCATGGGCCGTGATCGCAACTTCGCCAAGGCGCTATACAAAGGCTTCATCGGTTCCGGCATGAAAATCCCGCCAACAGGAGCGATTATTGCTACGGTTGCGGACAAAGATAAAGAAGAAGCGATTGAAATCTTGAGAGGTTTTTATGAGCTGGGTTATAAAATCGTTGCTACTGGCGGTACTGCGGTTGCGCTTGAAAAAGCAGGTCTGCGTGTAACGACAGTCAATAAGCTAAGCGAAGGCTCCCCTAACATTCTTGACCTGATTCGCAATGGTGAAGCACACTTTGTTGTGAACACCCTGACAAAGGGCAAGAAACCAGAGCGTGACGGCTTCCGCATCCGCCGTGAGGCTGTTGAGAATGGGGTAGTCTGTATGACTTCTCTTGATACGGTTCGAGCATTGCTGCATGTACTGAACACGATTAATTTCTCCTCGCGCGCAATGCCTGTAGCTCAATTGAAATAACGAATTGCGCCACCCGAATCTGATCATTCGAGTGGCGCATTCGACTGCATAAGGGGGTTTATAACCGATGACGAAGGCAAGTGATCCCAGTGGAAGCGTAAATGAGCAGCTCATGAGTTCGGCTATGCTTGTGGAACGTATTATGGTAGCTCTTGATTACCCGAATGCAGATGGAGCCTTCAAGCTGATAGCTCAGCTTGAAGGTATACCTTGTTACATGAAAGTTGGCATGGAGCTGTTCTATGCGGCTGGGCCTCAATTCGTGATGAAGCTGAAGGAGCGCGGTTATAAGGTGTTCCTCGATCTGAAGCTGCACGACATCCCTAACACGGTCAAAGGCGGTTCAGCAAGTGTGACGCGGCTAGGCGTTGACATGTTCAACGTACATGCTGGCGGAGGGCTTGCGATGATGCAGGCAGCGCGTGAAGGTGTAGAGGCAGCGTTCGCGGGGATGTCTAGCGGCAGCAGGAAGCCGCTTGTGATCGGCGTCACGCAGCTTACAAGCACCAGCCAAGCGGTGCTGAACGACGAGATCGGCATCGACGGTCCGGTCGAGGACGCGGTGCTCCGCTACGCGTCGCTGGCCCGCCAAGCGGGCCTGGACGGCGTCGTGGCGTCGCCCTTGGAAGTGCCTGGCGTCAAAGCCCGCTGCGGCACGTCCTTCGTGACGGTGACGCCGGGCATCCGCCCGGCCGGCGCCGCGCTGGGCGATCAGTCCCGCGTCATGACGCCGCGGGATGCATTCGCCCAAGGCACCGACTATATCGTAATCGGCCGGCCGATTACGGCCGCTCCCGACCCGCGGCGAGCGTTGGAGGATATCGTAGCTTCTCTATCCCAGGAAGGAGACTTGACCTAATATGACGATTCGATACTTATCTGAGCAAATTGCAGAAGCTTTACTTGAGATTGGCGCTGTTGCGCTGCGTCCGAAGGATCCATTTACATGGACCTCCGGCATCAAATCCCCGATTTATTGCGACAATCGGTTGACGATTTCTTACCCTCACATTCGTGACCTGATCGCGCTTGGATTCGCTGAGATGATCCGCGATCAGTATCCGGACGCTGAAGTCATTGCTGGAATTGCAACAGGCGGAATCCCGCATGGGGCGTTTGTCGCTCAGAAGTTAAACCTCCCCATGATCTACGTTCGCGACAAAGCCAAAGGTCATGGTAAAGAGAACGTGATCGAAGGTGTGATCAAGCCTGGTCAGAAGGTTGTGATGATTGAGGACTTGTTCTCTACAGGGGGCAGCTCGATTAAAGCTTCGAACGCAGTGCGGGGCGCCGGTGCAGAGGTGCTTGGCGTGTTGGCCATCTTCAGCTACCAATTCGAGGCATCGGCCAAAGGATTCGAAGAAGCCGGCTTCAAGTATGATTCCCTTTCTAACTACACCTCGCTGATTGAGGTTGCCGTCAAGCTGGGACGAATCGCGCAAGAGGACGTGGCTCTTCTGCAATCTTGGAGAACGAGTCCAGAAACCTTTGGTGTGAAATAAAAGTGCGTAAAGAAATCAAATAGAACCTCCCTTTATAGCGATTGCCGCTATGAAAGGGAGGTTCTTTTCTCTTTTATCCACACGCAACTCAATGATGTATGATCAAAGTTACAATAGACAATATAATGCCCCACAAGGGCAAGGCTAGTACAATTCCATTGAAAAGGCCAACAGCAAATCCGCGGTTGTCTTCCATTCGCTAACCCTCCATACGAAACATACTTATTTTTTATCAGTATGTCCGTTG
Source organism: Paenibacillus sp. J2R1T-4 (assembly GCF_059692235.1). Taxonomy (NCBI): domain Bacteria; kingdom Bacillati; phylum Bacillota; class Bacilli; order Caryophanales; family Paenibacillaceae; genus Paenibacillus; species Paenibacillus sp. J2R1T-4. The sequence goes on along the minus strand of NZ_JCAUBA010000006.1, from coordinate 47,690 downwards.
AGAGGTTTTATATGCGTCTTTGTTCGTAATCTAATAATCTACTTCCGTTTGTTTATTGGGAACCTTCTAGTGACAATCACAATTCAGGTTTATACTTTCTCTCGCTAGAGGAGGTGCTCTTTGAGCTGCCATCTCTCTTTTTCTCCTCGCGTTGTTCGATTTTTTGATCTTCCACAGGAATGGTATCCACCGTACGCTGACTTACGAAGGTGTCGAACAAGCTTTCCTCCTCAGTTGGGTACTGCTCCGGATGATCCCGATTGTTTCCTTTGTACTTCGGATCACGACGGTTTTTCTCGAATGGATTCATAGTCATTGCCTCCCAGATTAGTCTTCTCTCTTATTAACCAAGTACAAGGAAGATGAAAACATGCTGCAAAAATAAAAAAAGACACAGCTTCAGGGGCATTCACCCTTGTCTGTATCTCGTCTTATCGGTTCTATTAGTGGCAAACGGCCACGTTATCATAATACTTCACGGAAGAGCCATCGAATTTCATAAGTGGGACTGGTTGGTATTCGGGGGTTACTTGAGCATCTGTGCTCACCCGTTCGCTGATGGCGGAGGCGACAATGGCGACGGCCACGACGATTCCGAATATCCATACTTTTTTGTTCATCTCATCAAGCTCCTTTACACGAAACATTGCACTCTTTTTATTTTACATCAAAACATAGTATTTGACTAGGGATTGACGGGATTATTTACTTAAGAAAAACTTAAGAATACTTTATACTCCACTTAACAACTTTTCCCTACAATGGAATTAAGACTCCAAAATAATTGGAAAAAGTTTAAAACATTTTGTAACATTATTGTAACTTGTATCGTCTATTATTTGGTTAATATTACTAATTGAGAGGAGTTCGGACCAATGGGGTGGCTGCAGCGTCGAAAAAAAACAGAAACGACGGAACATGAGCAAGAAACCTCTGGATCATCATCAGGCGAGACTGTCCTTTCATCCAAACCGATTGTCGTTGTTCGCGGAGTGGAGCGTTCCTTCCAGACAGGCGGGCGAACCTTGCATGTGTTGAAGGGCATCGAGATGGAGCTAATGCCTAATAAGTTAATTATGTTAAGGGGACGATCCGGATCAGGAAAAACAACTCTGCTCAATTTAATTGGGGGACTCGACCAACCCAATAAGGGAGAAATTTATTTTCAGGACTGTCCCTTTCATGAGTGGAGTGACGATCAGCGGACGGAGGTTAGACGCAAGCAATTCGGTTTTATCTTCCAATCGTTCGCTCTCATGCCGCTTCTATCCGCATGGGAGAACGTGGAGCTGTCTCTTAGAATGGCAGGAACGCCTCGATCCCAATGGAAGGGCAGGGTGCATCACTGCTTGGAGCTAGTAGGCCTGAGCAAGCGGATGCATCATCGGCCATTCGAGCTGTCCGGAGGAGAGCAGCAGCGGGTAGCAATAGCCAAGGCGATCGCGCATCGGCCAACTTTGCTGTTAGCGGACGAACCTACAGCAGAGCTGGATTCCCAGATGGGAGCCCAGGTGATGGCGGTTTTCCGTGACATCATTGATGTGGAGCAGGTAACAATTTGCATGACAACTCACGATCCTACTATTCTGGAGGTAGCCGACCATGTTTACGAGATGGTGGACGGAAGATTCACCCATACATAAACGCAAGCGCACAATCAAGAGAAGTGCCGTACTTATTCTTTGTCTTAGTCTTGTTCTATCTTCAGGTTGTTCTCTTTTGCCCAAAGAAGAGGAAGAAGAAGCACTGCCCACCATCAACCCGCCCAAGTTGTCGAAGAAACCGGAATATGTGGTCAAGACGGAAACGTTGGAAACCAAAGTACGCGGTATTGGCAAGCTGATGGCTACAAAAGAAGAGTCCCTCTTCTTCACGGAGAGCAATAAACGCATTAAGGAAGTGTATGTGAAGTCTGGAGACCCTGTTACAGCAGGCCAAGTGATCGCTGAGCTAGATGTTACGGATCTCGAGAGCCAGCTTCGCCAGAAAAAGCTGCAGTCACGCAGCGATGAGCTGAAGATGATTGAGCTGCTTCGCCAGAGCGACGAGAAGACAGCCGAGCAAATGGAGCAGGCCAAGATTGACTTTGAGCTAAAGCGCGAGGAGCTTGTGAAGCTGGAGGAGTCCATCGCCAAGTCTAAGCTTAAGGTGCCTTTCAATGGGATTGCGGTTGGGGTGTACATGAAGAAGGGCGATACCGTAACTGCCTATCAAGAGATTGCCATAGTCTCCGATCTGACGCAATTAACGGTTGCAGCAGAATTAAGCGCGGACGATCTCAAGAAGATTGCTGTCGGCATGGAAGTAACGGTCGATATTAATGCGGCAGGACAGCACAAGGGCAAGATACTGCAGCTTCCTAACCCAAGTGCGGTTACGGACCCTTCCAGACCTGGCGGAGGCATGGGAACAGGTGGAAATGGTCAGCAGAGACCGCCAGATACGATCGACAAATATACGTTGGTTCAAATGGAGCCTTTTCCACAAGGATTACAACGAGGTACGCCTCTCAGTATATCGGTTATTACGCAGCGCAAGGTAAATGCTGTAACGATTCCAACTGCTGCGCTGCGCTCTTATTCTGGACGCAACTATGTGCAGGTTGTGGATGCACAGGGCAATAAGAAGGAAGTGGATGTAGAGATCGGCCAACAGACTTCCACGGATGTAGAGATCGTTAAGGGGCTGTCGCCCGGGCAAAAAGTGGTGGGGAAATAACCTATGCCAATGCTGCGATTTCTTTACCGAAAAATGTGGAACACACGCTGGTTAACGCTTAGCTCCTTGTTAGGGCTCATCATGGCGGTAGCGTTCACGACCAGTATTCCTATGTATGCAGACGGCTCTTTGAAGCGGATAGTGGCAAAGTCTTTGTTAGAAAACAGCGACGGCATGCCCCCTGGTTCCACACTAATCCGCTATCAGGCGGTTGGCAGTGACAAAGCCGATCTCCAAGCACTTAAAGATGTTGACACCTATATAAAAGAAGAAATACCGCAGCAGATCGGATTCCCGCATCTGGCCTTTGTAAGAACGATGTCCATCCGTAATGCACAGATCAATCCCGTTGATCCGACGAAGGTCGACCCAAGTAAGCGCAGGCAAATGTCAATAGCTTCGTGGACGAATCTGGCGGACCATGTGGAACTGACAGGGAAGATGTTCGCTAACACTAGCCAGAATGGAGTCATCGAAGCCATTGTTCTGGAGGAAGCGCTCAGTACTAACGACATAAGGGTCGGTGATGAATTTAATTATCCGATTAGCGGAGGACTTGGCATTGCGCCTTTGAAAATTCGGATAGTCGGAAGCTTCACTCCGAAGATCGAGAATGATCCGTACTGGTTTCAGGGCTTCGAAGGGCTAGGAGGAACGTTCGTGGTAAGCGACGAGCTGTTCCAAAAGGAACTGCTGGAGCAAAAGAAAATTCCGCTCAATCTGGCTAACTGGTACTACGCATTTGATCTTAAAGAGATCAAGACGAGCCAGCTCGGATACTTGTCCAAAACGCTGGATCGAATGGACATCACTTTGTACCAGAAGCTCAAGGATACCCGAGTGGATATCTCATTCCGTGAAATGTTGGGTGAGTTCAAGAAACAGAGCCTGCAGATGCAGATGCTGTTGTTCACTCTAGCCGCTCCGATGCTCGCTATGGTGTTTTATTACATTGTAATGAATGCCCGTCAAGCATTAGATCGACAACGCAGCGATATTGCCGTGTTAAGAAGCCGCGGAGGCAGTACTCGACAAATCATTGGAGTTTATTTGCTGGAAGGCCTTATTCTTGGCGCCATAGCGTTAGTGGTCGGTCCACTGCTCGGCTGGTTCATGGCCAAGAGTATCGGGTCATCTAACGGGTTTCTAACGTTCGTTGATCGCAAATCGGTTCCTGTCGGATTGTCCAGGGAATCGCTCCTGTATGGAGCAGGTGCGGTCGTTCTAGCGATTGTGGCGAGTGTAATACCGGCGATATTATATGCCAGATCTTCTATTGTAAGCTACAAACAAGCGCTCGCTCGTTCGGATCGCAAGCCGTTATGGCAGCGCTGGTATCTCGATATTGTATTAGTTGCATTAGCGGGTTATGGATATTATTCGTTCCAAACGTATCAAATTCTGTCCGTCAAGACAGGGATGACCAATGATCAACTGCAGGTTCACCCGCTTTTGTTCTTCGTTCCTGCACTATCGATCTTTGCGGTTGGGTTGTTCTTCCTGCGAATATTCCCGTGGTTATTGCAATTATTTAATTGGTTAGGTAAACGATTTTTGCCGGTTCCGATTTATTTGACGTTAACACAGCTATCCAGATCTTCTACAGCTTATTACCCGCTTATGCTTCTGCTAATCCTGACGTTAGGTCTTGGGGTGTATAACTCCTCTGCAGCACGTACGATTGACCTGAACTCGACAGAGCGCACGTTGTATCAATACGGGACAGACGTTGTGCTCCAGACCGTATGGGAGGGCTTTGCCGATGAGATCTCACAGCCTGATCCAGGGAGCGGGCAAGGACAAGGCGGACAACAGGGAGGTCAGGGGCAGCAAGGCGGTCAAGGAGGCCAGGGAGGTCAAGGTGGTCAAGGCGGCCAAGGAGGTCAGGGGCCAGGTGGGGGCGCAGAAATAAACAACAAGATCCGTTATGCGGAACCGCCGTTTGAAATATTCCGTGAGCTTGACGGAGTCGCCCATGCAGCCCGTGTTCTGCAATCGAAAGGAAATGTCATTGTGTCAGGCAGATCTTTAGGCCAAGGAATGGTAGTGGGGATCGATAATGTTGATTTCGCCGAGGTTGGTTGGTTCCGTAACGATTTATTCCCGGCTCATCCAAGAGCATACCTGAACTTGCTTGGCACTTTCGAACAGGCAGTTATCATTCCTTCGAACTTCGCTGAGAAGCATCAGTTGAAGACAGGGGACTTACTCAATATTGCTATACAGCAACAATCGGTTGAATTCGTAGTTGTAGGCATATTACCGTATTGGCCAAGTCAATATCCGGACCAGACTCCTTTCTTCATCGCAAATCTGGATTATATCTATGATCAATCACCTATTGTGCCTTATGAGGTGTGGCTCAAGATGGAGCCAGGTGCCAAGCTGACGCCGGTCATTGAGGCCCTGCAAGCCAAAAACATACAATTAGCCAGCTACAAGGATGTTAGGAACGAACTCATCACTCAGAGCAAGCATCCATCTAGAGGCGGCGTTTTCGGGATCCTTAGTTTAGGCTTCCTGGTATCGGTTTTCGTATCGCTTATCGGCTACATCCTGTATTGGTTCTTCAACCTATCCAGCCGTGTTGTTCAATTCGGTGTGCTGCGGGCGATGGGATTGTCTCGCCGTCAACTGACGGGGATGCTGCTCTTGGAGCAAGGGTTCACAGCGGGGCTGTCGATTGGCCTTGGGATCCTGATCGGGAAGCTAACGAGTATTTTGTTTCTGCCATTTCTGCAAACCGCAGATTCGGCGAAGACGCAAGTGCCTCCTTTCCGGGTTATTTTCGAATCGAAGGACGCTAACCAGCTCTATCTCGTTGTTGCATTCATGATGCTGACCGGCGCTACGCTGTTGTTCCTTCACATACGCAGACTTCGCGTGCATCAGGCCGTTAAGCTGGGAGAGGAGAGGTGACCTGTGATTCACTGTGACGGACTGGTCAAAATATACAAAACCGATGAGATTGAAGTCGTCGCTCTCCAAGGACTTAACATTTCCGTTGAGGCTGGGGAGATGATGGCCATTATCGGGAACAGCGGCAGCGGCAAATCAACTTTGCTGAACATATTGGGCGGTCTCGACCGTCCTTCTGCCGGTCAAGTCAAAGTAGGGGAATGGGATTTGCTGAAGATCAGCGATGACCAACTTGTAGAGTATAAGCGGCGTACGGTCGGGTTCATCTGGCAAAATAATGCCCGCAACCTGCTCCCGTATCTCACAGCTTTGGAAAACGTCGAGATGCCTATGATGCTGGGAGGCAAGGTGGATCGCGCCTATGCGCGGCAATTGCTCGAGTGGGTCGGCCTGGCCGAGAGAATGAACAACAAGCTGTATCAATTGTCGGGCGGTGAACAACAGCGGGTTGCCATCGCGATCTCACTTGCGAACCGCCCCTCCCTGTTGCTTGCTGACGAGCCGACCGGATCCGTCGATACACAGACGATGGATCTGATCATGAACATTTTCCGAAGGTTGAATAAGGAGTTAGGGATTACAATCGTAATCGTTACTCATGATTTATCGTTGGCGAGCAAGGTAGATCGTGTCGTAGCTATACGCGATGGAATGACTAGCACAGAATTTATCAAGCGTAATCCGAATTTGATCCTGGAGCCGGGGGAAGGAGCAGATCGCCGCAAGTCCATACAAGATGTGCATGAAGAATATGTTGTCTTAGATCGGGCCGGACGGTTGCAAATCCCCAAAGCTTACTTGCAAGCTCTTCAGATATCGAATAAGGCTTCAATGGAATTTGATGGAGAAAAAATAATGATCCGAGCACCAAAATCACTGGAGGGATAATCAATGGGAACGAGAATTAATAAGAGAAGCTGGTTCAAAACGGTAACGAGTGTTACTTTAACGCTGGCGCTTGTAGTACCCTTGCTTGCCGCATGCGGCAAGGATGCCAATGTGGACGATAAGACAGAGCGAGTATTAAGAATTGCTTCTAATTATGGCGGTTCAAGCGAAGAGTACTTCCGTCAGCAATTCAGCGAAGTGTTCGAGTTTGCCCATCCGAACATCAAGATTGAGGTTGTGCCTATCGTCGATCACGATCAATACAGATACGCACCGCCCAAGCCCGGGGAGAAGCAGCAAGACCCGATGGAGAAGCTGAAGGAGCTTATGACTGGAGCGAATCCTCCGGATCTTGTGATGGTTGACCTGGCACAGCTGCCTGAGCTCGTGGACAATAACATGCTTTTACAGCTGGACCCCATGATTACCAAAGACAAGTTTGATATCTCAGACATTGTTCCTTCTGTGATTGATGGGCTTAAGAGTATGGGGAATGGCAATCTTTATGCATTATCTCCGAGCTTCACTTCAAGCGCACTAATGTATAACAAGAAATTATTCGATGATGCAGGAGTTCCTTATCCTAAGGATGATATGACTTGGGACGATATGTTCAATATAGCCAAACTGGTATCCAAGGGTGAAGGAGATCAGCGGAAATACGGCTTTGCTTTCAACACTTATTCCTATGGGGATAATTTATTTCATGAAATGAATAACTACTACACGAATGCACTTCAACTGCGTATGTTTAACGATGCCGGTGACAAGATGACCGTGGATTCCGATCAGTGGGAGAAAGTCTGGAAGACGATGCAAGGACTGGTTAAGGAAAAAGTGTTCCCGGAACCAATGGATCCGAGCAAGATGGGTGGAAAGATGAGAAGTTCGGAAGAGTATAATCCTTTCCAGAACGATTTGTTCAAATCAGGCCGTCTCGCTATGACGATCGTACAAAATTATCAGATTAACGATATGATCAATGCCAACAAAAGTGCAGTCAATGTAAAAGGCTTCACTCCGATCGATTGGGATATCGTAACCGTTCCTACGCATCCGGAGGCCAAAGGCAAGGGCGGCAACATTTATATGAATGGGGTAATGGGCATCAATGCAAAGGCTCAGAATCAACCCGATGCCTGGGCTTTCTTGAAATTTGTAAACGGGGAAGAATATGCGCGGTTGAAGTCCCGCAGTCTGAATCAGAACCAGATGGTAGCCCGCAAGAAATACATTCAACCGAAGGATGGATTGACTTACAATATCAAGGCTTTATACACTTTAACACCTGTTCCATTCAATGAGATGAACAAATTGTATCGGGAAAAGCCTTATATCGGGCAAGTACAAGGTATAGGCATGCAATATTTCAAGAAAGCGATGGAGGGCACTACTGGAGTTCGCGAATCGCTTAAGGAATGGCAAACAGCAGGGGATGCAGCACTCCTGAAGCTGAAGGACAATCCTAATGCACCGATTGATATGGGCATGGGGATGGGAATGGGTAAAGCGGGCATCGCGTATTAAGCCAGTTATTTATTAAGGATGAGTCTGGGAGGTAGTCATCAGCATGAAGCGACGTCTGTTCGTTCAGCGGTTCTGTACCGCAGCATTAGCCCTTACATTGAGTACAACAATGGTAGTTCCAGTATTTGCAGACAGCAGTTCCATTTACAGCGAGCAGGATAAAATTGCTCAATCGGCATCGGTAGGCTCAGTTTACATCTCTAATAACAGCTATTTTCAGATCGAGCAAGCTAGTGTTTTGCCTGGTGATGACGGTAAAGTTGTAACCTTCAAAGTGAAGCTGCACAACGGTGATAACCGTGAGCTTTCTTTTATTGATTACTGGGTTAGACTCCAGACCGTAGCAGGAACGCAGTTCAGCGTGAACTTGATGCCTAAAGATAAGGATAAGAATCGTGTTCCATCCGGATCGGAAGAAACCATTAGCTTCTACGCCAAAGTGAATGATTCTACCAACCTTCAGGATCTGGTGTTCAAGTTTATTCAATGGGATTTCTCGGCAGCGAATTTTGAACGCAACCTGGGTGATGTATATGTACCATGGGATTATACTCAATTAACTTTGTCGGATGAGAAAAGAATTGTGAATGTCGGCGGCACCCAGCTCAAGACAGGTGTTTCCCGATTAGTCGTCAACAAGAATGAGGACCAGTATTGGGTATCGCTCACGTACGCCATCGAGAATATTGGCAGTAAAAGCGCACTGCTCCCTGGGTATACATTCGCGATTCGAACCTCGGAAGGGTTAGTATACCCTCTGGACGGTTCCGGAGCGAAGGACTTGTCCGTTCATCCGCGTGCTACCAAGGAAGTTAAGCTGACGGGAACAATCCCCGCCACCATACCAGAGAGCGGCTGGGAATTGGTCATAACCGAGTTGGAGCCTACGGCCAAGATTCAACTGCCGGTGGCGTTCTATCAGCTTCCAGCTAGCTCAACGGATGATACGTCGACTCCGATTACGGGCAAGAAGGTCGTGCAGGTGGGAGATATCCCGCTTGCTGTATCGGTTGGTCGGGTTTCGATGAACAAGAATGATGTCAGTTATCAGACAACGGTTTATATGCATCTTGAGAATGAAGGGAATGAGTCTATAGCGGTTCCTAATTATGAATTCGTGATTCGGACTGCGGATGGACTATCCTACCCCGTGACGGCGACTGGAATGGATAAGTTATCGATTCTTCCAAGAGGCAGCAAGGATATTACACTCAATGTGAATATACCCGTTTCGGTGCAAGTAAATAAGCTGGAGCTTATTATGAATCAGCCTATTGCTACTGGAGGGACTGGAGGCAATAATGGGGGGAACGGCGCCGGAGGATCAGGAGCGCCTGGCGGCGCAACAGATAACCGGTTTCGCTACCCAATTGTAGTGTTCACTCTGCCTAGTCCTACCCAGAATGAAGGCAAGGTGGGTACGACAAGCGAATTCTCTAATAAGAACGGGGTATATGGCCTCACTTTTAATGGGGTTCAGCGACTTCCGTGGGAAGAGATGGATATTGTTTCAGCGGATCTGTCTTTGTCCAATAAAGGCAGCTCAGCCCTTCCTATCCCGGCGCTTACAGGATATTTCTTGCTGGATGGCTCGATTAAAGTACCAGCAAAGCTCGTACAAACAGATAGTGTAATTTCGGTTGCAGGCGACAACAAAGTAGGCTTTCAGCTGTATGGCACTATCCCGTACACATACGAATACACAGAGCTGTTGTTGATTGTGCAGGAGAAAGTATCGGAGACCGAGACGAACGATCTGGTGCAGTTCAAGAATGATAAGGAAGACATGTCCATGCCGTTCATCGGAACAGGGGAAGGATACAAAATAAGCGGAACCGGGCGTAATTCCAATCTTAGTATTCGTAACTCACGTACTTACAACGGTCTTGACTCCAGTCTGTTCGCTGTTCAGCTCAGCGTGGAGAATCTCGAGAAGCGGTTCACCAACATCAGCAAGCTGGTTGGTTACTTCAAGACCAAAGACGATCTGATGTTCCCGGCCCAATTTGCGGAAGTGAAGAAGAAGGTCAGCCCGCTTGGCAAAGCGATTCTGAATGTATCTACACCTTTACCTCCTAACTTTGACACTACCGGAATGGAATTGATCATTGGTGAAGGGGTTAAAGATTCCAAGCTTGCAGAGGGAGCTACTGTTCCCGATGCTTACATTCATGGTGTGACGTTCTCTATTCCGGGCGAGAGCAAGATGGTTCAAGAGAATTTCAACAAAATGGATATATTCCCTTATACTCTCACGATTAATCAATTGAGCGCTACTATGGTTACGACAGAGAAGTTTGCCTTTAAATTCGATTATGCGCTTAGCAAGAATACATTTGCTGAGACAAGCGGAGAAGAGCATAAGATTATCGTGGAATTCTCCGATGTGAACGGTGGGGTTACATTCAGCCAGACGTTTACACTGGATAAAAATGCGGATCCCGAGGCTGCGGGTAATCTGGCTGTCGGTCAGCATTCCAGATCGATACTTAAATCAGATCCTGCCATCCTCATCAAGCTTCCTTACTTAACCCAATATAAGATCAATGTCTACGACGAATTCCTGGGTCAAAAGAAGCTGCTTGCTTCTCAATCCTTCAATTGGTTCGTCACTTCCGAATAACTGTGAAATGGAGTCCTGCACAATGGTTGCAGGGCTTCTTTTTTACTGCCCGTCACAGCTCTCCAACATCTCAACTCCGCCTTGAGACCGATATTATTTTCAGTCTCACGAGGCTTTATTTCCAGAATGAAACTCGATACAATGAATTCGTTGGAAGATCCAGGAACAAGGGGAGAAACAGGGGATGAATTCATTAACACAGTTTTCTATGAAAAATGCAGCAGCCGTATTTATCTTAATGATTTTACTAGTAGTAGGGGGGACTTACGCAGCGACTACACTGAAAGTCGAGAGTATGCCTGATGTCAGCTTCCCTTTTGTCAGCATCCATACCCCTTACCAAGCATCGCCGAACGATGTGCTGAATGATGTGACCAAACCCGTTGAGAAGGCGATCGCAGGGTTGAACGGGATCAAGAACATGGTCTCAACCTCATCGGATACGTTCTCACAAGTATTCGTCCAATTGGACGCGGGGACAACGCCCGATACGTTCAAGAAAGACGCCGAGGCTGCTGTAGCGAACTTGAAGCTTCCGCAGTCTGCTGAGAGGCCGGGTGTTTACACAGAAGGCTTTTCCTCTAGTCCCGTATACTACTTATCCGTGTTCGCAAATTCCAATATGAGTCAGGAGAAGCTGGATGAATTATTCCAAGACGAGCTTACACCTGAATTCCTGGCCTTGAATGGAATTGATCATATGGATGCCATCGGAGTGCGGGAAGCAGCCTTGAACATTCGGCTAAGGTCCGATGCCCTGAGCAAGTACGAATTAACACCAGCTTTAGTAGCTAATATGATCCGTGCCTCCATGGCGAATAGTCCTGTCGGTTCGGTTAATCTGCAGCAGAATACACAGATGGTTCGAGTACGCGGAGATTTGGACACCGTGACGAAGCTGGAGAGCCTTAATCTGCCAACAGCTAAGGGAGTCATCACACTCAAAGACATTGGCTCTGTACAATCTATCTATGAGTCCAAATTTGTGACCCGTTACGATGGCAAGCCTGCAATCGCCGTTCACTTGTACAAAACCAAGGATGCTAACGAAGTAGAATTCTCTGCTGGAGTAGACAGTCTGATAGAAAAGTGGAAAACGTCTAACAGTGATGTAACGATTCAAACCGTATTCAATGGCGCCAAAGAAATCAAAGCTTCAATTGAAGGGATGTTAAAAGAGGGGATCATGGGAGCGGTATTGGCATCGCTTATGATTCTGTTATTTTTGCGAAACTTGCGCATGACTCTCATTGTATTAGTGTCAATACCTTTGTCCATACTTGCAAGTCTGTTACTTATGTCTGCGATGGATATTTCACTCAATATTATGACGTTAGGCGGAATGGCAATCTCCGTTGGACGTGTTGTGGATGATAGTATCGTGGTCATCGAGAACATTTATAATCACTTGCAAAGAGCGCAGCAGCGCAATGAATCCGTGATCAAGCTTGCAACGAAGCAGGTAGCATCTGCGATCACTTCTTCCACGCTTACGACAGTAGGGGTGTTCGGACCTATCGCTTTCGTTAGCGGAATTGTGGGGCAAGTGTTCGTTCCGTTTGCGCTAACACTCGTCTGTGCACTATTAGCATCGCTAATTGTAGCCCTGACAGTAATACCGGTATTGGCCAAAATCATGGTGCTCCGCAATGCGCCAAGCAAGCCTCATGTTGAAAGACCGAGCACGATGGTCCGTGCGTATAAAAGGTCGCTGCTCTGGTCGCTCAAGCATTGGGTAACGACTCTGTTGTTAGCAGCCGCTTTACTGGGAGCTTCCGTTGCATTTATCGTACCGCTGCTGCCGGTAGCTTTTATGCCTGAGAGTGAGTCGGATCGTTCCATGTATTTCACTTTGACCATGCCTAGAAGCTCTACTTTCAGTCAAACCGATGAACAGACCAAGAAAGTGGAGACACTGCTGCGTGACGCCAAAGACGCGGAAGGCAAAGCACAATTCACCTTCGTGGAAGCTATGGTTGGGTACAATTGGGGTGAGGATCAGCAAGCATTCCGTACGAACATGATTACTGAGGTTCAATCTGGCAGTGATGCCAAGGAAGTATTAGCCAGCTACAAAGAACAAATCCAGGCAATCATGCCGCAGGATGGTCGAGTAGATGGCCAGATTATATCTTTTGGGCCGCAGAATGAGAGCGGCAATATATTCTCCTATTCCTTAAGAGGAGATGATCTGGATAAGCTTAAGCAAGCTTCGCAGCTTATTCAGGAGAAGATGAAGCAGGTTCCGGAGCTCACTGAAGTGAAGGATAATTTGATCGGAGCAAAGAAAGAGTTGGAGATTACCGTTGATGCCAACAAAGCATCACAGGTCGGTCTGACCAATGTTCAAGTCATAGAAAGCATTCATAATTGGATCGCTAAGCAGGAACTTGGGGATGTGAAGCTGAATCAATTAAGCTATAAGGCAAGTGTTGAATTAGACGCCAAAGATAAGGGCTCTTTGGAGCAAGTTGCCAATCTCACGGTCCAAACCCCGCTTGGAACTACAGTACGTGTAGGCGATCTTGCTGCTGTGAAACAAATTGATGCGCCAAATACGATCAATCGTGAAATGCAAGAGCAAGTTGTAAGTATTACGGCGAAGATTGTAGGCGATGACAAGCAAGGAATCAGCATCCGGGCATCGGATTTATTGAAGACTGTCGAGCTTCCTGCCGGTGTAAGCCGTGAGGTTAGAGGGGTTTCGGATGAAGTAGACAAAAGCTTCAGGGAGATGTTCCTGGCAATGGGAGCATCCATATTCATCGTATACCTTGTCATGGTAATCGCATTCGGCAATGCAAGCGCTCCGTTCGCTATCTTATTCTCTCTGCCGCTCGCTGCTATAGGTGGATTGATAGGTCTGTTAGTCAGCGGTGAATCCGTGAACGTAACTTCATTGATCGGCTTCCTCATGCTGATCGGAATCGTGGTGACCAATGCGATCGTGCTTGTCGATCGAGTCCAACAGCTGCGAGCAGAAGGCCATAACGTGAGAGAGGCGCTGGTTGAAGCGGGTATGAACCGTCTGCGGCCAATCATTATGACGGCTGGGGCAACGATTATGACCCTGCTCCCGTTGGCATTAGGTTTCTCCAAAGGCGCCTTCATTTCCAAAGGATTAGCAGTAGTTGTAATCGGCGGATTAACCACTTCGACATTACTGACACTAGTCATTGTACCAATCATTTACGAACGCAATGAAAAGATCAAAGGCTTCTTTCGGAGGTTGTTCCTTAAAAAAGAAGCGCCAGCTGTGAAATCCGCTCTATAATCGTGTTAAGGTATAAAAATGGGTAAATTATTCCCGAGGTTTGGATATCCTAACGATAGAAGCTTAATCGTTAAGGAGGTCGTCCATATGAATTGGGTGTATTGGGTCAAATTATATGAAAGTAAGTTTCAAGCAGGCTGCTTGGCAAAGCGTATGGAAGAAGATTGGTGGGTTTACGGCTACGAATGCCCGAATACCGTAGAAGTGTTTCGTTCCAAGAAAGGGAGATTCGGGGTTCGTTATATTTTGTAATAGAAGGGAACTGGGATGAAGCCGACTTTTTCAATAGCCGAACCTATTACAGCGAATTATAGCGAACAGTATATATCGAATACGAACGGATTTCACTCTCATCTCCATCATGAGATCTACTATTTCCATGGCGGTTCCTGCAAATATTTAATCGGTGACCGTTTGTATGAGCTTGCGCCTGGGGATTTGATTCTAATGCATGGGATGACACTCCATTGCCCGCATGTAGCTCCAGAAGAGGTCTACAAGCGTACTACGGTGCATTTTGATGCCGACTATGCTCAAGGCTTAGCAGGACCTTCCTTTGGGATTCATTTGCTGCAGCCCTTCAAGGAGCTCCGAAATCATCGGCTTCGTCTGAGCGGACAGGAACGGGTAGAAGTGGAGAACATTCTGGAGCGGATGGTGAAGCTCGACGAGGACAAGGACAAGGACTCCTTGTCTTCTCGGCGTCTGCAGGCCGTCTTTCTCGAGCTGCTTCTTGTCATATACAGCTTATGTGAGAAGCCTATGGATGCTCTAGCTGAAGTCGTATCCGAGAAAACCTTGCATGTACAGAATATGATCACTTTTTTGGAGCAGAATTACATGGAGGATTTGCATCTGGAGCAACTGGAAGAAGCGATGCATTTAAGCAAATACTACTTGTCCAAAATTTTTAAAGAAGTAACTGGTGTTACTATATTTGACTTTCTGTATCAACGTCGAATTAACCAGGCCAAGATCTGGCTCCTCGTTGAGAAGAAGATGTCCATAACGGATATTGGGTATCAGGCAGGGTTCAAACACCCCTCCCATTTCAGCCGTATGTTCAAAAGTCTGGTAGGCAGTACACCAGAGAATTACCGTAAGAATTATTCGACACCTACTTATTCATAGCGCAGCAATGACAGTCAAATTCACCTGCTGATTTGTACAATGATATATAAGTGAATCTATTCCTTACTATGCTAGGATGATAGAGGAGGTGGGCTACACATGGATCAGGTCAGAATAGGGATTGTTGGGATAGGCAATATGGGTACGTCACATGCTAATTATTTGGCTCGCGGAGAAGTCGATGGGGCTGTACTTGCCGCTGTATGCGACGTTAGCAAGGAGCGGTTGGAATGGGCTGCCAAGCAGTGGGGAGAACGTGTGCGCACTTATGAGAGCGCTGAGGAAATGCTTGCATCAGGCACCATCGATGCCGTGTTGATTGCCAATCGTCATTTTGATCATCCAGGAACTGCGATTCTGGCTTTTGAGCAAGGTGTGCATGTATTATGTGAAAAGCCTGCCGGTGTGCACGCGATGCACGTACGGGAGATGAATATGGCTGCTGCGAAAAGCGGAACCGTGTTCTCGATGATGTACAATCAACGTACTAATCCATTATATGTAAAATTAAAGGATTTAATCACATCAGGCGAGCTCGGACAAATACGCCGTACGAATTGGATCATTACAACATGGTACCGCCCACAGAGCTATTATGATTCTGGCGGTTGGAGAGCGACTTGGGCGGGTGAAGGCGGAGGTGTATTATTGAACCAATGTCCGCATCAGTTGGATTTGTGGCAATGGGTGACGGGGCTAGAACCGAAGCGGTTGCGTGCGTTCTGTTCATTCGGCAAATACCGCGACATAGAAGTTGAAGATGATGTGACAGCTTATGTAGAATATGAGAATGGCGCTACAGGCGTGTTCATCACTACAACAGGGGAAACACCTGGAACGAATAGGTTCGAGATCGTTGGCGAGAATGGGAAGATCGTAGTAGAGGACGGCAAACTTACGTTCTGGAGACTGCGTACACCGGAGCCAGAGTTCAATCAAACGTTTAAAGGAAATTTCGGACAACCGGAGAGTTGGAAGATTGATGTGCCCGTGGGCGGTCAAGAAACAAGCCACAAGGGCATTACCCAAAACTTCGTAGATGCTATTCGCAAAGGAACTCCATTAATCGCTCCGGGAGAAGAAGGGATCAATGGATTGTTGTTATCCAATGCGATGCTTATGTCAAGCTGGACCGATAATTGGGTTAACCTTCCTATGGATGAGAAGTCCTTCTATGAGCAGTTGAATGAGCGGATTAAAACGTCGGTGTTTCGTTCATAAAAAAACGTATGGTTTGTGTTGACAGCAGATGTGTGGTTGGTGTATATTATTATTTGTCGCTGTCGAGAAGTGTTCTACAGTGTACATGTCGCGGGGTGGAGCAGCCCGGTAGCTCGTCGGGCTCATAACCCGAAGGCCGCAGGTTCAAATCCTGCCCCCGCAACCAACCCAAACATTAGAAGGGCCCTTAGCTCAGTTGGTTAGAGCGGTCGGCTCATAACCGATTGGTCGGGGGTTCGAGTCCCTCAGGGCCCACCATTAACACTTGAATACTTACTAATGAACAAGCCTGTCGAGATCTCTTAGAGATTACGGCAGGCTTTTTACTTGTTGTCCACTTGAATGCGGCTCAGCATCCATAGGTCACTAGCACCAATAGAGCGGGAGGCCTGTTTATAACAAGCCTCCCGCTCTATTGGTGCCCTGCAGCTATTCAATCCGCTTAGAATCTTGACTGCCTTCAGCAGCGGATTTAGTCGGTTTTAGTACAGGTTTATATTCTGAGCTCACATAAGTGTCTACCTTAGGTTCAACAATAACCTGTGGGTACATCTTGTTCGGATCAGGGAGGTTAGTGGTGTAATAGATCCATGCTTCACCGTTAGCCTGAAACTCAATACGATCTACACCAATTGTATATCCTGGGTTTGGTTTGGTTCCCCAGGATACCGTTACTTTGTTCACTGCTTCCGTAACCTTAGTCACTTCCATGGTCACTTCTTTATCAACAGGGGGATCAACGGGTGTAATGGGCTTATGCTCCTTCACGAACTGAATCGCTTTATGCAACATTTGCACCGACTCTCCTCGTGTAATTTCCCTTTTCGGATTGAACTTACCATCTTCCAGCTTGGCGATCTTGGCAATCAGCAAATTCTGAATGCTGCTCATTGCATCCTTCGAGATATCGCCCTCATCGGCAATTTGGATAAAGATCTTTATCATTGGGAAATCACCGTTACGGGTCATCCCTTCCCACAATAGCTGGGAGAACTGTTCACGTGTCATAATCGATTGCGGATTTACATCCTTTGGCACAGATAATCCATTTAATTGAGCTATGATAAAAGAAGGCGCATACCAGCTATCATCCGGCACATTTGTGAAATAGTCACTAGCCTTTGGCTCTTTGATAAAACGAATGTTATCAATGTTCAGTTTGAATCCCTTCACAATTAAATGAACACCCTGTGCATAAGTAACTTTACCTTTAGGAGCAAATAATTCGGCTGAGATTCCGCTAACTACTCCTGCATCACGCAAAGAGAGGATTTCCGCTTCAGCAGCATCACCTTTGATGTCTGAGAAGGCAAATACGTTGGATTGAAGAGCAACAATAAGTATTAGGGCAACAAGAATGGAAGCCCAACGCTTGGCCATGCTAAACACCTGCTTTCTATAGTTTGTATTGACGCGTCACCCTAATAACGGCCATAAGTTGGAAAAGGTTGCAAGGTGTTGGTCGAATGAGGTTCGGAAATCCTATAGTATGGGAGGTGAATACCGATGGCCAAAAAGTTCAAGAACAATAAAAGCAACAAATATAGTCATAATAATGAGTTTGCAGAAGAAGTTTTAGCAAAACACGATGAAATGCACGCAGCTATGAACAATCCTTATGGACATCCAGCGAACCGTAAAAGGCCAGGTACCAGATAACAACTACACGCCGAATGCAGAGAGATCTGCATTCGGCATTTCATTATGTAATTTGGTGTGCTGCAATTTGTTCTGTCTTATACTTGCTGTGCCGATTCTTGATTTGGACTGTAAGCAATTAGAGTGATGTCCTCTCCAATTTTTTCTTTGCATTTGCTTTCCAACTTTTCAATCTCTTGTATCAGATCCGGATGAACACTAAGGTTGGCGAAGCGGTACTTTTCATTTTCCATTCCCGCAACCCCCTTTCATATTGAATAGATGGCTTATGTTATGCATTTTTTGTATTTTTTACTCCTGTGTTTTCTTATTCCACTTGATGGAGTATTGTTAGGTTGACGTCTCCGATTAGTGCGTGTTACAATAATCCCAAGTGATTTACTATGAATTAATTCGTGTCCACCAGGCTGCTGGAGACTCTTTCCTTGTAATGCGAGGGGCAGGGTCTCTTTTTTGTAAATTACATACAGATGTGGAGAGTGAGCTTATGCCAAAAGTTGTTATTATATCAGGAAGTCCTACCCCTACGTCACGTCTTCATGGAGTAATTGATCATGTGAGAGCTCAGTTGGATGGAGCGGGTATTCAAACCGATTGGATCAAAGTAAGAGATATTCCAGCCGAGGACTTATTGTACGCCAAGTTTGATAGTGCAGCGATAGTCAACGCCAATGAGCTCGTAGCACAAGCCGATGCTGTCTTCGTAGCAACTCCTGTATACAAAGCTTCCTATACGGGAGTGCTTAAAGCTTTCCTCGATCTGCTCCCGCAGAAAGGACTTGCTAACAAAATTGTATTACCGCTCGCAGTTGGCGGAACGATCTCTCATTTGTTAGCGATTGATTATGCGCTTAAGCCGGTCTTGTCCGCTTTAGGAGCACAAAACATCCTGCAAGGGGTATTCGTTTTGGATAAACAAGTCAGTTGGGGAGAGAACGGTCAAGCCCTTTTGGATGATGAGATTACAGTGAGATTGCATCAGGCAGCAGAGGAGTTTATTCTGGAGATTGAAGAACAGCATGTACGCAAGCAGAGGACTGCAACTATATAAGGAAGACCAAAACCGCTCATGGGTGCAGTTCATATACCGGGAGTGGTTTTTTATTGATCAATCAGTTTATAATGGAACTGGATTGTAATGAAAGTATAGGAGTGTAATATTAAGTGGATGAGCGCATTAGGGACTACAGAACAAGAATTGATTCTGCATTGGAACAAGCAGATCCCATAGCAGCAGCCTTGCTGTCAGATCTTTATCAGGATTTGCAGAGGTTAGCTGAAGAGAATAATAGACTTCGCCAATTACTTGTGAAATCGGCTCAAAAGAGCAACTCGATGTCGAGTAAATTAAAGGATGCGCTGTATGAATAAGGACCTGTTAGAAGGATTGCGGAATTTGTAGGAAAATGTTTTTGAAGCGCTTTCATAATGCGACATTATTTTTGAAATCCTGGTGATATAATTAGATTACGCTTAGGTAAACTAAGCAAAATTGGAGGGGATTTCGATGAGCGACGAAGAAAACGTAGTTGGTTCAGAAGTGGAAGAGGCCGTTGTGGAAGAAGCAGAAGCTGAGATCGCTGCTACTGAAGAAGCTGCTGACGAAGCAGTAGAAGAAGCCGATGCTGAAGAAACAGCTGATGAAGCGGAGGCACAGGCAGAAGTAGCCGCTGCAGAAGAAGCGGAAGAAGCCGAAGAAGCAGCAGAAAATGAAGAAGCGCAAGAAGAAGAAACCGATTAAAGAATGATTTGCAATAATTCCCCTTCAACGTGGATCTAACTTACTTAACATCATCCGGTAACCTGTTCATTTCCATTGAATAGGTTACTTTTATTTTGCGAGGGATACAATCCATGGCGTGATTCAATAGAATCTAGTAACATTAGGATAACAAATATACATACAGAGGGATGAAGATGGCACTAATTAATAGTTTGGTTGAGGGAGAAGAAATAACTGGATTTTATTTATTGAAGCAAGCGGATGTCAAGCAGACGAATTCGAATCCTGCCAAGGATTACTTCGATATGGTGTTGGCCGACCCGAGCGGTGAAATCCCGGCTAAGCTATGGGACGTGTCCTCTACTGATAAAGAAACTTTTTTTCCGATGATGTTGGTAAAGGTTCAAGGGGTTATGCATTTGTACAGAGATAGGCCTCAGATCAAAATATTTAGAATCCGCAAAGCGGTAGACACTGATGGGTATTCTTTAACAGACTTCATACGTTCAGCGCCGATTGAATCACAAGATTTGATCAATACAATCTTTAATACTTTGTCATCGATACAGGATACTGAGATTCGAAGCGTTGTGGCATTCTGCGTATCTAAAGTGAAGGATAAATTAACTCACTATCCAGCTGCCAAAGGGGTTCACCATGCCTATTATGCTGGTCTCGCTTATCATATTGTGCGGATGTTGGAGCTGGGGGAGTTTGTTGCGAAGCAGCGTCCTTTCTTGAACCTGGATCTAATCAGGGCGGGGATTATCCTGCATGACATTGCAAAACCAGATGAGATGATTGCAGAGTTAGGCATAGTAACGGACTATAGTCTAACCGGCAAGCTCCTGGGGCATTTATCCATCGCGATGAGTTGGATCACGGAGGCGGCTATCCACTTACAGCTGGATGTGGCCTCTGAAAAAATAATCGTGCTTCAGCATCTGGTACTATCCCATCACAATAAGGGTGAGTGGGGGAGTCCGATCCAACCGCAGCTGCCTGAAGCTGTAGCGCTGCATTATATCGATACGCTGGACGCCAAGCTTCAAGCCGTTGAGGATGCTATTCAATCTTTGTCGCCATCCGAGGAATGGACACAACCGATTCGTGCGATTGATAATAAAGCGATTTACCGATTGAAATGGGCGCAGGGTGAGGCGGATAAGATTCAATCCTGATTGTCTAAATCCTCATCTGTTGTGAACGAATCCTCAATATTATCCATAATAGCCTCTATGGCATCACTGATTCCGTCTGTAGCCCCGATATTTTCTTGATCAGGCGGTGTTGGAATCCCGGCCGTCTCAAAGGCGGTCTGGTCTGTTATTTGTTTATCACTCAACTGGTTGTCTCTCCTTTGAATGGATTTCTATGATGTAGATTATCCATCGGAATGGAGGATTATCCCAAGCGTTTCAAGAGCAATTCCTATTCCCATGCCTAAACCGCGTCTCGATTTGTATGAGTGCAGTACAAGATGGAAGAAATGATTAGAAGAGCGTGGTGATAAGTCCTCCCCCTTATCGCTGCGCTCTTTGCTATGCGACTACCACAGTAGTGCGCAGACGGCCTCGAATAAAAACAAGAAGCCCAAATATCCAAATTGGATATCAGGGCTATTTTAGACCTATAGATCATTAACTTCATTTTCAGTTGAAATTATTGCAAAGCTCCCGCATCACGAACAATACGCTGTGCTTGCTCGTGATCCTCTTTGTCTAACACGACCGTCAACAAGATGTCGAAACCCGTCATCTGATTATCCGGACCTCCAGAACTCATTCCGCTTGCGCTGACGCTTGTAGCTGCCAAAATGGCGGCGTTCCGATCTGAAAAATCACCGCCAAGCGTTAAATAACCCAGACTTGGAAAATCACTATTCAGCGGGTTCATGATACGCTCATTTCCATCTCCAGGATACCCATCAATTCGATCAATGGAACTATCAACTATACGCAGTGCCTGTAATTGTTTTAATGCCTCTTCCGCTTGTTCAGGACTCTTAAAGTAAGCAAGGATGCTTGATTCCGTCATTATTAACTGCTCCCTTATAATAAATTTTCACTATTACAGTCTGGCATAATATTGTTTCAAATCCTCGAGTAAATCTGGATTGTTATTCCCATTTATTTCAGCATCCATGTTCTCGTTATTTTCGGTTTCTTCGCTAGCTCTAAGGTCGAATTGACCGATAACAGAGGCTGCAACAAATTCTGCATTCACGCTGTAATGTTTAAATAATGACAATAAATCTTCAAGATTTCTGTGATTTGCTAATATTTCTGACAATCGATTCAATGTTTTTCTCCTTCGAATGTGATTTTCATAAGTCCTGCATGCATAACTCCCTCACAAA
This sequence comes from Paenibacillus sp. J2R1T-4, assembly GCF_059692235.1. NCBI lineage: Bacteria > Bacillati > Bacillota > Bacilli > Caryophanales > Paenibacillaceae > Paenibacillus > Paenibacillus sp. J2R1T-4. Next base: position 25,648 of record NZ_JCAUBA010000006.1, on the reverse strand, counting down.
GAAACAACAACATTTATTTTCTTCATCAGACTTGAACTTTATTCATAAAGCTTTACCAAGTTGTCAATAATAATTCGCACGCTTTAGTTTAGATGGTAAGTAATACCATAAAAAGCTTATAATTCTACCTAGTTAATATGAAAATACAGGTGAAAATAAATTTGAAAAAACAGTGCCTTCAAGAAGAACTTGAGAGATTGAAAGTACAATTAAATAACTTAGTAAATGAAGGGAAAAGTCTTGTTGATCCTGATGTTGTTGCAATAAGTCAGAGGATAGATCGCGTTATCCTTCGTTTTTATAGGTAATAGGCTTGTGTTGAGACTGTGATACTTTTACCATAATTGGCTGATTTTGCGTTTGTTTAAAAATCCGGCCATTTTCGCGATTATTCTATAGGGTCATGAGTGGATTTGTATGGCTCTTGGATATGTATCAGTTACCTTTCTAGTTAATCTCGCATTCTCTATAGTAACTTATAGGAAATCGAGGTGATTGATATGTCTGGCATAATAACTGATGTTGTAAAAATTGTGTTTAGACGCAGCAGAATAACTGGACGCAGAATTATTATAGCTGTCCGAGTATTTGGCAGTGCTAGACCGTGTAACCGATTCTTATTCATCGGCAGACGTGTGTTTTTTGCTGAACGCTGTCTTTTGAGGAACGGATTCCGTATTGTGTCATCTAGACGGAATGTCCTGGTTTTTGTGCGAAGGTTCATTTTTTAAGTATCCATCTTTTAAAAGGTCAGGATAATTTTTCCTGATCTTTTTTTATTCAATAACCACGAAAGCATCCTGAATAAATAGAGATTTACGCTGAACCCGAGAAGGAATAACAAATTTAGTTAAGGGAAATAATTAACGTAGTTTTTCACCATGCAAAAAAAGAGGATCAACTTGGAGCTTAACGCTTAGCTAAGGAATGAATAATATGATTGGGGTGAAGCATCTGAATGCAAAAGGATTTGGGATAGGTTTCCTTCTCCTGTTCTTATGTTGCGCTTCAGCAGCGGTTGCAGCAGATTCTGAGGAAGACCAAGAAATCCGCGCTTTTTTACAAAGGTTATATGAAACAAGAGCACATCTTTTGTTGCATACAGATGTAAGTCTCTTGTCCGAGTATTACATGGATAATGAAAAAATGAGTAAGTACGCGAAGGATCGAGAGCTTGCACGTAGCAAATATATTCAAAAATGGGCCGAATTAAGACATATCCAGTTTAGTTCCGCACAAAATTCAATCCGTGTCACCCGCCTCAAAAAAGAAGGGGCCATGATCCGTGTTTCTGTCATTCAATCTCTAAATTTATCTTATCAGTACGATCAGAAGGAAATGGAGCCGCAACATTTTGGAGTTGGGACCCGTCATGCGTTGAAACTGGAAAAGAGAGGAGATCAATGGTTCGTTCGAAGCGAGTGGTATTCTGATCCATTTGACGAAAATCCAGATCTTATTCCAACCATGGAGGGGAAAGAAAACGACGATACCTATGCCGTGCCGGAACATATCGAGACATCCGTAGCTGACGATTCTACAATAAAATCTCGCCTACGTTTCAATCGGGAGCAAGCGGTTGCTTATGCAAATAAATATGCGGGTGCTGCATGGGGAGCGGGGAACGACAATCGTTATAACAGCAAATACCGGGATTACACCAGCTTGGGAGGGGACTGTACCAATTTTGCATCACAGGTAATTGGTGACCCGGTAGATGGCGGAGGCTTGAACATGACTAGAGGGTGGCGGTATTGGAATAAATCAGGTGGAAGCCACACTTGGTTGAATACCGACAAATTTAAAGATTTTCTTCTGAATAGCGGATATGGTCGTCTCGTTAGTAAAGGGACCTATAAGCAAATTATGAATTCATCGGATAAGTATCCAGAAGGAGCCATTCGAAGCCTTCAGCCTGGGGATTTAATCGCATATGAATTGTCGGGAGACGTGGATCATTTTGCAGTCTTCGTCGGCTTGGACGATAAGGGCTATCCTTTGGTAAATTGCCATACCGCAGACCGGTTCCGTGTTCCTTTCGATTTGGGATGGGACCTAAATACCAAGTATTTGTTGATTCATATACAAGATTAGTTGGAATCACAACGCACATAACCGACAGCTACCGCTAATACAATGGAAAAAGGGGTAGGACAAGATCGGTGATGAGGTGAAGTTGTGAGTTCAGGCACGCTGATTAAACATATGCTATACCGATCGGGTATTTTATTGTTGGTTAAACTTTTAGGGATACTTGCACGAATACCTCTTATCCGTTTTTTGGGTCCGGAAGGAACTGGATTATATCAGATGGCCTACGCGTTTTTTGGGTTTAGCTTAACGCTTACTTCTGGAGGTTTGCCCACCGCGCTTGCGCTAACTACTGCCCAAAACCATTCACTTGGATGGCGTTTATTTAAGATTCTGGCTGCGTTCCTCGTATTGTTCGGGATCGCAGTAGGCTTGATTTGTTTTCAGCTATCGGGCGACTTAGCCCGTTATCTCGGTAATGAACAGCTTGAGTTTTCAATTCGCTGCGTAGCACCAGCGATTTGTATCGTTCCGTTTCTCAGCCTACTTCGGGGATTTATGCAGGGTAGGGACCATCATGTTCCGATTGCGTTCTCCGAATTGATAGAGCAAGCGGTTCGCCTATCCGTAATGGCTATCCTAGTTTACTTATGGTTCCCGTATGGGCAGTCTTATGCAGTTGGCGGAGCTATGCTTGCACCATTCGCCGGAGCAGTCGCCGCGCTCTGTTATTTACTAATATTGGTTAAAGCATTTCCCGTGCATGAGTTAGGCGGCTTGACTAATGGGAACCAGAGTAAAGGCGGCCGTAAGGAAATTGAATTGTTTTTATATTCTTCTCTTTCGGTCTCCGCTGCTCGTTTCATCATTCCCCTTTCTGATTTTCTAGATGCCTATATCGTTCCTCAGCGATTGCAATCTTCGGGATACAGTCAATCTGAAGCGGTTTCTATTTTCGGGGAGCTTACGGGTATGGGAGGGCTGGTCGTCTATATGCCCACTCTCGTGACAACTGCGTTGGCCTATACTTTATCAACCAAGCTTGTGTCCGATTGGACAGAAGGCAGGAGGAAAACGTTTATAAGCCGGTCCGAATTTGCTCTGCGATTATGCTGGATATGGGGCATCGTCTCCTCCTGCTTCTTATTTATGTTCGCTGACGCACTGTCAAGCCTTTTCTTTTCCGACCTTTCGGCTGCAAAAGCTATCCGATGTATGGCGGTGGTTCCAGTGATTGCCGGATTCCGAGAACTAACTACAGTCATCTTATGGGCAAGAGGCAATAAACGGCAGCCTCTTTTTGGAATGGTAGCGGCGATCGTCATATCGGCGCTTTGCAATTTCTATTTAATCGGGATTCCAGGATTCGGTTACACAGGTGCAATAATTGGCCTGCTTATATTGGAAACAGTTGCTGCATTATGGAATTTGTCGGTGTTGGGAATTACATATCGAATAAGGGTCCCCATGAGACCCGCATTTTTTGAAACCGTACAATTATTGGTATACATATCAATCATCTTGTTTGGGGTACATTTTATTTTATCCGGGCTTCATGTAGGACGATCTTTCCTTGATATCATTAAAATGGTTTTGGCGTATGCCGTTGCGGGAGTTTTTTTGGGAAATAAGGTATTCAAATAAAAGATGATATGAATGAAAGTCAATAAAGGGAGCTGTCTCAAGTGGCCCGAATCCGTCTTTAGCTTAAGGGCAAGTCTTTATCCCGAACTTATTATTTACAAAGGCTCTTGTCTAACACACATTTTTACCATTGCTAATAATATACCATGTGTATAATTAAACTCATGGGAGGTATTACTCATTTGAGTAAACAAATATCAAGGAAGAGTAAAGTAACAAGAAGGCAGACGCATGTACATGAATTTGAAGGCAGTACTAAATTAGCAGAACAAGGCGCGGATAGACATAATCATCGTTTTGCAGGTGTTACCGGTCAAGTGATACGAGTAGGTAACAGTCATATCCATGAAATAGACCTTACGAACACCGACTTTTTGAACCATTTTCATAATCTCAAAAAAATAAGAACCGGGCGTGCAATTTCTGTTGGCAATGGCAAGCATGTACACTTTGTAAAAGGAATGACTACACTAAATGATGGCCACGTACATCAGTTTAATTTCGCTACGTTAATTCAACAACCTCTTGTATAAGTTGAACAAGATCCATTTAATATATTCCAATTCAAAAATCCTTTAGCAATAATGAGACGAGGTGCAAAACCTTCGGGCACGAACAAACAGCCCCTATACTTCTAGGGGCTGTTTAAATATGATTCCTGACAACCAAGCATATTTCCTCAGCAAGAGGCTAACGTATCCGTGTCTTTACCGGGGCACCATGTGCTTAGATCAGAAATCTGCATCTACAGCTGCGATTTCTAAAGAGGTTGCCGATACTGCGATTTCCAAAGAGGTTGCCAATACTGCGGTTGCATATACTGCGATTTCCACTGCGGTTGCCGATACTGCGATTTCCACTGCGATTTCCACTGCGGTTGCCGTGACTGCGGTTTTCACTGCGATTGTCGTGACTGCGGTTTCCACTGCGGTTGACGTTACTGCGGTTTCCACTGCGGTTGACGTTACTGCGGTTTCCACTCCGGTTACATTTATTACGTTTTCTTTTTCTTTTAGTACTGCTAGTATAAACTTCCATCTCCAAAACTACCTCCCATAACTAAAGATATTGTAAAGTATGAGAGAGCGATTCGATTAGACATGGACAAGGGTTGATATTCGATAAATCAAGCTCTTATCCCCTCACTGAAAGAGGCGCTATTAAGACTGGAAAGAATTACTAGTTATGCCTAAGCGCAAAATAACCAATTAATAAAGCATGGATCAAATTTTCTGATATGATTTCATATAAAAATTAATTGTTTTTCCATCGATTCGCTCCTGCCCGGAAAGTATGTTTGATACTGTGACTGAACATCTTAATGAGTGTTCACCATTAACCAAACTAAAGACGGGAGCTGAGTTGATTGAACAAGAAAACGATCGGGTTGGCGCTTCTCACTTCACTTCTAGCCTTGTCGGCGGCCGGATGTACTGCTCGTCACGACGGAGCAAGAACGAACAACTACCGTCCGTTACAACACGGCACGAGTCCCAATCAGGATATGCGTATCGATGGCTTGACCGGTTACCATCGGGATGGCATACACCGCATGAGCGATTATAGGAATCCAACTGGCATGACCGGCACCAACCCCGGAACAACTGGTACTGATTTGTCGGGCGGCATGCACAACAATACGAGGATGGAAGCCGCGCATGACGTTGCGAATCATTTAGCCAGCGTAGAGCCGATCAAATCCGCCAATGTACTGCTGACGGACCATAGCGCATATGTTGCAGTTTCGACGAGAAACGGCGAAGATGTGGAAGGTAAAAACGAAGTGAAGACGCGTATCGCGGATGAGGTGAAAAAGATGCATCCGAACATCAAGAATGTATATGTTTCCGCAAATCCCGATTTCGTTGGAAGAGTCAATGGTTATATGCAAGATCTTCATGCGGGCAAGCCGGTTTCTGGCTTCATTAATGAATTCAACACAATGGCGAAACGCGTGTTCCCGACCAATGCAGCCCCTTCCCCGGCTACTCGGTAACAAATGGTTTAATTGGAGAAGCAATCTGATATTGCAGGAGCAAAGGTTCAGCTCCGAATTCCGTCATTTGGTGATAAATTATTAATAGGCGTTTGCTATCTTTTCCAGATAGCCAACGTCTTTTTTTGCCCACTGAAATATAAAATAAAAAAAGAAGCCTTATATATCAAGGCTTCTCGGTGATGACCTGTAGTGGGCTCGAACCACTGACCCCCACCCTGTCAAGATGGTGCTCTCCCAGCTGAGCTAACAAGTCACAATAGGATATTTTTTGGGAACGTTTCTTATAATACCAACAATTATGCAGGATGTCAACCAAACAAATCACTTATTTATAGAATCTACTAATCTGGGCATTTGTCGAATAATATTAGTATTTGCCAAACAGAGACTTTGAGTCTAGTTTGACAGCATGCGATTCTGTTCAGTATGTGGAAAGCAACCTAATATCCTGCGAAAATAGGTCAGAAGTCTGCGTTATCACATTTTTTTTTGCTTGTCAGCGGGGAGAAAGAAGGATTTGTTTACTGCATTGTCGAACGTAACAATGTTACTAAATCATGCCACATGCAAAATAATAACATCTTATAGAGGCTGAGGGGTAAGAGAATGCGAAGAGGATTTCTACATAACACGGTATTGGATCAGGAGCAACGAGCAGTCAAGCTTTTCTTGATTCTCTATTATTTACTGCAAGTGATTTTCGATTATCTTTATTACTATGTATTTCCAAATTTCACAGACGATGCAATTGGCTTTAACGAAGGCGGATTAGGATATGGATTGTATGGCATTGAACTAGCTTTACTTCCGCTCGCGATTTATTGGATTCGTGGGAAAAATCCTTTTCCAATCAAGTATGTATATCTAGCAGTTTTCTTATCAGCTACAATGATCAACGAACTGATGATCTATTGGGGTACAGCGCATGAATATCAAAGTGGCAATATTGGGGATGTCTTACTATTAATCTTTACCCCAATTTTCTTGAACAGGCGTTATTTCTTTATAGTGTTGGCTGGAATTGTTCTGAAGTATGCCATATTAGGAACACTTTTACACACAGGATTAGTTATTATACCGATTTCGCTTGCTATTGTGATCGGATCGGTTGCTTACATTCTATTGAATCGATTTCTTGACTATGTACGTGCGGTACGGGACTCTTATAGCTCTCAGATTGAAGAAATCGTCAAAGGTATTGTAGCGACACTCGAGCTGAAGGATCCTTATACGCGGGGGCATAGTGAGCGTGTTGCACATTTCTCCTTGTTGCTTGCACATCGCATGGGAAAATTCTCAGAAGATGAATTAAAAACATTCTACTACGCCTGCCTCCTGCATGATGTAGGGAAAGTGAACATTCCTGATTACATACTGACGAAGCCAACTACTCTGACAGAAGAGGAATACGACATTATTAAAACGCACCCGGTTGTAGGTGCAAACGCTATGAAAGGCATTGAGGGACTGAGAGACAGCGTAGATGTAATCTTACATCATCATGAACATTGGGATGGGAATGGCTACCCGGATCAGTTGATGGGAGATGAAATTCCTGTTCTAGCCAGGATCACTTCTGTGGCCGATGCGTTCGACGCAATGACTACTATGCGCTCCTATCGGGATGCGTTACCTGTAGACGAAGCTTATAAACGAATTATTATTGGAAAAGGGAAACAGTTTGATCCTCAAGTAGTAGAAGCTTTTCAAGAAATCTTTCCTCTTTGGGTTGATTACATTCAGAATCGGGACCGAATGACTGCAGCTATGCAGGTTGCTTCTACTGCTGCAATTTAGACGGGATTTGGATAAGGATAGTAAAGGAGGTGAGATCTATGTGCTGGTGGTGTTGGTGGAAGCCTTAAGCCTTGACTTATCGAAGAGGGGATGCCGATAATCGGCACCCCTTTTTTTTTATAAATATGAAATTTTACTTCCATTGAAACTTCTCGATTATTTAGCGGTCTGAAGCCATGCGGATTGAATCTAGTTGCAATAAAGAAATGATATAGAGTATACCGTTACTGTCCGGATTCTGGAGGGTTTTCTTATTCTTTTTTAGTTTTACTGGCTTGATACAAGTTGTCGGACTGTTCCATTAGCTTGAAATCCAACGAAGTTATCCCGCCTGCACTCCATGTAGTGACACTCAAAGTGACGAGTTTGTAATCGATGGCTATCATAGGATGGTGCTGCATGCTCTCAGCAGCTTGGGCCACTGCAGTGACGAAGAGAATGCCGTCCATATAAGCTTGGAATCGGAACTTCTTAACTAACCATTTCTGATCCTTGCGCTCCCAGCCTGGAAACAACTCTAGCTGCTTAAGCAGCTCATCGTCTTGTAATCGATCCATTTTAACCTCTCCCATTCTTTTTATAATTTAGTATTGTATGCTTTAACTAGATAAACGGCGCCGTCCTTCGAAGGACGACGCCGTTGTTCTTTCACATCTGTTATGCTACTACAATCTTGCTTTTCATAGTTACATGACCGTCGCCGCAAGGAACGGAGCATACGATACTGTAAGTGCCCGCTTTGTCAAAAGTAACTTCCTTGGACATTTCTTTACCGCCTAATTCAATACTGAGACCTTGACCTTCAATCTCAACACCATGTTTACCTTCTTTGTTAGTGAGAACAACTTTAAGCTTTTCTCCCACGGCTACCTTGTATTCTGCTTGGTCGAATTGAAAGTTGGAGGCTACCAGCTTCAATTGTTTCACCCCATCAGCAGCAGCTAATTCGTCTTCGGACTTCTCAGGTGCGGCAGTTACAGCCAGAAAGATCAAGCCGAATGCGCAAGCGCCGAAAAATAATACGGACATTAACCATTTATACATATGGAACCCCTCCTCGTCGAAATGTCACTTAAAGAATTATACGATACTTTTAGAGCAGAATCTATTCAACTAAGCTTTATGTTTATGACAAATCATTGAACAAACCGAACCAATCTTGATAGAATGCCCACTAATTTGTCCCCATCTTTTTCCATAATCGAACATAGACCATTAGTGCACTTGTCAATGGATGGATAGAATGATTATTCTAGGCGAATGCTCAATTTCTCGTGAATCTGGGTATTTACCGTGTTCCATCTAGGTGCATCCCCATAGACTGTTGATGTATCGTACGATAAGGGAGGTGGATTTATGGAAAACATGCAAAAACCTGCAGTGAGCCCAGCCGCCATGCAAGCCCCATTCCCATCTGTTATGTCAGCTCAAAACATGCCTCTGACTATGCCTATGAGTAATATGCCTCATACTATGCCTATGAGCAATATGCCGCAACATGTATCCCCTGCACACGGCAACGTTCATATTAAACAAATGCCAGTTGCGGGAGCATATGATCACGGGCCTTGCCACCATCCGTGCTCGAACACAAGCATCATTCTTGTCTTGTTCATCCTGCTTGTGATTGTTACACGCGGGAAGTGTTAAAGAGTAACCCATGTAAACATGTGATCGGAGGACGGCCCAGCCGTTCTCCTTTTGTACTTCTAGAGCAGAGGAGGAACAGTTCGCGTGAGTGCAAAGAAGAACCATTCACACAAGAAGCATACTCCCGCAATAAGCTTTCATCCCAAGATGGGAAAGTCGCTTCGTCATTATCTGCAATGGACTAAGCATGCGGCGAAAGCGAGTTCTAATGTAAAAGTCATCATAGAATTTGGCAAGCATCCATCTTCGAAGCTTCTCCAAGGGCTGCAGTCTAAAGTAACAAGTCAGCCTCATCACTTCCGGGTTCGCCGCAAATTACACGTGATTCGATCTGTGGCCGCTCATGTGCATGCGCGTTGCTTGCACAAGCTGTGCTGCCACGGTTCCGTGAAGCATGTACATCTGGATCGGAAGCTGCGTATTAGCTTAAATGTAGCTACACCTTCCATTGGTTCTACTGCTTTACAAAGAAAAGGGCTAACCGGGAAAGGAATTACAATCGCAATCATTGACACAGGAGTGTTCAAACATCCTGATCTCATCAAACCAATAAATCGAATTGCTGCATTCCGTGATTTCGTTGGGAGGAGAAAGCAACCCTATGACAATAACGGTCATGGAACTCATGTTGCAGGTGATGCAGCCGGGAATGGATTAAGTTCGGGCGGAAAGTTTAAAGGACCTGCTCCGCGCGCCCGTCTGGTTGTAGCTAAAGCATTCGATCGTAGAGGCTCGGCCGATACATCCAATGTAATTGCAGCCTTGGATTGGATTCTGCGGACCAAGAAACGATTTGGAACTCGCATCGTGAATATGTCATTCGGGGCGCCTGGAGCGACGAATTGCAATACAGACCCTTTGTGCAAGGCAGCGACTCGAGCGTGGAATGCGGGTCTTGTAGTGGTCGCTGCTGCTGGCAACGAGGGGCCGGGTAGAAGTACAATTGACACGCCTGGCATTAATCCGAGAATTATTACGGTTGGGGCTGCAAATGATCGTGGAACCCTCCGACAAACTGACGATACGATTGCACCGTTCTCGAGTCGAGGCCCTGTTGCGGGGGGAGGGGTGAAGCCCGATCTGGTTGCACCAGGGGTCAATATCATTTCCTTGCGCGCACCAGGTTCATTCCTGGATGTGAATGAACCTTCCAGCCGGGTAGGGAAAAGCTATTTCCGCATGTCCGGAACCAGCATGTCTACCCCTATTGTTGCAGGTGCAATTGCTCAACTGCTGCAAAAGAATCCAAGATTATCCCCGAGGCAAATTAAAGCTCTCTTGAAGAGGAGGGTTGTCAGGCTGCGTAATGCAGGATCGAATGCGCAAGGCAGCGGAGAAATTAACGTGACATTCGCTATCAAATCACAGATCAAAAGGGAGAAAAAGTAATTGTCAGTTCATCCAACACGTGCTAATATGTTGTAAATAAGTGGGAGGGCTTCTAGGGATCCGAAGCGCGCATCAATCATGATGCAGACGCTGTCGAACCGAGCGAGGCCGAGCGCTGGTCTGGAGTACTCGCGCTACACCGTAGGGATAAAAGACCTCCGGCAAGTTCCGCCTGCAAAGGCGGCTTGTCGGGGGTCTTTGCTGCTTTAATTAACTAAACTACGGGGAGGATTCACAGTTGAAAGCGATACGTGTTCAGGGAATGAGTAAAACGTTTCAGGCTAAGCAAAAGAAGGAAGGGCTTTATAGGAGCTTTCAAGCTTTATTCCGACCGGAGTACACGAGTAAAGTAGCCGTTCATCCAATCGATCTCGAGGTAGAACGAGGAGAATTCGTGGCTTTCCTCGGACCGAATGGAGCTGGTAAATCAACTACGATTAAGATGCTAACCGGGATTCTGCATCCTACCGCTGGCTCTGCCGAGGTGTTAGGCTATTGTCCTTGGAAAGAACGGTCTAAGCTCGGTTTTCGCATTGGGACCGTATTCGGACAGAAATCACAGCTATGGTATCATCTCCCGCCAGTCGATACTTTCGAGTTAATGTCTCGTATTTATGAGATCGGGCGAGCTGATTATAAGCGTCGTCGTGATGAGCTCATCGAGAGGTTCGGATTACAGCCGTATATTTACACACCGGTCCGAAAGCTGTCGCTTGGAGAGAGAATGCGGTGTGAGATGGCGGCGGCCCTGCTGCACCGTCCTGATATCGTTTTTCTAGATGAACCGACAATCGGGTTAGATGTTATTGTCAAATACAAGATCCGTGAATTGTTACTCGAAATGAACCGGGAAGAGGGGACAACTCTATTTCTTACTTCACACGATGCAGGTGACGTGGAGCAACTGTGCCGCAGAGCGATTGTAATAAATCATGGAACGATTATTCTGGATGATCTGGTATCGAATCTGAAACGAACTTTTTTCACAAGAAAAACAATTGTGTTGAGGCTAAGAGAGTCATCAGCTAATCTGCCCTTTCGTCATGAAGGAGTGGAGGTAGTCACGAACAGCGGATTAGACTTGAAGCTCTCCGTGGACACCTCAAGAATATCCATCGAATCCGTTCTGTCCCTTATTGTGAGAGATTACCGGCTAGAGGATGTAACGATTGAAGATCCTCCTATGGAGCAGATCATAACAAGAATATACGAGCGGACCGGTAAGGAGGAATCACCAAATGGGATCGTTCACCGCTAAACTAATCAAGTATGGGGCGATTAGTCGAATTACGATTCGCAGCCATCTTGCCTATGTGTCCGATTTCATCATTCGCTCCTTGTTCCTGATATTGATTCTGTACATCTTCATGCAGCTATGGAGTGTGACATTCGCTGGGGAAGGAACGGATCTTATTGCAGGGTATTCTTACGAACAGATGATCTGGTATTTGATTATAGCGGAGTCTGTCATCTTATCCACGCCTAAGCTGGTTGCCAAAGTAGAGATGGAAGTGAAGAACGGGGATGTGGGATATCAGTTAATCAGGCCCATGCACTACGTGCTCTATCACTACTCCGGCTTCATGGGAGAAGCGGCTGTGCGGTTATTTGTGAACCTTCTGATCGGGTGCTTATTAGGCATTGCCCTTTACGGTTGGAGCTTCCCTGGCGGTTGGCAGCTGGCAGCGCTAGGTATCGTTCTATTCGGCTCCTTCACTGTACAATACGCGATGAATATGTTAATTGCGTTATGCGCCTTCTGGGTGGAGGAGACTAGGGGACTGGACTTTGTGTACCAAAAGCTGTTATTTACAATTGGAGGAATGCTGCTGCCTTTGGAGATGTTCCCCGGTATTCTGCAGTCGATTAGTGAGTGGCTTCCTTTCCAGACCGTAGCTTATTTCTCAGCCAAAACTGCGGTTCAATTCGAAGTCTCAGCTTGGATCCGGATGGTTGCTGTTCAATGGTTATGGATACTAGGATTAGTAATAGGCGTATTCGCGTTGTATGGGAGAGGGGTGAAAAAGCTGCATGTTAACGGGGGTTAAGATGTTTCGATTGATGTATACTTGTTGGAAGCTTAATTTGGCTGGAGCACTTGAATACAGAATGAGCTTCTTTCTGACGGCCGGGATGATGCTCGTGAATAATTTCGTCTGGATTTTTTACTGGAGCATTTATTTCAACCGATTCCAAGTCGTGAATGGGTGGAGCTTCGAGGATGTTATGATGATGTGGGCGATCGGAGCAGGCGGATTCGGCTTGGCAGCGGTATTCTTCGGCAATTGCTTCACGATAGCGAATTTGGTTGCCAATGGTTTGATCGAGCCTTTCCTCGTCCAACCGAAGCCTGTTCTTCCCCATCTTCTAGTAAGCAGGATGTCGATATCGGCTATTGGCGATGTTGCATTTGCCCTTATCCTATATGGAATATTCGGCGACCACCACCTGCTAGGTATTATCAAATTTGGTACCGCCCTGATGCTTGCCACTCTGATCTTTATTTGTTTTAATGTGTTGGTACAGTCTTTAGCCTTTTACATGGGAAATGCAGAAGGGTTGGGCTTCCAGATGAATATGGGGTTCCTAACGTTCTCCACTTATCCGACTGGAATTTTTCATGGTGTGGGTAAGCTAATCTTGTTCACTGTAATTCCGGCGGGATTCATAAGCTACATGCCGATAGGTCTGCTTCGCCATATAGAATGGCCCTATTTGTCAGGCTTAATGGGAATTACGTTATTATTAACGGCTGGAAGCATCACCTTGTTCTACAGGGGCCTGCGAAAGTATAGCTCAGGGAATCAAATTACGATGCGCATGTGATTGGTCGAATTATGATAGGGATGAGGGGAATGAGAATATGAAAGTCATAATTGTAAAAGATGAACGGGAGCTAGATAAGTGTTTAAGCATTCGGAAGGAAGTGTTCGTGGCTGAGCAGGGCGTAGCAGAGGAACTTGAAGTAGATGAGTACGACGTGTCACCGGATTCCTGCATTCATTTTCTGCTAGTGGATGATGAAAACGAAGCAGTGGGCGCAGCCCGGATGAAGATGTATGAACCAGGAAGCGCGAAGATGCAGCGTATAGCCGTTCTTCAGAAGGATCGGGGTAAAGGGTACGGAAGACTTCTATTGCAGGCAATGGAGAGCAAAGCGGTATCAGAGCAATACAAATTTGCAGTATTGGACGCGCAGGTACAGGCCGTTTCGTTTTATGAGAAGCAAGGATACACGGTCATTTCGGATGCTCCATTTGATGATGCGGGAATTGAACATTTACGGATGAAGAAGGTGCTCTAGCTGGCTTCTTCAGTCTGCTTAGAGTGCGGGAGCATCAGACGAAAGGTCGTGCCGACCTGGACCTTACTTTCCACCTCCATGCTTCCGCCATGGTCTTGTACAATCTTATGACAAATCGACAAACCTAAGCCAGTTCCGTTGTCTTTGGTTGTGTAAAAGGGGTGGAATACTTTATCCATTTCGGCTTCAGGTATGCCTTTGCCTGTATCTTGAATTTCAATAGCGGCATAGTTGTCACTTGTATATAAGCGTATGGTAACGATTCCTTCCTCCGGCATGGCTTCGAATGCATTCTTCACCAGATTCAGAAATAGCTGTACAAGCTTATCTTGATCCATCAGCATCTCAAGCTCTGGGTTCTCAGGCATGTAAATAATCTGGTGGCCTAGGCGTACTGACTCTGATTCCATTAGAGAGATGACGCGGTGGATGCATTGATGGATCGGGCGGATTTTATAGTGAGCGACATGCGGCTTGGAGAATTGCAGGAATTCTGCGGTAAGCTCGCTCATTCGATTAATCTCATCCATAATCAGCTCGTACCAAGGTTCAATATTGTATTGATTCGATCTGGAAATCTGTAAGAATCCCTTAACAGTCGTAAGAGGATTGCGAATTTCATGTGCCATGCCAGAAGCTAACTCACCAACAACGCGAAGCTTCTCAGATCGGACCATATGGTTTTCTCGTTTCATCCAGATCTCGCTTTTCATAGCGAATAACATTTTTTCTGCAGCATGAATCAGCTGTTCCTTGTTCGTACCATCAGTTGGATAGAGCGAGAAGCCGTACGTGATTTGCACCCCGGTAAGCTTCGGAATCTCCGACTCCAGCAGTTGGTGGATATGAGTTACCCGCTGCTCTGCCTGCTTGGCATGGGTGACGAGAGCAAATTCATCCCCTCCATAGCGAGCAATTACATAGGCATCCGAGAATACAATTTTGAGCAGCTCAGCGATTTCCTTCAAAATGCGATCTCCACCGGCAAATCCATGAACACTGTTGGTAGATTTCAAATCGGTGCAATCAATGATTACAAGAATGAGCGGCGTCTTATTCCGAATCAACTGGTCAACTTGACGATGATATTCTTCATAGTTGAGCAGCCCGGTCAACGCGTCATGAGTGGATAAGAGGCGGTTCTGGGTATCGAGATTCTCTTTGCTTTTCTCGGCACTGGACAAGTAAGTACTAATATAAATTGCTAGGCCGAATGAGATTGCATCATACAGAGTGAGAAGCAGATTATATGTCGTGACAGGATTGTATGTTAATCGGATTAGCGAATAAGTTGCGGTATAGAGGAGCCATAACGCCAATCGCTTGAGAAGTGATTTGTTGGGGTAGGAATCTCGTCCGAGCAAGATCAAGTACACGGGTAAAATCCAGTTGATGTTAACGAGCCAATGGACGAGAGCGAGCAGCCCTAGCCGGATTATTTGTATTCGAGAAAAGCGGAGCTCTAGAAAGTAAGCCAACAGAAACAATGCACCTGACGCAACCGTTAGCCAGATGTTCAATGACTTTCCGAGCAGGATAGAGGAGATTAGCACCAGAATTGTATAGAGCGGGATTAGTATGCGATATACCATTGATCAAACCTCCATATGACTCAAGTTCAATAATCGTTCCATTCCTTGCCGGAAACAGGACTAATAAAGTGCCGTTCTTCGGGAATACTAAGCCGAAATGAATTTGTGATGGAGGTAAAAGACGATGGAATCTAATAGACCTGAACGAGAATCATTCGTAGCTGTGCAAAAAAACGGCGATGGCGATCTGACCGCGTTCAAAACATCTTCCGGTCGCGTATTGGATTACAACCAAGCTTTACAAGAAGTTAACCTCGGTACGATCCAAGGGGTAAATGCATTCAAAGGAAGAGACGGCGAGCTCTACATCCGCGGTGATGCAGATGGAGATCCTAGCAATAATCTGGATAATCTCCCGAATTTCTAATGACTGCAATACGCATTAGTGAGTTGAGCAAGGTCGTATGGAAACATCCCAGATCCAAGCCTAAGGGCTTGGATCTTTTGGTGCGACCATTAATTTGGAAAATGAAAATGATAGGGCTTATGTTGTTCTAGGAATGTCATTTTGCCGGTCTTGCCTATGTAGGTTGGCATCGTATCTCCGTAATGCATGAGAAGCACCCGTTCCTGAATGTCTTCAGGCAGGGTTAGCAGTTCGGCAAGCGTGGTGTGCACTATGCCTGGTCCTTCAAGCTGACAATCATGGAGCAAATACTCGCATTGTCTCTTGTACGCAATCTCTTCAATAAGGGCAAGATCAAAGGTCACATCGCCACTATAAAAGAGCTTATCATTCAGCACAATGGAATAACTGGGCAGAGTAGCGTAATGTTTCGTCCGGATCAGTTCAACGCTGAAGCCTGGCAAGATTTCCTGACGAACACTTGCTTTCAAGGGAACAATATCAAAGTAACTCTCTAGCGTCTGCGGACCTTCCAAGGAGTGGTATAAGCCTGCTTTTAAAGAATTGTCCCATAGGGTGTCTATTAAATCGGTTTCAATGTAAAGAGTAGGTCTGGTATTATACGCATATTTCATACGAAGAGCATATTCCTCGAGCCCCCCAATGTGGTCGGCATGCAGATGAGTAACCAATACGCCTTGAATGTCACGCATGGGAATATTCATCCGGTGAAGCGACCACGGAGCTGTGATGCCGCAATCGATCATGAACGAGTAATCGTTATACGATATCAATGCGTTATTGTTGTAGTAGGATTTGGCAAAAGCACTGCCAGTGCCGATCATTTGGAGCTGAAACTGCATAATTAACCTCCTTCTTCGATAAAGAGGCATGTAAGCCCTTTTTTGCATCCCTTCTAATTTATCACGTTTATATAGAAAAAAAAAGAATGATATTATACGAAAATTTACAAAACTTACGGGACCCCCGTCATTCGCGGAGTCCGCTTCCATAGGCCGGCCATAAACTGCTTGAGAAGGCAGAAGTCTGTTCATGTGAGAGGAGCATGCAGCATTATGGCTACGAAGTCAAAGAAGAAGCAGCCGCCCCCAAGTTCTAATAACTCGTATCAGCTTAAATTGGTAACATCCGACGTATGCTTCGTATGTAAGAAACAGTGCGCTAGAGGATTAAGATATTTGGATAAGATGAGTCAGCCTGGAGCCGTCGGAAAAGGCGTGCCCTGCATCTTGACCAAGTATAAAGCTTAAGGGAAGGACGGTGATCTCGATACGAGGTTGCCGTTCTTTTTAGTTTCGCAAAGGAGCTAGCATTCAATGATGCGGTGAGCATGGGTATACACATTCATTCCGGAGCCGCGTAAAAATCCGACTGCAGTCAGACCGAGCTCTTCTGCTAACTGTAAAGCAAGATCTGTAGGTGCGGACTTGGACAATAGAATAGGGGAGCCGATCTTCACTGCTTTCAGTACGACCTCTGAGGCGAGTCGCCCACTGAACACCGTTACTTTGTCCTCTGTTGCCGTGTGGGTCATCAAGCAGTGGCCATACAACTTATCAAGCGCGTTATGGCGCCCGATGTCTGCGAATCCTGCGAACAGGCTGCGTCCATCCGAGAGAGCGGCTTGATGAACGCCTCCCGTCTGACGGTGAACGCTTGCGGAATTATGCAATTGTTTCATTAGAGAGTAGCATTGCTCAGGAGAGAGACGCAGCTTCGCCGTATCTGAGATCGGTTTGGCCGTCTGGGCATCGGCGTGGAAGTAAAATGATTGTCTGCCTTTTCCGCAGCAGGAAGAGATTCTGCGTTTGGAGAACAGGGCAGGATCGAGTGTAGATTTCTGATGTAAATCAACAAAAGCACGGCCTTGCGCTTCATCAATAAGGATGGATTCGATCTCACTGTGAGCCCGAATGACACCCTCTGAAGTGAGAAAGCCGATGATCAAAGGCTCCAGATTGTCAGGGGTGCATACAATGGTTGCGAATTCGCGATCATTGACATAAAGCGTTAAGGGATACTCCGTTACTATTAGATCCTCGAACTCCTCCCAGTTATCGTTCGTATATCGACGAATGGACCAAGGTGAAGTGATAGGTAAGTGTTCCATCAAAAAGTCCCTCCCAATGACAGGAATAAGGGGTGAAGCTCTAGTTCACCCGTGATATGATATAGCATATAGGAAATCGCTACGAAGATATAGTCTTGAACTAATAACCAATTAAGGAAGTGTTCCTATGGGGAAAACGAAACACACCGGACCTATCAAGTTGGATTCCTCGCTTAAGCCTTCATTATGGGCGAGCAAGATGCCGCTGGGGCTAGGCAAAGTCAAACCGCATCATATTCTTGATACGCTCAAGGTCGTGTACGAGAATAGAGATAATTTGCCGTATGCTTACCGAATTCTCACACAAGGCGTGTGCGATGGCTGCGCGCTCGGCGTGTCTGGCTTGCGGGATCAGACCTTGACCGGACCCCATCTGTGCACGACACGTTTGAATGTGCTCAGACTGAACACTATGCCTGCGATTGAATCCCACTGGTTCGAGGATATTGAGAAGCTCCGCGCTATGGACAGCACGTCCCTGCGTAAGCTAGGTCGGATCCCTTACCCGATGTCCAGGCAGCGAGGGGAGACCCGATTCACCCGGCTAAGTTGGGATGAAGCGCTGGATCGGATCGCAGCGAAAATTCGCAGCATAGATCCTAAGCAATTGGCTTTTTATCTCACTGCTCGCGGGATCACGAACGAGGTTTATTACACTGCAGGAAAAGTAGCACGCTTCCTGGGTACGAATAATGTGGATAATGCATCCCGTATTTGTCACTCCCCCAGTAAAACAGCGCTCAAACGTTCACTCGGCATTTCCGCTTCAAGCTGCAGCTATAAGGACTGGATCGGTACCGATGTGCTAATTTTCTGGGGCTCTGTCGCTGCGAATAATCAACCTGTCTCCACGAAGTATATGTATGCAGCCAAAAAAGCGGGAACGAAGATTATTGTGATTAATCCTTATCGCGAGCCGTCGATGGAGAATTACTGGATCCCTTCGATCGCTGAGAGCGCGCTCTTCGGGACGAAGATCGTGGACTCGTTCGTGCAGGTGAACATCGGCGGGGACATCGCCTTCATGAACGGAGTCATGAAGCACTGGTTCGAGATGGAGGAGCAGGAGCGCGGCTCCGCCATAGATTGGACGTTCGTCAGGGCCCATACAAAGGGCATCGACGAACTGCGGTTGCACGTCCAGGCACTGCCGTGGGACGTGCTTGAGCGTTCGTCCGGCCTGACGCGGACGGACATGTTGGACTTCGCCCAGCTGTTGGCGCGGGCGAAGAGCGGGGTGTTCGTGTGGAGCATGGGACTCACGCAACACCGATTCGGGACCGACAATGTGTCCCAGGTGGCGAACCTCGCCATGCTCCGCGGGTTTCTCGGCCGCGAGCGCTGCGGCGTCATGCCGATCCGCGGCCATAGCGGCGTGCAAGGCGCCGGCGAGATGGGCGCGGAACCGATGTCCCTCCCGGGGGGAATCCCAAGCGACGCCTCGAACCGCGAGCGGTTCGAGCGATTGTGGGGATTCCAGCTTCCCGCATGGGAAGGGGACATCGTCGGCCTGACGCTCGAGAACGCGCTCTTGCCCGAGACACATGAAAGGCGCACCCGCCTGTTCTATACGAGCGGCGGCAACTTCCTGGAGACGATGCCGGATCCGGAATTCGTCCGTACTTGCTTGGAAGCAGTCGAGCTCCGGGTCCATCAGGATATCATTCTGAATACGTCAGCGCTTGCTGACGCGCAAGAGGAAGTCATCCTGCTCCCGGCAATGACCAGGTATGAGCAGCCGGGTGGAGGCACCTCAACAAGCACAGAAAGAATGATCTATTTCAGCCCGGAGATCGAGGGTCCCCGGATTGAGGAAGCGCGCGCGGAATGGGAGATCTATGTGGACTTGGCGCAGAGAGTGTACCCGGAACGCAGGCATCTCATAGGCTTTGACTCTGCACAGCATATCCGCGACGAAATCGCGATTGCTGTCCCTTACTATGAAGGAGTTCAGCATTTGCAACGTAAAGGGGATGTGTTCCAATATGGGGGAGCTTGGTTATGTGAGCAGGGCGTTTGTCCGACTGAGGATGGTCGAGGGAAACTGTTAGCTATTCAACAGCCTGATCTGCGGAAGCCGGAAGGACATTTCTACGTTACTACGCGTCGAGGAAAGCAATTCAATTCGATGGTATACAGCGAGAAAGACCCCTTCAATAATGCATCACGCGATAATATTCTGATCCATGAGGCAGATGCGGCAGCGCTTGGAATTCGTAATGGAGAAGCGATAGCGATCTATAATAAATATGGGACTTTTATCGGACGGGCGCTTTATGCAGAAATGAAAAAGGGTAACATTGAGATGTATTGGCCGGAAGGGAATGTGGTGCTTCCCAAGGGAGTCTACGAGCCATATGCAGGTATTCCAGAATACAATACAGCGGTCGTAGTCGAGAAGGCAGAAACCTATATTGCTCACAAGGATACAAGATATGCGGAACGGCGAATAGAAGAGCTGGAAGTAGAACCAGGGTGATTTAGAGAGATTTTGCTCCTTTTTAAGTAATATTAAGGACTATAGACCTAATCTTGCAGGATTTTAGTAGTTTATGTGGAATATAAATCCAATCGGAACTTACCTTACAACAGTTTGGATGAAGAACAATTATGCTGCTCAGACCTATTGTGCGACTTATGAACCAATTGAAATATCCGCAAAAGCTTTATATTATTGTGCTCTTGTTTGTCATCCCGATTTGTGCTCTTACAACATGGATTATGCATGATATTTCCGAGCGGATCTCACGAGGTGATGTGCGCCAAAATGGACTTCAGTATCACAACGCGTTACAACACATTGCAAATGATACCTTAATGATTCGAAATACATATATTCGTCAAATCTTGGCTGATTCCAGCAATAACAAATCTCAAAGAGACAAGTGGCTTCAAAGCGTAAAAGAGAGGGCGGTAATCATTCAATCCCTGGATCATCAATTCAGTAAAAAGGTTACTATGATGGATCGGTGGGAGCCCATTCGGAAGCAATTGATTGAGCTTGATCAGAAATCGGGTTGGTTGGCACCGATGGATGCTATATCGCTTTATAACCAAGCTATCAATGATACCTATTCGCTTTTGGCTCATGTCGCCGATGTTTCCGGTATTCGTCAGTTAAGGGATGAACAAGGACGGCTACTCGGGAATGCAGTGGCTGATCGGCTTCCGGAAGCTCTGATGCAGCTGGATTCAATCCTTAATATCGGAATCAATGTATCTGCCTCGCGGACAATTATGATGGAGCAGAAGCTGCGGCTTTCTCGATTACTAGAAGCAGTGAGACGCCATGCTAACAGCTTAGAGGCTAATAGCACGGTTCTACTAGTTAACTCCGAAGACCCCATACAGCTAGGACAGAACATCCGATCCTACAAGAATATGGTGGATGAATTTGGCAGCATGATGGAAGGAGCGCTTACTTATACACTTGAAGTTCCTTTTACTAGCTTGGAGGCGTATCAATCGGGAGATGCCTCTATCCAAGCCGTAAATCGCCTCTACGACAGCTTCGTGCCTATGCTGAACATTAAGCTTCAAGAACAGACTGATGAGTATGAGAGAATGCGATTATTCATCCTTCTGCTTTTGCTGGCTGGCCTTGCATTAATTGCTTGCATCTTTACTGGCTTCTACTTATCCGTGGTCAATACAGTTTCAGAGCTGCAGCGAACATCGATGCGTATAGCGTCAGGGGATCTCTCAGCCCGGGTCAATCTCCACACAAAAGACGAGTTGAAGAGCATAGAAACAGCGTACAATGTGATGGCAGGTGTTTTTGAAAAACTCATGGCTGAGAAAGAGGAAGCAGAAGAATCGATTAAGCTCAAAGCTTATTACGACGCATTGACGGGTCTTCCTAATCGCTTCTTATTGGAGGATCGATTGCGGCTAGCCATCTCGCACGCTCAGCGCAGTAAGACCATGATTGGGATCCTGTTTATCGATCTGGATGGCTTCAAACAAATTAACGATACCCTGGGGCATCATACCGGGGACAGGCTGTTGCAAAGCATGGCAAGCCGGCTTACTTCCTGCTTGAGAGAGAGCGATACAGTATCGCGTGTGGGCGGAGATGAGTTTATTGTTCTATTGACTGATCTGACCGAGCCTGAACATGCATTGAATGTAGCCAACAAATTAATCGGAGTCCTTCAAAATACATATGTTATTGGAGGCAATCAAGTCGAGGTTTCCGCTAGTATAGGGGTAAGCATGTATCCGAAAGACGGTACAGACTGGGAGTTGCTAGTGCAAAAGGCTGACACAGCTATGTACAATGTGAAGTCAGGCGGTAAAAATGGAGTATTGTTCGCAACCGAGCCTAAGGGTATGCAGCTTGAACACCGCGCCCAATTGGAGGAGGAGCTGGCAAGAGGACTTGAGCAGAAGGAGTTCGAAATATTTTACCAGCCAATGTTCGATCTGAAGACAGGGCACATTTCGGGAATGGAAGCTTTATTACGATGGAATCATCCTGAACGGGGGCTGCTGCTGCCGGTGGATTTTCTGGATTCTCTTCAAGAAAACGGTTGGATTATTCAATTAGATGAATATACATTGAACGAGGTTTGTAAGCAAAACAAAAGATGGCAGGAAGAGATTGGTCTCTTTATTCCGATTGCTGTCAACGTATACTTGCATCCCGGATGGCGGGAAAGGCTTGCGCCCACTGTTACTTCGATACTCGGTTCGGTTGGACTTTCTCCGGAGTATCTAGAGATAGAGATTACAGAAAGCCGAATATTCCAGAACCTCGACGTTACCTTGCCCCAACTGGATAAATTGCGAAATGCAGGGATCAAGGTAATGTTAGACGACTTCGGAACAGAGTTATCTTCCTACAACCAATTAAAGCGTCTTCCGATATACGGGATCAAGATTGATCGCTCTTTTGTTAAAGATGTTCCTCAAGGCAAGAAAGACAGGGCGATTACTTCTTCCATTGTTACCTTAGCAAGGGAGCTTCAACTGAAGGTTGTTGCGGAGGGAGTCGAGACCGCGGAACAGTATGACTTTCTTAAAAAACTGGAGTACGGCGATGCTCAAGGATATTACTTCAGCACTCCGCTAAACGCAGCCACAATGACTGAATTAATCAGTGTGGGCAGCCTGCAAATTCCTAGGCAAGCCTATCTATGATTGGGGTTCATAACTTGAAGAATAAGTCGGTCCAACTTTTGGCTTACTTCCAGTACACGAGGGTGCCCAAGATTGAACTTATACCGCTTGGCAGTAGCATTAAGCAGCATTTGTAATTCATGAATTTCCTTTTCAAGTCCAGGGTCACTAGGCATCCGATTTCCCACTTCCATACAGTTTTGATCGCTTTGGTATTATTTTACTAGAAATACTCGGAAAAAGGTACTAGTTCCCATCTTTTTTTTCATTCACGTGATCGCAACTCTTTCGACAAAAGGGAGTATATACTAGCAGAAGAATTTGAGATGGAGGTTTGATTACATGAAAGGAAAACGCTTGGTTGTGCTGACCCTTGTATTTACGCTGTTGGGTGCGGGAATAGCATATGCCAGTTCACCATGGGGAGATTTTCAAGGCTTTTCGAAGGTGAAGGTAACGATTAATAACACTGAAGTAGCTACAGGAGAAATTCCAGCTTTTGTGATCTCAGGAAGAGCAGTGCTTCCAATGAGAGATTTGACCGATTCGCTGCAAGGTTTATTGAAGTGGAACGATTCCACCAGCACGGCGGATATATATAAACCCAATGTACATATGTTCGTAGCCAGAGATGTGAACAAGGATTATTCCATCAAGCAACCGTTCGGCAAAGTGAAGCGAGGAGACAAGATCGATTTTGTCATCTTCGCTCAAGTAGACAATCTCAAGACCGCCATTCACTCATTCAAGATTGAGATTATTCATCCAGACGGCAGCATACTTCGCAGCAGTGATCCCGAATTACTTAATGATCAGAAGGAAAGCTTCTGGTACCCATGGCCTTTCCAAGGCGTGACTTTCGACGCATATGGAGAGTACAAGGTGAACTTCCTCATGAAGCTGGAAGATAAGGATGGCTATACGATTGTCTCTAATAAAGTAATCCAATCCGAATAAATTTTATTAAGGGGATAGCGATATACCGAATAGGGTATCGCTATTTCCATTAATTGACCCGAAATGGGCAAAATGTTACGATAGGCTAGGTTATTAATTCATCGAGAAAAGAGGGTATTGCATGAGCGACCATAAGCACGATGAGAATTGCGATCATGGAGAGGATCACGAAGAGGATGTGTTCCTAGTTACGGACGAGGATGGTCAAGAGCATGAGATGGTCATCGTCTACACATTCGAATCCCAGAATCAAGCATACGCAGTTATGATTGATCGGAACGACCCAGAATCGGACGGTATGATCTTCCGCGTGGAAGAGCAAGACGAAGACGCCTTCTTGGTGAACATTGAAGACGATGAAGAATGGGAACGCGTTTCTGCTATTTACAATCAAATTGTGGAAGAAGATTCGAAATAACCTATTCCGTAACAATACCCACCGCTCCAGTTACTACAACGGATCGGTGGGTATTCTCATTAATAAGCGGAATAAGCGAAAGCGTGCATCTATTTACGTGGATTGAAATACATCACTCTACCGTTGAATAAATGCAATTCAGCCTTCAATACTTTGGCCAGGTACCTGCAAAGTTCATTGCCCTTAGCCTTATCGCCGTGCGTTGCACCCGAAGGGAGAACGACTTGAACGAAGGAGCGGTCTGTCTCATTAACTTCTTTTCCAATACCTAATATCATGTGTTTGTAGGATGGATCTGTACCTTTTAAGTAAAACCATTTGTTCTCGCCTTCAGGCTTCGATTCAATGGAGTAAGGAAAGGCAGTGTCCGAATAATCCCAACCAAGCTGGCTGCCGGTCTTCTTGAGTTGATCCTTATAATGCAGCAACCGTTCTTTAAGCTCATCTACTGTAATCGATGGGACGGTCGAACCGTCGGTCAAATACATGTAAGCGCTTTGCGCCATGAGGACACCACCTTTTATACATACAAGTTCTTGATCATCATAGCACTTCATCTGGTCTATTTCAAGGCGCACAAACAGAGATTACAACCAAGCTGCCGCAAAAAAATATGGTCAAAATAAGCAATGGATGATATATTATTTAAATAAATAAAATATTCTGACAAATCATCCGGTAGGAGCGTGATCGTATGTTTGAACGATTCTATGATCTGACCGAGCAGGCGCAAGTTAATTTTACTGGTTTTGCCACTGACAATTCACGCTATGATTTTGCTATTGTTTATACGAAGTATTTTTTCGGCAAACCACTGGTCATTTGCATGCAAACGAATAAGTCTTCTTTGCTTGACGCAGATGATTTGTCGAATCTGACCCATTTGCAAAAAGCGTTCCAGCTGAAGGAAGAGGAGGCTAGAGAGCTGTCAGATTTCTTGGTGCAGCGGATGCCGATGGTTCCAGCAAGCGATCAATATTGAACAAGGGGCAAGAACAGAAAGAAGCACAAAAAGGGCGTAACCCATCCTCATGCCCGTCCACGCGCCTAACTGAACTCAATCGCCAATAACCGTCCAGGAAAAGCAGTGACCCCTAAAAGTTAGACAGTTTATTTTGTTAAGCGGAATGTGAGGTCTGAATTCGGTATTGTACCGGTCTCAGGCCTTTTAGTTTTGACTTAATTCGTTTGTGATTATAGTATTCAATATATTTATCTAGTTCTTGTTTGAATTGTTCTATGCTCTCAAATTCCTTCAAATACAGAAAC